>PMSW01000140.1 GCA_003168215.1 Actinomycetota bacterium
TCGCCTGGCCCACCCAAATCCGCTGTCTGGCGGTTTTTACCGGTTACGATTTGTCCGGCAAAAACCGGATCGATCGTAACCGGTGTCTGGATTGGGCCCGGCCGCTGCGCCTGGCCGCCGCCCGGAGCGGCGGTGTCCGGATATGACGGCCCAGCGCTAGTCAGCGCTACGCCAGGGACAATGAGGAAGGACGCGGTGCGCCGCGATACCAATCTGCCTCCCATGGGGTGTCGAATGGATGGTATGGACACACGCGGAAAGCGCGTACCTGAGCCGGGCGCGGACCCTGGGGGGAGTGCCGACACGAAGCTGGACTGGCTGCTCGTGCAGGTGGCCCGGGGTGATCAGAACGCGTTCGAGCAGGTCTACGACCGGCTGGCGGGTCCGGTATACGGCCTAATCCGCAAAGTGCTCAGAGACCGGGCCCAATCCGAGGAGGTCGCGCAGGAAGTGCTGCTCGAGGTGTGGCGCAACGCGTCCCGCTTCGACTCCGCCAAGGGAGGCGCGATTACCTGGGTGATGATGATCGCGCACCGGCGGGCGATCGACCGGGTCCGATCGGTCAGTGCTGAGGTGCAGCGGGATCAGAAGTCGGCGGTAGCCGAGGCCGCTCTCTCACCTGACGAGGTAGCCGAGGCCGTCGAGGCCAACCTTGACAGGGAACGGGTCCGCCGTTGCCTGAATTCGCTGACGGACCTGCAACGTGAATCGATCACTCTCGCCTACTACGGCGGCTACACCTACCGCCAGGTCGCCGGGTTGCTCAACGTTGCACTCGGGACGATCAAGACCAGGATCCGCGACGGCTTGATCCGGATGCGCGACTGCCTGGGGGTGGGCGCGTGAAGCTCTTGCGGCAAGACCCGCATACTCTTGGCGGCGCCTACGCGCTTGACGCTCTTGATAACGCCGAGCGAGAGCGCTTCGAGCGCCACTTGCAGCGCTGCGAGCGGTGCATGCGCGATGTACGCGACCTGCACGAGACCGCGACCCGGCTGGCGCTCGCAGTCGCTCAGGTTCCTCCGCTGCAACTCAGGGAGCGGGTCCTGGATGCAGCGGCGAGGACGAGTCAGAATCCCCCGGTCATCGACCAGCATCCGGCGGCCCCGGCGCGGCATGCACGGGCTCGCCGCCATGCGTGGGCTCCGCGCCTGGTCGGCCTGGCCGCGGTGGCCGTGCTCGCCGCCGTCGTCGTGCTGGGCTTCAGGCAGGCCGCCACCCAGGGCCGCCTCGATCGCGTGCAGGCTCAGGAGCAGGCCATCGAGACAGTGCTGAACGCCCCCGATGCCAGAATCGTCGTCCACCGGACGTCCGGCGGTGGCACGGCCACAGCGGTGTTCTCCCAGGTCCGGCACAAGATGATCTTCACGACGGCAGGACTGCCGCCGCTGCCTGCCAGCAAGGTCTACGAACTCTGGCTGCTGGCGCCCGGCAGCGCCCGCCCGGCTGGCCTGCTGCCTGCCCCGACCGGCGGGCGGACGGCTCCGCTGCTCGCGTCCGGCCTCGCGTCCGGGGACACGGCGGGCGTGACCGTCGAGCCAACCGGAGGGACATCCAAGCCGACGAACCCGCCCATCGTTGAGATAAAGCTAGGTCCTAAGGCAGCGGGCGGCTGACTTCGCCCCGGAGCTTCCGGTGCTAAAATCGCCCATCGTGGACGGCCAGCCTGACCGCGCACCCAGGCTGCAGTGGGAAGCTGAGCAGCTTGTGTCGGCCTCGCTCGCCGCCGAGCTGATAGGCCTGCAATTCCCGCGGCTGAGCGGCGCGCAGGTCGAGTTGCTGGCTACTGGCTGGGACAACACGGTCTATTTGGCAGGCGGCCAGTGGGTCTTCCGCTTCCCGCGCAGGGAGGTCGCGCTACCCGGGATACAGCGCGAGATTGCCATCCTGCCCCGGCTGGCCCCGCACCTCCCGCTGCCCGTCCCGGTGCCGGAACTGATCGGCACGCCGTCCGGCGCCTATCCCTGGCCGTTCTGGGGCGCCAGGCTGATAGCGGGAACTGAGCTGGCGGAGGCGGAACTGCCGGATAGCGCGCGAGCGCAGGCCGGGGCCAGCGCAGGCAGGTTCCTTCGTGCGCTCCATCATCCGCACCTCGCTGAGGTCGCCGGGCCGGGCGAGCCAGGCCTTCCCGAAGATCCCATGCAGCGGGCTGATCCCCGGATCCGGGCAGCCCGCGCCAGAGAGCCGCTGGAACGGCTGGCACGATTGGCTGCCTGGATCCCCGACCCGGCCATCGAGCGACTGTTCGGCGAAGCCGGCGGCCTGGGGCCGCCGGCCGGCCGGCCTGTCCTTGCCCACGGTGACCTCCATCTACGCCACCTGCTCGTCGGCGAGAGCGGAGACGCATCCGGCGTCATCGACTGGGGTGACATATGCCTGGCCGACCCGGCAGTAGACCTGTCGCTGGCCTATAGCGGGTTCGCCGGACCGGCCCGGGCGGCACTGCTGGCGGCTTACGGCCCGGTCGACGCTGAACGCGAGCTGCGGGCGCGGGTGCTGGCGGTGTCCGTCTGCGCGTCACTCGCCGAGTACGCCTTCTCGGATGGCCGGGCGCGGCTGCTCCGCGAGTCGCTGGCGGGCCTGCGGCGGGCCGTCGCTGGCTAGCCCTGGCCGGCCGGGGGCCGCCATGCCGGGCCGACCGTGATCGGGCTACCTGCTCGGCGGGTCCGCCCCGGCCGGCAAGCCGTCGGCCGGGGCGGCGGGGAGAAGGGGAGTGCTGCCATCGGGCCAGCGGCCCGTCGTCACAGGCGCCCGGCGGCGATGATCCGCCGCAGGAAGCGCTGCGTCCGCTCGTCCTTCGGCGCGGTGAATAGCTCAGCCGGCGGGGCGTCCTCGATGATGCGCCCCTCTTCGAGGAAGCAGACCCGGCGGGCGATGTCGCGGGCGAATCCCATCTCGTGCGTGGCGATCAGCATCGTCATGCCCGCGGCGGCGAGCTCGCGGATGACATCGAGCACCTCGGCGACGAGCTCGGGATCCAGCGCGCTGGTCACCTCATCGAGCAGCATGATCTGCGGCCGCATCGCGAGCGCTCGTACGATGGCCACCCGCTGCTGCTGGCCGCCGGAGAGCCTGTCCGGGAACTCGGCCTCCTTGTCGAGCAGGCCGAAACGGCTCAGCAGTGCCCTGGCCTCTTCCTCGGCCTGCAGCCTGGGCGTGCCCAGCGCTTTCCGCGGCGCGAGCGTGACGTTCCGCAGCACGTTCATGTGCGGGAACAGGTTGTAGGACTGGAACACGATGCCGATGGACCTGCGGACCAGGTTCTGGTCAATGCCGGCCGCGGTGATCTCCTGGCCCCAGAGGCTGATCCGGCCCGCGCTGATCGGCTCCAGCAGGTTCAGGCAGCGCAGCAGCGTCGACTTGCCTGATCCGGACGCCCCGATGAGGCAGATCACCTCGTGCGTGCTGACGGTGAGATCGATCCCCTTCAGGACCTGGTTGGCACCGAATGCCTTGCGCAGTCCCTCAATCCTGATGGCCGTCCCGGACATCGCCGCAGCTTCCGGCATCCCCGGGCCCGGTATTCCCGTGCCCGGTATTCCCGTGCCCGGCATCCCTGGGTCCGGCTTCCCTGGGTCCGGCACGCCCGGGTCCGGCATCCCGCCCGCCCCGGTCATGTTGCCGCTCCGGCTAGCCGCCGCCTGCGGTCCCGGTCGATCAGCCGGTCGGTGAACCGGGCAAGCGGAATGGTCAGGATCAGGAAAAGGATGGCCGCCACGGCGTAGCTGGAGTAGTTGAAGACGGTGCTGCTATAGATCTGCGCAGCCTCATTGGCCTCGATGGCACCGAGGACGCTGACCAGCGCGGTGTCCTTCTGCAGGCTGATGAAGTCGTTGAGCAGCGGGGGGATGATATTACGCACTGCCTGCGGCAGGATCACGTGCCGCAGTGCCGTCGCCTGCGATAGCCCCAGCGATCGCGCCGCGGCCACCTGGCTCTGGTGCACGGAGTTCAGGCCGGCCCGGTAGACCTCGGAGACGTAGGCCGAGTACGACAGGACCAGCGTCGCGACGCCGTAGATGGCAGCCGACTGCGTCGACACGAACGGCAGCCGGAGCGCCGGGACGCCGAAGCCGATGGCAAGGAGCACGAGCAGCAGCGGAACGCCGCGGAAGAAGTCGACATAGATCAGGCTCAGTACCCGGAACGGGAAGAGCACCGGGCTCCGCGACTGCCGGATCAGGGCGATGAGCAGCGCAAGCGCGAGGATGAGGACCTCGGCGGCCAGGAACATCCTGATATTCAGCCAGATGGCCTCGCCGACGGAGTAGTAGCCCTTCTTCGGGTCGCCGACGAACGACTGCCACATGTCGGTCGGGTTGAAGAACGTGTGCCGCACCTGGCTGCTGCCTGGCGCCAGCAGGAAGACCGCGACGAGCGCCCCGAGTACGACCAGCGTGCTGGTCGTCGAGATGACAGTCGCCCGGCGTCCGCCGCCGGACAGCAGCCGTGGCCCGCGGCCGGCCGCGCCGAAGGAACCAGGCGTCTGCCAGGCGCCGCCGATGGCTGCGGGCGAGGCGGCGGGAAAGCCCGCGAAAGGATCCACTGGCGGGTCTGGCTGGCTGCCGTCCATGCGTGCCGTCGCGGGCTAGCTGATGAGCCGTGTCAGGGTTTGATCACCGGGACGCTGAGGTAGATCTTCAGGTACTTCTTCTGCAGCGCCGCCAGCGTGCCATTGCTCTTCAGCGTCGTGATCGCCTTGTTGACGCAGGTGACCAGCGGGTTGCCCAGGCTGAAGAGCAGGCCGTAGTGCTCGCCCGTGCTCGGGAACTGGCCGACCATGACCGAGCCCTTGATCTCGGACGATGAGATGTACTGAGCGGTCGGCGTGTCGGTGACCAGGGCGGCGATCTGATGGGTTTGCAGCGCCTCCTTCACGTCGTTCAGGGTCTGGAAGACCTTCGGCCTGGTGGTCGGCTGGATCTCGCTATTGATGTAGGCGAGGCTGGTCGTCCCAACCTGGTCACCGAAGATGTCGCTCTTCAGGTCGGCTGGCGTGTGGCTGGTCGCGATCGGGGTGTTCTTCAGTGCCACGAGCGCCTGCTGCACGTCGTAGTAACTATCCGAGAACGTCACCGCTGTCGCTCGCTGGGGCGTGTAGGAGATCTCGTTGATGTCGAAGTCGAACTTCTTCGGCCCAGGGGAGTAGGAGGCATTGAACGGCTCGTAGGCCCAGTGCACTTGCGAGTTGGTGAATCCGAGTTGCCTGGCGATCGCATAGGCGACCGCGCTCTCGTAGCCTTTCCCGTTCGAGGGATCGTTGCCCTCGAACCACGGCGGGTACGCCGGCTTGTCCGTCGCGACGGTCAGGGCGCCGCGCTGGTAGAGGTTCTTCTGGATCGCGGCATTGGAGCAGCTGGCGACGGAAGCGCTCGCGGCGGGCGATGCGCTCCCCGTGCTGCTCCCGCCGCTCGCTGCGCTGCTGCCGCAGGCCGCGAGCAAGGCTGTGGTCGCCACGGCAGCCAGCACGGGCAGTATCCGTCGCATCGGTGAAACCCCCACTGGTAGGAGCCGGGAGCGATTCCCCCAAACGGGCTGTGGCTGGTCAGCCTACCGGGCCGCAGCCGACCTCGCATGATCGCCTGGGCAGCCTCTGCGGTGCCGTGGCAGCGGCTGGCACGGGGGTCTGGTGCTGGCCGCCGCCGCCGGCTGGCCGGCCGGCGAAGTCAGCCGCCGGAGTCAGCCGGTGTTCTGCAGGCCAGCGGCAACGCCGTTGACCGTGAGCAGCAGGAGCCGTTCCAGCCGATCGCGATCGGCATCACCGTGGCGCAGTCCGGCGAGGGCTCGCAGCTGCAGGTGCGAGAGCGCGTCCACGTACGGATCGCGCAGCGCGACCGCCCTGGACAGCACCGGCCGGTCTGCCAGCAGCCTGTCGTGCCCGGTTACGGCCAGCACCAGGCGCCGGGTCAGGTCATACTCGTCGAGGACCACCGCAGTCAGGTCCGGCCTGCCGCCCAGCGCGAGGTATCGCGCGGCGATGCTGCGGTCCGTCTTGGCCAGGCTCATCTCGGCGTTGTCCAGCAGCACGGCGAGCAGCGGCCAGGCCAGGTAGGCGTCGCGCACCTCCGGTAGCCCCGTCCGGCCGGCCACCGCGGCGGCTAGCCCGCTGCCGAGCCCGAACCAGCCGGGCAGGTTCACTCGCGTCTGGGCCCATGCGAACACCCACGGGATGGCCCGCAGGTCGTCGAGTCCGGAGGGGCCGGAGGCACCGGCGACGCCGCGGCGACTCGGCCGGGATCCGATCCGCATCCCGCTGATTTCCTCCAGCGGGCTGATCCGGGCGAACCAGCGGGCGAATCCATCGGCCTCGACTAGCGACCGGTACGCGCGCAGCGCCTCGGCCTCGATCCGGTCCGCGATGGGCCTGAACTGGCCGCCGGCCGCGGGATCCGCTGCACCGGGATCCGCCGCGGGTGGCGCATTGGGCACGAGAACGGGAATGGCGGAGGCCAGCAGTACCGCCGAGGCCACCTGCTCCAGATGGCGCTGCGCGATCACCGGGTGGCCGTATCTTGCGAAGATCACCTCGCCTTGCTCGGTGACCTTGAACCGGCCGGCCACCGAGCCGGGTGCCTGCGCGAGCACCGCGCGGCCGGCCGGCCCGCCGCCGCGCCCGAGCGCCCCGCCGCGGCCGTGGAACAGGGTCAGCCTGATGTCGCGCTCCGCTGCCCACCGCGCCAGCCGCTGCTGTGCGTCGAACAAGCGCAGCGTGGCGCTGACCGGGCCGAGTTCCTTGGCCGAGTCGGAATAGCCGAGCATGACCTCCAGGTGCCGGCCGGTGGCGGCCAGCCGCGCCGCCACTGGCTCGAGCTTCAGCATGTCGTCCAGCACCTGGGTGGCGTTCGCGAGGTCAGCCCCGCTCTCGAACAGCGGGACCACGTCGAGTACGGGGATTGGCTCGTTATAAATCGGGAGGCTGGCTAGCTCGTAGACGGCCGCGATGTCCGCGGCCGACCTGGTGAAGCTGACTACGTAACGGTGGCAGGCCGCCGGGCCGAACCGGTCCTGGATCCATGCTGCCGCCCGGAAGGTCGCGAGCACCTCGCTGGTCTGCGCCGAGTGCGGACCGCCGCCGCGGATCTCCTCCAGTGCCCGGGCATGCACCGCGCTGTGCTGGCGGATCTCGAGCCCGGCCAGGTGAAAGCCGAACGTCTCTGCCTGCCAGCGCAGGTGCTGGAGTTCGCCGAACGCCTGGCGGGTGGCGCCCGTGCCGGCCAGCGCGCGCTGCACGAGGCAGAGGTCCGCGATGAATTCCGCCGGGCCGCCGTAGGCCAGGCCGGTCTCGCCCAGCCGGGTCGCGCGCAGCCGCCGTGCTGCATACAGCAGATAGGTGCGATACGGCTCCCCCGGAGAGCGCTCGGCCAGCTCGGCCAGCAGGTCCGGATGTGCCTCGCCTGCGGCCCCGAGCGCGCGGGTGATGTCCGGCCCGGCCAGGGTCGGCTCGGCATGCACCGTCAGCGCGCGCCCGACCCTGGCAGTCACGTTCTCCAGGGCGCGCAGCACGTGGTCGGCCTGGATTTCCGCCGTTTCCCTGGTCACCTGTGCCGTCACGAACGGATTGCCGTCCCGGTCCGCGCCGACCCAGCTGCCGAACCGCAGGAACGCGGGCGCGACGGCAGCAGCGTCCCCGGACCGCTGGCCTTGCAGCGCCCGGTCGAGCGACCGGTACAGGGCAGGCACCACCTGGAACAGCGTCTCGTCGAACGCGGCCATGATCGTGCGGACCTCGTCAAGCGGCTGCATCGCCTGCACCCGCAGCGCAGCGGTCCGCCAGAGCAGGTCGATCTCCTCCCGGAGCCTGCGCAGTGCCTCCGCATGGTCGCTCGCGCCCAGCCGGCTGTCGTCCAGGCTGGCCAGCAGCACCCCGATCCGCCGTAGCGCCTCGGTCACCGCGCGACGGCGGGTCTCGGTGGGATGGGCGGTGAGGACCGGGTGCACGCGCAGGCCCGCCAGCAGGCCGCCGGCGCGCTCGGGGCCAAGCTCGCGGATGCTCGCGACCGCCACGGCAAGCGATTCGCGCGGCGACTGCGCCGCGGTGTCCCGCTTGCGCAGGGTCCGGATCCGCTGATGCTCCTCGGCCAGGTTGGCGAGGTGGAAGTAGACGGTGAACGCATGCGCGACGGCCTCCGCGCGCTCCAGCGGCCAGGAGGCGACCAGGGCCGCGATCTCGCCAGCGGCATCATCCCCCGGATCGGGACGCCGCGCCGCGATGACCAGGTGCCTGAGATGCTCCACGTCATCGAGCAGGTCCTGGCCGCCGGCCTGGCGGAGCACATCGCCGAGCACGCCGCCGAGCAGCCGGACATCGCGGCGCATCGGCGCCGGCACATGCTCACGATCGGTGTCCCTGCTCATCGCGCCAGCCTAGCGACGCCGCGCTGGCCGGCGCGCGGTGACCGCTGCCGCGCGGTGACCGCTGGCCATCGCGGGAACGCCGCCGGGCGGCCACGCCTAACCTTGGTGCGTGTCATCTCCGATGTTCGCCACCGCGGTGCCCGGGCTGGCCCGGCTGGCCGGCCGCGAACTGGAGACACTCGACGGGGTGCGGGTCACCGGTTACGGATTCGACGGCCGGTCCGACGTCGTCTTGCTCGACGTTGACCGCGGCCGCCGCCGCCAGCTTCGGTCGGTGCGCACTATCGAGGATCTTTTCGCCGAGGTCGGGCGGACGCTGCGGACCGACGGCGACAGGCCGCACTGGATCGCCAGCCGGACCTGGCAGCCCGAGCGCGTGCAGCGTGCGCTCTCGATCTGGGCGGAGGAGGCCGGGCCGCTGACGCCCGCGATCACCTTCCGGGTCATCGCGCGGGTGCTCCAGGAGACGTCGTTTCTCCGCACCGACCTGCGGCGCGAGCTCGCCGCGGCGGTCAGCAGGGACAAGCGGAAGTGGAGCATCGCCGATCCGGCCCGGCTCGAGGTGTGGATCAGCGAGTATGCCCCCGGCCGCCTCGTTGCCGGGATCCGGCTGTCCGATGCCAGCATGCGCCAGCACCGCGGGCGCGTGACGGAGCGCTCCGGAGCGCTCCGTCCCACCGTGGCCGCCGCCATGGTCGGCCTGGCCGGGCCCGCCGGCGGGCTCCTGCTCGACCCGTGCTGCGGATCGGGCACGATCCTCGCCGAGGCGCTCGCCGCCGGCTGGGAGGCCGAGGGTCGTGACGCCGACCCGGCAGCCATGGACGTCAGCCGCCGCAACGTCCCTGCTGCCGCCGTCAAGGTCGGCGATGCCCGCCGGCTGGATCTGGCAGGCGCCTCCGTCGGCGCGTGCGTGTCCAACCTTCCGTTCGGCCAGCAGTACGACGTTCAGGGCGAGATGGGGCAATGGCTGGCCGCCGTCCTTGCCGAGACGGCCCGCGTGACCCGGCCAGGCGGGCGGGTCATCCTGCTTGCCCCGCAGCTCCCCCGTAGCGTGGTTCCCGCTCAGCTGAGGATGCGGGAAAGGCATCAGATCCGGCTGCTCGGAACCAAGACCACGATCTGGGCCTACGACCGGGCCTGACCGGGCGGCCGGAGAATTCCGCAGTATCTTCCGGCCTGGTGTCGATCCGGCGCCGCGGCGTTCGACGCATGGGCAAGAACGGGCGGGCCGTGGTGAACATCGCCAGCCCGGCCACCGGCCGCGCCGCCACCAGCGGGCCGGTCACCGACAGAGGGGACGAGGACGATGCGATACCTGGGATACACGCTGGCCGATCCGTCGACGCCGATGCCGCCGCCGAGCCCGGAGCTCATGAGCGAGATGGGCAAGTTCATCGAGGAGGCCACCAAGGCCGGCGTCCTGCTCGCCACCGGCGGGCTCGCGCCCGCCGGGGAGGCCACCAGGGTGAAGTACGCCGACGGGAACTTCACCGTGCTCGACGGGCCTTTTACCGAGGCAAAGGAGCTGGTCGGCGGCTGGGCGCTGATGGAGGTCCGCGACAAGGACGAGGCAATCGAGTGGACGAAGCGATTCCTGGCCATCGCCGGTGCGGGCGAGAGCACGATCCGGCAGGTCTACTGACCGTCACCGGCCCGGCGGAGTCCGGCCCGGCGTCACCGGCCGGCGGAGTCCGGCCCGGGCTCCGCCGGAGCCGGAACTCCGCCGGATCTGCCTTGCCCTGGCCGGCCGGCGGATGATCTGATCGGTAGTCGTGACGGCCTCGGAGACTCATGCTGCGATCGAGGCCGTCGTCCGGATGGAATCAGCGCGGCTCATCGCCGGACTCGCCCGGTACACCAATGACATCGGCCTGGCCGAGGAACTCGCCCAGGATGCCGTGGTCGCCGCGCTGGAGCAATGGCCCGAATCCGGGGTTCCCCGCAATTCCGGTGCCTGGCTGATGACCGTCGCCAAGCGCCGCGCAGTCGACTTGTTCCGCCGGAACCGGGAGCTGCAACTGAAGTACGCCCAGATCGGCCGCGCGCTGGAGGCGGAGGGGGACGGCGTCACGCCCGACTTCGATCACGCCTTCTCCGATGACATCGACGATGACCTGCTGCGGCTGGTGTTCACCGCCTGTCATCCGGTGCTCGCCGTGCCAGCGCGGGTTGCGCTGACCCTGCGGCTGCTCGGCGGCCTGACCACCGCCGAGATAGCGCGCGCCTACCTGGTGCCGGAACCGACGATCGCGCAGCGCATCGTCCGGGCCAAGAAGGCCCTCGCCGGGGCGCAGGTGCCCTTCGAGGTGCCGGGCAGCGCTGAGCGGCCCGGCCGCCTCTCCGCTGTCCTTGAGGTCATCTACCTGATTTTTAACGAGGGCTACTCGGCCACTGCCGGCGATGACTGGATGCGCCCGGCGCTCTGCGAGGACGCACTTCGCCTTGGCCGCGTCCTTGCTCAGCTCACGCCCGGGGAGCCGGAGGTCCATGGCCTGGCGGCGCTGATGGAGATCCAGGCATCCAGGGTCCGCGCCCGGACCAGGCCGTCCGGGGAGCCGGTCCTGCTGCTGGACCAGGACCGGTCGCGCTGGGATCGCCTGCTGATCAATCGCGGGCTGGCGGCCCTGGCCCAGGCGGAGCAGCTCGGCGGGGCACGCGGGCCCTATGCGCTGCAGGCCGCCATCGCCGCCTGCCACGCTCGCGCGTTCCGGTCCGGGGACACCGACTGGGCGCGTATCACCGGCCTGTACGCGATCCTCGCCGAGGTGACGCCCTCCCCGGTGATCGAGCTGAACCGGGCGGTCGCCGTGTCGATGGCCTTCGGCCCGCAGGCCGGAC
Source organism: Actinomycetota bacterium (assembly GCA_003168215.1). Lineage (GTDB taxonomy): Bacteria > Actinomycetota > Actinomycetes > Streptosporangiales > Streptosporangiaceae > Palsa-506. The sequence continues at coordinate 11,194 of PMSW01000140.1, forward strand.
TCGACCTGGTCGACGTGCTCGCCGCCGAGCCCTCGCTGCGGGGCTACCACCTGCTGCCGAGCGTGCGCGGGGATCTGCTGATGAAGCTAGGGCGCCCGGACGAGGCCCGGCTGGAGTTCGAGCGCGCGGCCGCGCTGACCCGCAACGCCGCCGAACGCGAGCTGTCCGCCGGGCGCGCCCGCGCGGCGGGGGCCCAGGCCGCGCGGGCCGGGCCGGCGACGTAGGCGTCACCGGCTCTGGTGACCGTTTTCCTGGCCTGCCCTATCCCGTGCCCCTGGCCTGCCCTATCCCGTGGCGTTCCCCGGCACGCTGGTCTCCGCGCCCCCCGGTCAGGCGCTGAACAGGTCGAGCGCGTTGGTGCCGTCGTTGACGAAGAGCAGCCCCTGGCCGTCCGCCGAGGTGATCACGCCGAAGAGATCACCGGCGCCGTGCGGGACGAGAGTCACGGTCGCCACCTGGCGGCCCGCCGGGGAGACCTCAACGGCCCTGCCGTTGTTGCCGTTGACGGCGATCAGGTCACCGTTCGGGGCGGCGGTGAGGCCAAGCGGGCCGCTGAGCGAGCCGCCGCTGGTCAGGACTCCCGCCCCCGGCATGGTCGGCGTTGTCCTGGTCATCGCGGCCGGGATGGCCGTGATGCTGTCGCCGAGCGTCGAGGCAACATAGAGGGTCCCGCCGTGCCCCAGGGCGAGCCCGGTCGGACCCTGGATGAGGGCGGCCTTGTTCTTCCGCCAGGGGAATCCGCCGCCGACCGCCGTCACGCTCGTCATCCGGGGGCGGGCGCCGGGAGACAGCGAGACGTTGACGCGCACCACCGTGCATATCCCGGAGGCAGGCGGCACCGAATGGGGACCACCGGCCCGGCTGAGCACGTTCGATACGAACAGCGCCGCATGGCCGTGCCCGGCCCGCATGGTCATGTCCCATGGCCCGTTGATGTCCTTGCTCACCCAGGTCTCTGCGGGCTTCCCGTGGCTGTCGAGCACGATGATGCAGCCGGTGGGGTTCAGGGCAGGTAGCACGCCGCCTTTGACGGTGGGCAGGCTGCCTACGGCCACCCAGCCGCCTGGCAGCACTTCCAGCCCCGTGGTCAGGCCGATCCCGCCAGGGCACCGGTCGGACGACGGCAGCGCGTTCAGCCGCGCGAAGGGCCGCATGGAGCCGCCCGGGGAGATCTCGACGATCGTGTTGCCCGTTCCCTGCACGTTGGCCTTGCTGTTGAAATTGCTCACCAGGATGTCGCCCCGGACCAGCTTGCCTGCCGTCTGCGGAACCAGCGTGACCCCGTAAGGGTTGACGTCGCCGTTCGCCGGCACGGTGCTGGCGATCTGGCTAACGGTATGGAACCGCTGCAGGTAGGGACGCTGCGCGGCCCGTACGACCGCTGCTGATCTCGTGCCAGCGGGATGCACGGCTGACGAGCACGCAGCCCCGCCGAGCAGGGCTGCCGTTACTGCCAGCAGAATCCGCCAATGCCGTCCGGTACCCAGCAGCACGGTGACCTCCCCGTAGTCGGAATCAACGTTTTGTAGTTGAGCAGATACGGAAGGTAACGGCCGGTCACCGTGTTTGGTTCACCTGAGCCCGGCTGCCCTCCCGCTCCCAGTTGCCAGGGGGTGAATCCAGGGATCGGTCACGTCCCGAGGTGGTCGCTAGCGGGATTCACCCCGCCGCAGACCGCAGGCCAGGGAGATCCGCGCGGGGGGACCGCAACCAGTGAACCTGCCGCATAGTCATAACGGGTGCATAGGTCCTTGCCGTCTAGCAAAGGGGGACGCCATGCACCTGCTCTCTTACTCCCGAAGGCGACTGATCGGCGCTGCCGCCATAGCCTGCGCCGCAGCGCTGGTGCCGGTGGCCGCGCTGGCTGCCGCAGCATCCCCGGCGGCACCTGCCGTCGCGGCCAGCACGCCGGGCTGCGCAACATCCGGGCTCGTCGTCTGGCTGAACACCAACGGAGACGGCTACGCCGGGGGCGCCGACTACACCCTGAACTTCACCAACCTGTCCGGGCGGGCGTGCACCCTTTACGGCTATCCAGGGGTCTCCGCGGTCAATCTCAGCCGCCATCAGCTCGGCAGCGCGGCTTCCCGCAACGGTTCGCCCGGGCCGCTGGTCAGGCTCGGCCGCGGCGCCACCGCAACCGTGTTGCTGCAAATCGCGGATGCTGAGAACTTCGGGAACCCGCAGCAGCCCTGCGACCCGGTCACGGCAGCTGGCCTGCGCATCTACCCGCCGAACCAGTTCACATCCAAGGTCATCCCGTTCCCGTTTGCCGCGTGCTCGCGCACTGGGCCGGTTTACCTGTATACCGAGGCGGTGCAGAAGGGCTGAGCGCATCCGCATTCCCGGCACGAGGACTCCTGGCCTGCTTCCTGGGCCAGGAGTTCCGGTGCCGTGCCCATCCACCCCCTGTTGTCCCGTCATTCATCGCTAGGATGCAGCGTAAAGGCGTCAACTCCCTTAAAGATCTCCTCATTTACGATGAAGGAGAACCCGACTACAAATAGCACGGCAAGCGGCAGGACGGTAAGGTATACCGCCCACTGCCGGTCGGCCTTTTGCTGCCCGGCGATCCAGCGTTTTACCGGTGGCAGCCTGAGAACGAGGAGCGGGATGCTGCATGCGGCATACTGGTATAGGCGCTGATGAAAGATAGGGTCACCGTCAGTTGGATGCCCTGAGCCATTTGCGCCATGCTGGAACCCAAATCCCTCCAGCAGCGACAGGTGCACAAATAGCAGCCCCCAGATTACGTAGGTCATCTTCTGCAGCGGCTTCCAGTACCTTCCGAGCCATCGCTGCGCCGGATTATTGGCTGTGGCCAGCAGCGGGATTACCAGGACCACCATCGTAAGTCCGGCCAGCAGAAAGCTATGCCCGGCGACCCGGCCGAACACACCTCCGGCAAACCCCGTTGTAATAGATGCGATGGTTGCATCAGAGATGGCCGTAATCGCAAACATTATGCCGTACCATCGCCGGAGCGGGGTGAACCATCGCTGCCTGGTTACGGTAATCATCGGGGTAACGAGCAGCGTCAGGAACAAGAGTGCCTCGCCTCCGTCCCCCAGCACGTCGGCTACCGCGCCGTTCATGGTGTTATTGTTTAGCGTTATGACAGCGCGCGATATGAAGAACAACGGGACCAGCGCCGGAAGGCGCAAGAGGAAGAGCGCGAGTGCCTGCTTCCTGATAGTCCCGGCCGAGAATGTAAAATCCTGCGCCATCCACCTGTCTGTGGCAGTTCTAGGCATCTGCAGGCTCCTCCTTCCGTAGCGCGCGGGACAACGGTCCTGGTCTGGGGCTGCCCAGCAGGCCGGGTTACCGCTTATGCACTGCCTGCGGCGGATGTGCCCCCGGCGCGTCAGGCTGGCCCGGACCCTGATCTTCCTTAAGGCCGCTGTTAGGCGTCGAGCCTGTCCCCGCAGCCCGGAAGACGAAGAAGCTGTATCCGTGCAGCGCTATCTCCGTAGTTCCGGCTGTCACGGCAAAGAGGAGCAAGGCCGCAACGACGGCCCTTGTCAGCCGCATGGCTGCGTACTGCCGGGGCGGGCCGCCTGCTGGCCGGCCGGCCAGCAGGGCTGCTGGCTTGGCAGCAGGGCGGCCCGTTAGCTTGGTAGCTGGCCGGGCTGATGGCTTGGTAGCTGGCTCGGCCGCTGGCTTCGTGGCCGGCATCGCGGGGATAGTGAGGTTTTCCGTGATGTATGCAGCCACCCGGCCAAGGTCAGCCGACATCGTCATAGCGGCAGCCCGCAGTTCAGCGGCCTCCCGTTCAGCAGCCTTGCGTATCGTGGCAGCCTGCTGCCTTATCTCGGCGGCCTCCCGTTCAGCTTCCGCGCGTATCGTCACGGCCTCGCCGGATGCCTGCTGCGTTATCTCGGCAGCCTGATCATCAGCATCCGAGAGAATCCGCCCCGCCAGCCAGACGGCGTCCGCATTCCGGAAATCCCCGGCCTGCAGCCGGTCATTATCGAAGGCGGCCTCATCATGTGTCTGGGTCGCCAGGCCCGCTGCCGTGGCCACCTGGGCTGACCACAGTTGCGTTCTGTCAGGTACGTCGGCGTGTTGCGTTCTGTCAGGTGCGTCGGCATACGGCGCGTCCGGCGGTCCCCAGTTGCCGGCCGGATTCAGCACCCCCGGCACAGCGGACAGCGATGCTGCCTGCGAGCGATGGTCGTGATGGAGTTCAGGCGGTGATTCGCGGCCAGCCCCGGCTGGCCTGCTGAGGGCACCGGGGAAGCTCGGGTGGCCGGNNAGCTTGGATGGCCGGCACCGGGCCAGCCGAGATCAGCAGTCCGAATGCCGGGTGCCGTTGTCGCTGCGGCGCCAGTTCTGCCGCTGGGCCGAGGTCCGGGCGCCCTGGCGTGCGTGGGCCTCCGCCGGACAGTGCCAGCCGCCCGGCGTCGGCGTCGGCGGAGTCCGGCCGCCAGCCCGGCAATTGCGGCAACGATCACTAACACGACGCCGGCGCCCGCCCATCCGATCGGAGCGGGAGGTGCCGCTGCCCCGCCCGCGGCCGGCTGGGACGGCCGGCGCGATACCGGCGATGTGGGCGCCGCAGGCACCATGGGTAGTCGGCCGAAGTGAACCCCGGGGCCCGATGCGTCCGCCGGTAGCCGGAGGATCCAGCCCGCGAAAATCTGGTGGGGATTCTCAAGCCGTCCGCCGCGCGGCTGAAGCCGGCCCTTGTTCAGGTTAAAGATCTCCATGAACCGGTTGCCGTCGCCGAGAGTCCTGGCCGCGATCGCGTAGAGGGATTCCGCGGCTCCCTTCCTGGCCGGCGGAACGATGTAGAACTTGACGCGTGCGGATGCCGGGGACTCAGCGGCGTGTAGCTGGGCGCGGGAGCCGCTCGAGGCCGCAGCCGGGCCTGCCCGGAGGGTGGCGAACATCGCGCTGCCGACAAGGACAGCAGCGACCACGTGCGCGGCCGTCCGCCGCAAGCTTCCTGCATCACTGCGGAAACCTCTGAGGGGCGTCATCGTCTCCGTCGTCTCGTGCCGGCGCTTGAGAACGGTGCGTGCATCCCCGGGCATGCCGGAGCCGGACTCGGGCGCCGGAGGGATCAAGTTAGCTCCGCACCAGGCGGCAGACTAGGCCACTCAGTAAAATCCGGAAAGGGACGAATTCCCCTGGGGGGACGGAAAACCCTTGGGGGGCCCAACCCTCGTGACCAGTCTGCTGCCGGCGGGTCAGTCGGTGGCGACCTGCGTGAGCCCGTTCGCCGGGCTCAGGTGATCCGGCCGGGCGCTGCGGGCAGGTGACAGCATTGCCGCGACCGGCCCGGCGAAGGAGATGTCGTGAGCGAGGAGTTCAGCGCCACTGATCCGGCCGGGAAGGCCGCGCGGGAGCAGGCGGTCACCGATGAGGTGATCGCGAGCTTCGCCGGCGCAGCCGCCCCGCGCTACCGGGAGATCATGCAGAGCCTGGTCCGGCACCTGCACGCCTTCGCCCGGGAGGTCCGGCTGACCGATGCCGAGTGGCAGCAGGGCATCGAGTTCCTGACCAGGGCCGGGCATATTACCGACGGCAGGCGGCAGGAATTCATCCTGCTCTCGGACGTGCTCGGGCTGTCGATGCTGACGGTCGGGATCAATGCTCCCGCCTCGGCGGATGCCACCGAGTCGACCGTACTCGGGCCGTTCTTCGTGCCGGGCGCGCCGGAGGTGCCGCTGGGCGGTGACATCACCGGCGGCGCGAAGGGCAGGCCCTGCCATGTCGCTGGCACGGTCCGCGGCACCGACGAGACGCCAGTCCCGAATGCGCGGATTGAGGTGTGGGAAGCCGATGAGGACGGCTTCTACGACGTGCAGTACTCAGGCAGCCAGCTGGCGGCCCGCGGCTGGCTGCGCAGCGGCGCGGACGGCGAGTACCGGTTCTGGGCGGTGCACCCGGCCCCTTACCCGATCCCCGATGACGGCCCGGTCGGCGACCTGATCGCCGCGGCCGGCCGGGGGGCGATGCGCCCGGCGCACCTGCATTTCAAGGTCGACGCGCCTGGCTACCGGACGCTGATTACCCACATCTTCGTCGCGGGTGACCCGTACCTGGATCGTGACGCCGTGTTCGGCGTCAAGGACAGCCTCATCGTCGGCTTCACCGAACAGCCGCCGGGACCGGGCCCGGACGGCCGGCACGTCGATGGCCCCTGGGCCGCCGTCACTTTCGACATCGTGCTCGCCCCTCAGCAGGAGGAACAGCAATGACCCCCCGCCCGCCAGCGGAGTGGATCCAGGGGCATTGAGGAGGAAGAAGTTGACTGCGACGCTGGCTAGCTGCTGCATCCACCTGCGGAGCGTCGGCCTGCCCGCTTGGCGTAATCGTCACGCAACACTGCCCGCAGGGCTATCGCGGTGCTGCGAGACGAAGGACTGATCATGACGGTTCCGCAGCGAGGTTCGTACGTCCGCTGAGCTCGCTGCGGCCGGGCTGCGATGAGCGGTCGAGCGCGTGGATCGGTACAGATTTGCCTGCTCGCTACGGTGGGGGCATGCACGAGCTGATCGCGTGGTGTGGCTTCCTCGGCGCGTGGCTGCTGTTCGCCGGGCCGATCTACCAGGCATCGCTGGAGCTGCGCGAGCTGGAGGTGCAGCGCGAGGACATCGAAGCGGCTACGGAAGGCATTTCGCAGCCGCCGCCGGTCTCGGCCTGGTGGTGGCTGGTCCCGCCGGTAAAGTACGTATTCGAACGCCGCCGGAACCGTGCCTTCCGTCGCGACGTCATGCAAGCCCTTCCTCCGCGGGAACTCGAGGGCCTGATCACCTACCTCAACAAGGCAACGGGCTGGCTGATGGTCGGCGCTGGCGGGCTGCTCATCGCAGTCAATGAAACCGGGGAATTGGTCGAAACCTACGAGCGATGGCCGGTCTGGGTGTTCTGGGCGCTGTTCGTGGCCATGCTTCTCATCGCGGTCGGCTTCGTCTCGCTCCGTATGCGGCACGGCACGCAGATGATCGAGGCGGTGGCCGTGCGGGAGCCCGCAGCGGACGGGTTGGGGCGGACCGAGCCGACCTGACCCATGGCGAGGCGAGAATCGGATCTGGCGACGGTTGACCTCCGCAAGAGGCGTTGACCGAGGGCGCGAGGATCGAACCCGGGGCCCGCGAGTCAGGGGCGCAGGAGCTGCGTGCGGTATTGCGGGGCAAGCGCCGCGGATTTCGCTATGAACGCGGCCATGGCGGCCTCGTCCAGGTCGGGGGGCGGCTCCGTCCGGGTGGTGACGGGAGCGCCGATGGCGAGGAAGAAGTCCTCCTGCCCGGCCGGCGAGCAGAGGCACAGCAGCCGCGCCGGCCGGCCGGACGCGTTGGTGAAGGCATGCGGGGCGTTGGCCGGCACGTTGACGGTCTGGCCGGCCCGGGCGACCAGGTGCTCGCCGCGGAAGGTGAGCTCGATTTCGCCGTCGAGCACGGTGAACATTTCCTCGAAGTCGTGCCGGTGCGGAGGCGGACCGCCGCCCGGGGGGACGTGCATATCGATGAGGGTGTAACGGCCGGCGGTGTCCTCGCCGGTCAACAGGATCGTGTAGGTGTCTCCCACGATCCCCAGGTGCGGAAGCGCCAGGTCCTCGTCCGGCCGGGCGACGGCCAGCCGCCGCCGCGGGTCATCAGGCGGGATCGCCGCGTGCTGTGCGGTCGGCTGCGGTGCTGCAGCCGGGCTGTCATTCATGACGCTGCTCCTTCATGAGGCGTGCGGTAAGCAAGCGTCCGCGTGAGTACTAAGCGCCCCGGGGTCCAGGGCAGCGCCTGCCCGTCAAGTCTGCACGGGACTGACAGCACGCCATCGCAGGCGAGTTCATCCTATGTCTCGCTGAGCTCGTTCCTGGATTGCGTCATCAGCCACCGAGACGAACCCGTCCTTTCCCTGCATGGCGGTCCCGTCCCGGTGGAGCGGACACCCTCGCCGCCAGGTCCGGAGTCCCCCAGGTGCTCCGCCTCCTCGACCGCGGCTGCCGTGACGCCAGCATCCGCGCGGACGCCACTACCCAGGAGATCATCGTGCTGAGCGCGATGCTGATCCAGCACCCGCCAAACAACCCGGACTGGGACCAGGCATCCCAGCGGCTGAAGGCGATCTTCCTTGACGGCCTGGCGAGCAACCGCGGCACTCCGCTGCCTGGCACCCCTGGCTGACGGCGCTAGAGACTGCACCCGCCAGCCGGTCGGCGTCCGCCACGTTCGGCGTAGTCGAGCCGGAGCGCCTCGCGCAGCTTGCCTGAACTGTCACGCGAGATCGTCACCGACAGATCGGACAGAGGCACAGCCAGCCATGCCCCGTCTTCGCAAGTGATCTTGTAAGCCTCACCCCAATGAAAACAGAGATCGTTAAGCGTTGCCTGTATGTCCCTGTCAAGCATTCCTAACCTCCCGGTGCGGCAATGCTCCACATGGTAACGCATACGGACGTATATATAATGTATATGTTACCCCGCGTCACGATGCTAGCCCGGACGTGGCTTAGCGTGATCATGTGACTATTGATCATGACTCCGGTATGCCGGTGTATGCCCAGCTGGCAGCGATCTTGCGGGCCATGATCGAGTCCGGCGAGATCCCGCCCGACCGTCCGCTGCCTAGCGTCAAGTCACTGGTGCAGCGTTACGGCATAGCTCAGGGCACCGCTGAGAAGGCAGTCCGCGTGCTGCGGGACGAGGGGATCGTACGGACCATCCGGGGCAAGGGGATCTACACACTGCCGGAAGGATGAGACGGTCGCATCCAGAAGTCGCGGCGGACAGGTACAGCACGGTCAAAGACTTCATCTACTTCGATAAGGGCGGTAGCTGGGTACACCAGGTCGCTACCGAACCCGAGGCCGCGAGGATTAGCGACGGCAGGCTCCAAATGGTCCCGCGCCGCGAGGCATGCGCTGCGACCGATCGATGTCATTTGCTGACGTCACCTTCGCGAGTGATGGCAGCTACTGCCATCACATAGGATAGGGGCATGAGCCGATGGGAGCCGAACGCACGCGGGCGGCTCGAGAAGGCGGCCCTGGAGCTGTACAGCGAGCGCGGGTTCGAACAGGCAACGGCGGCGGAGATCGCCGCGCGGGCGGGGCTTGCGGAGCGAACGTTCTTCCGGCACTTCGCCGACAAACGCGAGGTTCTGTTCGGGGGCGCGGGCGAACTGCAGGAGCTCCTCGTGCACAAGGTCGCCAATGCGCCTGATTCCCTGGCTCCCATCGATGCGGTCGCCGCGGCCCTCGAGGGCCTTGGTGCCATGTTCGAGCAGCGCCGCGAATTCTCCCGGCAGCGCCAGAGCGTCATTGCCGCAAACGCAGAGCTTCAGGAGCGCGAGCTGATCAAGCTCGCAAAGTTGTCCGCGGCGGTCGCCGACGTGCTGCGGCGCCGCGGTGTCGCAGACCCGGCCGCGAGCCTGGCTGCCGAGGCAGGAATCGCTGTCTTCAAGATCACGTTCCAGCGCTGGATCGACGAAACCAATCACCCAGACTTCGGGCAGCTCGTCCGAGAGTCGCTAGCCGAGTTGAAGGCCGTGACCGCCGGCGAATGATCATCCTTGTGCAGCTGACAGGGCGCCATAGACCGCGGGAGTCGTGAGCGGTGAGCCCGCGCGGGTCGCCGAACTGGACGGTCAACCTGGCCGCCAGCATGAGCACCGCGTGTTTGGCGTATCCGGCATGGCGGCAGCGCCCTCCTCCCATCGGGGTCAGCGTGGCGGGCGCAGACCGGCGAGGGTGACGGTGACGAGCCGGCGCGCGCCGCGGACGGCAGGGTGCCGGCGGCGGCGAGGGCGTGCCGGCAGTATGCCGCCCAGGTGGTGCTAGCTCCCCGCCGCGCTGCCGGATGTTCAGGTGACGATCTTGACGTCCGGCGCGAAGTGCTCGACGGCGGCGGTGAGGCGGTCGGTGTCCAGGCGCCAGCTGTTGATCGCCCGGCTGGCCAGGAGCGTGTCGCCGGAGACATGGTCAGGGACCAGTGCCCGCGCCGTCGCCCGGCCAAATCGCCGGCCGCGTCGGCCGGCCAGCGGCGGAGCGGCCCTGCGGCGCTCCAGGCCTATGCAGCGCACGGAGTTGCCATACGGCTGCGGCTGCTGCCACAGCACGACCTTCTTGACGTCGGCCCAGGGGCGAAGCGGGTGCCGGAGCGGTAGCGCGGGGGCGTCCCGCCGAGGGTGACGCCGCTGGCGTCCACCCTGAAAGCGACCCGGCGGGTGCAGATCACGCCCAGGAAGAATAGCGCTCCGCCGCCGAAGAACACGATGTCGATGATCCGCCAGGCCAGCGGCAGCGCGATTCCCGCGACCGCGAACACGAGCCCGACGATGACGATCCGCGCCGTGCGGGCGCTCCAGCCATAGCGCGCCTCGTAGACGAACGATTCGGGAGACATGCTGCCAATGATCCCGAACGCCGCCACGCCTGACCAGGCCCAACGCTGCAGCGATGACCAGGCTGCCGACGATGGTGATCGTGGCGTCGCCTGCTGCCATCGGGATCATCCTTCCGGGTTCGAGGCAAGGTGAACTCCCCTGTCATCTCAGCCGCGCCGCGCAGGCGATGCCGGCCAGCGCCGCACGCTCACTTCCGCCCGCGAGCTGGGCGCGCGTCGTGCACGTAACGGAACTACAGGCCGCAACAACCCCGCCAGACACCTGCGGGTAACCCGGCACTATCCGTCCCGCGTCACACAAGAACCCGCCAGGCGCGCGCCTGGCGGACCATACCGAGATGCGGCGCTGCGTCCGGCCTGACCAGTCCTGCCGCCCGCAGCCCGCAGCTGCGGGTCATCCAGGGAGGCAGGGCCAGCGGGCTGACGCTACAGGCCGGGCGGGGCCGCGCTCGGCCGCGAAGTGAGGCTTGGTCGAATCCCATGGAAGAGGATTCCATGACCGGCACAACGGCAGGCGTGGCCGGGCCGGCGACCCCGCTCGCCCGCCTGCATGGCACGGCGAGCCGGCTTGGCATCGTGGTGCTCGATGCCGCCGACGACGAAGGCCCCTGGCTGGATGACGACAGCGCCGCGATCGTCGCCTGCGGCGTGTGCATCGCCCTCAGCCCCGGACTCAATGACGATGGCCTGCGCGCCGACGTGCTCGCCATGGCCCTGGCGGTCACGTACGTGATGAACCCTCGCGCGAGCGGCCCCCCGGGAGACATCACGGCAGCAGGCAGCTTCGTCCTGATCAGCCGCACCCGCGTAGCCGATCCTTTGCCAGGCCTGGGAGAACTCGCCACCGTGATCGCCCGCGAGCACGGCCGCAACACCGCATCGGCGGCGTTCGAGTACGCACTGCCAGCGTTCGGCTGAGCCCTGCACTCTGGCCAGAGCGCCCCGCTGGCTAAGTGGTATCGCCCGGAAGTCTTTCGGGGGTTGATCAGGCGGCCTGCGGGGTGGTAGCGGGTTTCTTCCTGGCGGCGGGTGCTTTTTCGGGGTTGGGGGCGGTGGCGTGGGTTCGTGCCGGTCGATCCAGGCGATCACCTCGGCCAGGTCGGTGGCGGTGAACTTCCATTTGAACGGGGTCGCGGTGGCGTTGTAGCGGTCCTGGAAGGCCAGCAGCCGCTGCTTGAGCTGGGCGAGGCCGGTGAAGTCGCTGGGGGTCAGGACCTTGCGCTGCACGATGGAGAAGAAGCATTCGACCTGGTTCAGCCATGAGGCATGGACCGGCGTGTGGACCATGATGCAGTTCGGGTGGGCCTTGGCGAGCCGTTTCGCGGCGGCCTGGCTGCGGTGGTCGGAGCCGTTGCCGGCGATCCAGAACACCCGGCTGGCTGAGGCGTAGGGTTCCTGGCCCATGACCTTGGCTGCCAGGGTCATGAACGGGACGATGCCGGTGGCAGGGGCGCAGTGCCCGAACACTTCCGCGTGGTGCACGTCGAGGGCGGCGAGGTAGGCCAGCGCGCCTTTGCGCTCGTATTCATGTTCGACCCGCATGGCGCGGGCCACGCCCGGTGGCAGGGTCGGGTGGCAGCGGCAGCGGGCCTGGATCGAGGGCTTGGCGTCACTGGAGATCACGTACTCGTCGTCGCGCAGCGGTGTCCCGTTCCACCGGCGCTGGTAGAGGTCCAGTACCCGCGTCGCCTTCGGGGTGAAGCCGGGGTCGCGGATCGAGATCCACGACTGGTGCTGCCAGGGCTTGATCGGGTCCCCGGCCAGGATCCGCCGCACGGTGGACGCCGAGATCGCCGGGAGCATCTGGCGTCGGATCAGCTCGGCGGCCAGTTCCGGGCAGGACCAGCGGGACAGCGGCACCCCGGTCTCGGCGGGAAGCTGGCAGGCCAGCGCCCGGACCTGGGCGATCTGCACCGCCGTGATCTGCGGTGGCCGGCCGCTGCGCGGCAGGCCGGCCAGCCCGTCCAGCCGGGCTGCCGCGAACCGGCCCCGCCAGCACCGGACCGTGTCGGTGGTGACGCCCAGATCCCGGGCGATCCGCTCATTCGGGTGACCGCGCGCGGCCCGCCGCACGATCCGTGCCCGCACCCGTACCTGCCACGGCGTCTTGCCACCGCGGTCCCGCTGCTTGAGGATGCGGCGCTCGGCCGCGGTCAGCTCGATCAGGACCGCGCGGGCACGGGGCATCAGGCCCTCCAGGGAAAAATTACCTCGTGTAATTCCCCCGCAGACGCGGTGATCATATCCGGCCGCCACGGCCGATCGGGCACCATGAACCCATGCCCGCCATCCCCGAATCCACCCGGATCTCGCTGGCCCAGCGCCTGCGTTCCCACGCCCGGGCTCGCTGGCCCCGGCTGGACGACGTGACCGTGCGCTACCGGGCCGGCTTCGCCTACATCGACGGGCACCTGCCCGGCGGCGAGGTCATCCCGCTGTGCCGGCTGCGCTACGGCGGAAGCGCGCGGACCTGGGGATTCGCCCTCTATCTCGCCAGCAGCGACCGCTACGAAGACCAGATCCTGCCCACCGGCTTCTTCGCCGGCACGCCCGAAGACGCCCTGGACTGCGCCGCCGGCCTCTACCTCAGCTACCCCGACATCTGAACCAGCGCGACCACGCCCGGCACGCTCACGGCAACCCCCGAAAGACTTCCGGGCGCGACCACTAAGTCTGGCGGGACGCTCTGCAGCGCTGCGTGCCCAGGTGGCAGGCCCGGAGCCAGCCGCCCGGGTGGTGGTGGCCTCACCGCGGCCCTCAGGACAAGACTCGTGGCTGCCCCATAGTGCGCAGCCGCAGCGGATGGTGATCTAGTCCTATAGCCCAGTCCCAGGGACGGGCGCGCTACTTGGGGAGGTCCCATGCGGAAGTTCATCATCACCCTGACAGCCTCAGCGGTCATGGCAGCCGGCGCGGTCGCCGGGCTGCAGAACGCCGCCCCGGCAAACGCGGCGCGGTCCGGCGGCGCAGATCACGCGGTGACGCAGTTCGCATCAGCCAGCCATGTCAACCGGGTCCGTTTCCCCGGCGGAGGATGCGGCGGCTGCAGGATCGCATGAGCGGCGTCCTCGCGCCGCGTCTGACCAGCGACGGCAAGCTGCCTGTCATGTGCCAGCGGCACCTCCGGCGAGGACCATATCCGGATCCTCCACGAAGACGGTCAACGGCATAGCAGCGGACCGCGTCTATATCAGGGCAAGCTGGCACGGGTGGCCCGGCAAGCCTGGCGCCGGCGGCACCTAAACCCCTGCCGCCGGCGCCCTTCCGCATTCATGGACGCGGCCCAGGGCGCCCCTTTCAGCGAGCGGGGGCCGTCCAGCGATGGAGGTCGCCTCCCCTGGGCCGCTGGGCAGGCCACTGCCCGGCGGGACGCAAGTTATGCGTGTTCCCTCTTGCGGGCGATCGAGACACTGCGGTTGAGATCGTGCCCGCCGGGCAGTCGCTACACCCGGCGGGGATGTCGCCTTTCCCGCCGACGAGGCCCCGCCGGTGCTGCATTCGCGCGGCGGGGTTCTCTCCTGCCATCGAGCCCGCGCTGGGCTACGGCCGGCGGGGCGATCCGCTGTCCGGACACGCCGTAGCATCCCGGCATGGACCCGACCGTGATTACAACCGCCATCGGCGTAGGCGGCACCGTCCTCGTCGGTGCTGCGGGCTTCTCGGCTGCGCTGATCGGCACCCGCAAGACCATCCAGGCAGCACGCGAACGGCATCCTGGGACTCGTCCGGCAGGCCAGATCCGCGGCCTGACGACCCATCGCGAGAGCGCCCCGCTGGCTTCGGCTGGCGGGGCGCTCTTCTATGCGAGCTTGCGGGCGATGTACTCCTCGACCTCGGAGAAGGGGATCCGACGGGCTGCTGCTCCGCAATCCCGCCGACGCGGCCACGCCGCCGACGGCGAAAGAGGCGAAGGCGCCGGAGATGCACTGCTGGACGGCCGGGCAGCTCGCCGCGTTCCTGGGCTGGTCAGTTGAGCACAGCCAGAGTCACGCTCTCTGGCGGACCCTGACCTACACCGATGCGCCGCGGAGAAGCTCTCGCGCTGCGCTGGCGCGACCTTTGGTCTCGACGAGGCCACGATTTGGATCCGCCGGTCGGCCGGAATGGTCCGGGTCTTCGGTGAGGGCGCGGAGGTCGCCGAGGGCGACACCAAGAGCGGTAAGCCGCGCGTCGTCGACTTGGACCCCCGAGACAGTCGTGATCGAGCGGGCCTGGCGCAAGCGGCGCGGCCTGATGGCGCTGCAACTCGCCCGAGACGACGCGCTCGTGTTCGGTGACCTTGAAGGCGTCCACCGCAACACGGAGCACGTCTCCCGCCAGTTCCACAGGGACGTTGAGCGCTGCCGCGCAGCGCTCGGCGAGGACGCGCTGCCGATGATCCGGCTGCATGATCTCCGGCATACGCACGCGACGATCTTGCAGCTGGCGGGCGTGTCAGTGCATGTCGTCAGCCAGCGGCTCGGGCACGCCAGCCCGACCGTCACCCTGAGCGTCTACGCACACGTCATGCCAGGCAACCAGCGCGACGCGGCCGACCTGTTCGCCCGGCTCATCGGGGAGGCGAGCCGAGCATGACAAGTGTCAAAGCAGTGTCACGGACGCCGATCCAGGCGAATTACATGCCTTTTATCTGCGGAAACTTTGTGTCCGAGGGGGGACTTGAACGCCCCTCGTGGTGGTACATCCCCAAACGGGGGATCTATCACCAGCCCAAAGTAGCACGCCGCAGGTGCCTGGGCCGGCACGTCACGATGGGAGCTACCGGTTCGGGCAGTCTCCGTTACCGGGACCGGAGCCTTGGGAGGATGGCGGGCCGCGGCGGGCCCGCAGCTTGAAGAGGACGACCAGGAAGGCTGCGCGCTGCGTCGCCCGGTTCCGGTGCGCCGCTCCAAAGGACCGCGTCAGCAATGGCATGATCTGCGATGCGTCAGCAACTTCGCAACATGACGATCCTGCAGCTGGAGTTCGGCGACGCCCCAGGCAGGGCAGGATGAGCAGCCCGGGCCCGGGCGGTGAGCGCTGACGAGGCTCCAGGCGCGCGCGTACCCGCCGTTATCTGGCGCAGGCCGCAGCCGGGGTGCATCGCCGGCTCGTGCGCGCAGAGCCGGGCGACCTGCCTCCCAGCGCGTGGCCTGTCGGCGGACCTGACGTCCGGTCATGGCTCCCCTCTATG
>PMSW01000020.1 GCA_003168215.1 Actinomycetota bacterium
GCGAAGACGGCGGGGAGCGCCGTGCCCATTTATGTGCGGCTGACGGTGGCTTCGGAGGCCTACGCGATGCCCGTAAGGCACGTACTCCAGGTCGCCCACCTCGGCGATGTGACGGCCGTTCCCGGGTCGCTACCGCAGATGCTCGGCTTGCATAACCTGCGCGGCCAGATCCTGCCGGTCGTCGACCTCGCGCTGCTTCTCGGGATTCCGGCAACAACACCGCCGGCCCGCCTGCTGATCGCCGAGGCCGGGGGCCGCCAGGCGGGCTTCGCCATCGGCGAGGTGAGCGAGGTTGGCGAACTGGCGGATCCGACCGAGGAGACAGAGTCGGACCTGCTGGTCGGTGCCACGCTCGCCGGGGGCGACCTCATCGGGATCATCGACGTGACCATGGTTTTCGACTCGCTTGAAGGACGCGGCAGTGCACGACCTCGACGCTGATCTCACCGACATCTTCCGTGACGAGGCGGCTGAGCGGCTCGACCAGATGGAGACGTCGCTGCTAGCTGTCGAGTCCGGGGCCGCGGGTGCCGGCTCCGTGGACTCGCTGTTCCGCAACGCGCACACCATCAAGGGAGCGGCCGGGATGCTCGGCCTCGACGACATCCGGACGCTCGCGCATGCCGTCGAGGACGTTCTCGCGGGCGTGCGTGACACCGGCGTGTTCCCGCCGGAACTCGCAGCTCCGCTGCTGCGCGCGACCACCGTGCTGCGCGCGCAGGTCAGCGGAACCGAGGTGCCCGTTGACGAGCTCCTCCGTGATCTCGCTGCCAGCATGGCCATGCTCTCTCCCGGCGAAGCCGGAGCATCTGACGCGGGCGGGCCCGGGGACGGCCCAGCCCCGACGAGCCCGGATGACCGGGATGCCGGTGACGCGGGCAGGCCCGGGGTAGCCCCGACGAGCCCGGATGACCGGGATGCCGGCGAGCTTGACCCGGAAGTGCATCAGCCGCCGGCGCAGCGGCGCCCGCTGCGAGTTCCGGCGGAGAAGATCGACCGCCTGCTCGACGTTGTCGGTGAAGTCATACAGTACCGGGGTCGGCTGGTCCACTCGCTCGGCCAGGCGCAGCTGTCGCACGAAGTCGCCGACGTGCTGAGCAGCGGCGAGCGCATGCTCGACGAGCTCAAGGACACTGCGATCGGGATGCGGACGCTCCCCCTCACGGTGATTACCCGCCGGCTGCCGCTCGCAGTCCGGGATCTCTGCGTCGCCGCAGGTAAAGACGTCGAGTTCATCATCACGGGGGCAGCCACCGCGCTTGACCGGGTGATCCTCGAGAGCCTGTACGACCCGCTAGCTCACCTGCTGCGAAATGCCGTGATTCACGGTATCGAGTCTCCGGCAGAGCGCGCGCTCGCGAATAAGCCCTCCCGCGGTCGTCTGGAGATCCGCGCCATGCCGCGCGGCAGCCTTGTCGAGATCGTGGTGGCAGACGACGGCAGGGGGGTTTCGCCGGAGGTAATCGAGGAGGCCAGACGCGAGGGGTCGCTCGCGGACGTGCTGGCCCGCGCGGGATATTCGACCGCGCCGGAAGTGACCGATCTCGCCGGCCGCGGCGTCGGCCTCGATGCCGTCAGGAGCTACGTGCAGTCAATGGGGGGCATCCTCGAGGTACGCAGCGAACCCGGGCGGGGGATGGAGGTCATCCTGCTGCTTCCGCTCGCGCTCGCGCTTCTCGAAGCTCTGCTCTTCGAACGCGGCGGGACGGTCTACGGCGTGCCGCTGGTTGTGGCGGAAGAGGTCGTCATGGTCAGCCAGACGCTCACTCTCGAGGGCCGGTCCGTCCTAGAGGTACGCGGGCGGCCGCTGCAGGTTGCTGACGTCGCCGAGCTCGTCGGTGCGCAAGCGCCGCCACTGGGCGACCGATCGCCCGCACTGGTCATCGGCGTCGCCGGCCGCCGGGCCGTCGCGACCTGCGACGCCGTACTGGGTCCCGAGGAGGTCGTGATCAAGCCTCTCAGCCCGCTCTTCGGCGACGTCGAGGGATACCTTGGCACAGCCGTCCTCAGCGACGGGCGGATCGCGCTCATTCTCGATCCGGCCGTGCTCACCAGGGCGCAGCGGCGTGGTGCCGCGATGACCACGCCGCGTAAGGCCGGTCCGGTCGCGCCGAAGATCCTCGTTGTCGAGGACTCATTCACTGTCCGCGAACTCCAGCGCAGCATCCTGGAGGCGGCCGGCTACAGCGTCGTGACTGCGCGCGACGGGCGCGACGCGCTGGCAGCCCTCGATCGCGATACCGAGATCGCGCTCGTGGTCACCGACCTTGAGATGCCCGAACTCGACGGGCTCGACCTGACCCGCGCGATCCGCGCTGACGGGGCGCGCTCGTCGCTGCCCGTCGTCATCGTCACCTCGTGCGGATCGGAGGAGGACCGGCGCAGGGGGATCGAGGCAGGCGCAGACGCCTACATGGCAAAGCAGGGCTTCGACCAGCAGGCTCTGCTCGCTACGGTCGAGCGGCTCGTCGGCCGGTGACCGGGGTGGCGGCGCAACGCGTCCTGCTCTGCGGGGGCTCTCGCGTATACGCCACCGCGCTCAGCCGGGCGCTTGACCACGAGGGTGACATTACGGTCGTCGAGGTCTGCCGCACTGCCGAGGAGGCGATAGCTGCCCTGCCCCGCATCCGGCCGGACCTCGTGATCATGAACCTCCAGCTTCCTGGCATGGACGGGCTAGCGGCTGTCCAGGAAATCATGAGCTCGCGGCCAGTGCCGATCCTGGTGATCTTGGCCCGCGTCAGTACCGGAGGCGACGGGGCGGCAGCCGCGCTCGCGGCCGGAGCACTCGATGCGATCACCAGCGATGATCTCGACCTGCGCGATCCGGCGGGCGCCGCGGGGTCCGCTCTCCGGCGGCGGGTCAAGATGCTGAGCCGCGCACACGTGATCCGCCATCTGCGCCCTGGGCTCTGGGCGGCGTCCGGTGCAGGCGACCTCGCCCGCCGGGCGTCGGTGATCGGGGTGTGCGCATCGACAGGGGGTCCGCAGATTCTCGTGCACCTGCTGGAGGCGCTGCCGGCCGATTACCCGATTCCGCTCCTCGTGGTGCAGCACATCGGCGCCGGGTTCATCGAAGGGTTCGCCCACTGGCTCGATCAGAGTGTGCCCCTGTCCGTCGCTATAGCGACGAGCGGGGCGCAGGCGGGTCCCGGGGCCTGGATCGCGCCGGAGGGCGTGCACCTTAAGCTCACCGCTACCGGGCAGCTGTACCTCGACAGGCGCGCCGTGGCCGGCCACCACCGCCCCTCTGGTGATGTTCTCTTCGAGAGCATCGCGGCAGCCGCGGGACGGGCAGGCGTCGCCATCGTGCTCAGCGGAATGGGCGCCGACGGCGCGGTCGGAGCGGCCGCGGTACGCGCCCGCGGCGGGCTTGCGATCACCCAGGACGAGGAATCGTCGGTGGTGTACGGGATGCCGAGGGCCGCGACCGATCTGGGGGTCGACGTCGTGCTGTCGCCCAGCGAGATCGCCGCCTCCCTGCTGGGCCTGATTCACGAGCCGCTGCCGGGCACGCGATGAAGAATCCCCTCGCCGAGATCACGGAACTCGTCCGCCGGGAGACCGGGATCGCGTTGCCGGCAGCGCGGGAAGCCGCTCTTCGCGCCGCCCTGCGCCGCGCGGCACCAGGAACCGATCCTGCCGCGTTCCTGCGCTCGGTCTCGGATCCGGCAGGCGGCCGTGGTCTCATGAACCGGCTGATCGACGAGGTGACCGTCCAGGAGACGAGCTTCGTCCGGGACCGCGGCCAGCTCGACACGATCGCATGGCACAGCCTCCTTCAGGCTGCCCGCGCGGGGGGATCGCGGACCATCCGTGCCTGGAGCGCGGGGTGTGCGAGCGGGGAAGAGGCCTACACTCTGGCGCTGCTCGCTGACCAGGCGCTCCCCCTGGTAGATGCCCCGGTCGACGTGCTGGGAACGGATATCTCGGGTGCCGCGCTGGCCGCCGCTGCGCTCGGCCGGTACCGCGATCGGGCGGTGCGAGCCCTGCCGCCGTCGCCGCGTGGCCGCTATCTCGACCAGCAGGCCGACGGCAGCTATCTCGTCGGCGAGCGGCTGCGCAGGATGGTCCGCTTCCGCCGCCACAACCTCGCCAGCGGCCCGTTCCCGCCGCCTGGTGAAGCCGCCTTCGACCTAGTCGTCTGCAGGAACGTGCTCATCTATTTCGAGCGATCGCTGGTCGTGCAGGTAATCGATTCACTGAGGCGGTCGCTGCGCCCGGGCGGCGTGCTGATACTGGGTGCCGCGGATGTCATCACGGGGTCGACCGCACGGGCCGCGGATCCAGCGGCCGGGCCGGTGTGCCCGGCGCGGCCGGATGCGCGCCGGCTCCGCCGGCCGCTCGGCCGCGAGCCGGCGCAGTCGCGCGAGCAGCGGCTGGCAGCCGCGCTGGAAGCCGCTGACAAGAGTGACCGTGATGATGCACTCTCGCAGGTGGCGTCGGTGCTCGCGGACAACCCGCTCGACGCCGACGCGCTTTTCGTTCAGGGGCTCGTCACGCTCGAAGCAGGCGAGCCGGCCAGAGCGGTGGTCGCGCTCCGCCGAGCGCTCTATGCCGACCCTGCGTTCTCGCTCGCGGCGTTCACTCTGGGCCGTGCCCACGACGCGGTGGGTGACGCACTGGCCGCGCGGCGCGCCTACGAGCGATTCCTGCGGACGCTGGATCCTGCAGATCACCGCCACGAGCTGATTCTCCAGCAGGTCGATATCGGCGACATCGCGGCAGCGTGCCGTGCGCGTCTTGGCGAACAGCCGTGAAGATCCTGTCCCGCGGAGTCCGCGCGATCCGGCGCCGGGCGCCATCGATGTTCATCACGTATTGTAAGTAATAAGTAGCTCATTGTAAGAAAGGTCACTCCGTACGGACTCAAGGACGACGGGCGGTAGACGCATGACGAGCGCCGAACATGACGGGCGGCCCGGACGTATCCTCCTAGTCGAGGACGACGCCGTGGCCGCCCATTTCGCGATGCACGTGCTGGGCAGGCAGGGCGGCTTCGAGGTCGTGCACACGCCCGACCCCGCCGTCGCGCTCCAGCGCGTCAGCTCGGAAGCCTGGGATCTTGTGCTGACCGACGCGGAGCTGCCGGGCATGACCGGTCTCGAACTCCTGGAGGCGGTACGCCGGCTCTCCCCGGGACTCCCCATCGCCGTGATCACCGCGCACGAGCCCGGCGAGACCACCGTGCAGGCGCTGCGCAAGCGGGCTGATGAATTCCTGCAGAAGCCGGTCCGGCCGGACCGGCTGCTGGCCGCCGCTGTCTCGCTGGTGGCGAAGGGGCGCGCGGCGCGGCTGGCTGCCAGGCAGGCCGTACTCGCCATCGGCACGCACCCGGGTGACGTCGAGACGGGCACGGCCGGAACCCTGCTCGCTCATCGCGGCATCGGGCATAAGGTCTCGATCCTGACGCTCACCAGGGGGCACGGCACGACCAGCGGAGCTAGCGGGGGAAGCGGGCAGGGCGGTCGGGCGGGCGGGTCCGAGATGGCCGCGCTTGCTCTCGGCGCAACCTTGTTCCTCGAGGATCTCCAGGACACCAGTTTCGAGGATGGCGGCACGGCAGCCAGCGTCATCAGGCGTGTCATCGAGACCGTGCGGCCGACTGCGATCTACACCCATTCGCTCCATGACGCGCGCCTGGATCACCGCAGTACCCACCGGGCGGCCATGCTGGCCGCCCGCGAGATCGGGTCCGTCTACTGCTTCCAGTCGCCGTCTGCCACCGCGGAGTTCCGGCCGACCCGTTTCGTGACCATCGATGAGCAGGTCGAACGCAAGCTCCTGGCCGTCAAGGCATTCGCATCGCGGGGGCAGGCACGGGACTGCCTGGAGCAGGACCTGGTCGAGTCAACCGCACGCCAATGGTCACGCCCCGGCGGCGGACGTTATGCCGAGGCGTTCGAGGTGATCCGTGAAAACGCCGCTGCGGCAGGCCAGCCGGCAGGCTATGGCCGGTCACTAACGGCGTGACCCCGCGGGTCGTCAGGGACGTGGCGATCGGCTGGCTCACCAGTGCCCAGTATCGGCTGGCTCACCAGTACCTAGGCTGATGAGGGACGGTCTCCAGGTCGGCAAGGAGCAGGTCGCGGTCTTCGTCCGCGGCGATGGAATCGGCGGCCGCCAGCGCCTTGTCGGTCCACTTCCTGGCCGCCCCGGCGTCGGGAATGACGGCGAACGCCCGGGCCAGCGCCTCGTAGCCGAAGGCAAGATCCCAGTCTCCGATGCCGTTGGCCAGGCAGATGTCCACCACCCGCTGGGCGTGATAGATCGCCGGCTCAGACCGGCGCAGGACCGCATAGACCCGAGAGACCTGCCACTCGCCCCTGGCCAGATGGGCTGGCGCAGCGGCCGGGACCTGGCCCCAGTGGTAACGCGAAGCGTGCGCGGTGTGGATCATCCGGTCGTCGTCTTCCTGGCTCCGGCCTTCCCGCTCCATCAGGCGCCAGGTCTCGTTGAACAGCTGGGCGGCCAGGCTCCGCTCGTCGCTCACCGTGCCGGGGGCCGCCGGGCCGCCGGGCGTCGCCCCGGCGCTGGCGGCTTCCTGCTGGCTCATGATCGCGTCGTTCCCTTCCCTGGGCCGGCGCAGTGCACTCCTACCGGCCATCTGAGGCGGTCCCCGAACGTGGTGGATCCCGCCGCCGACCACGTTTTATGGTGACCGGATCCCGGATCCACCACCTTAGTGAGCGCACCCGAGCGGGGGGGCAACCACGTTCGTGAGGGCACGGAGTCCGGGGTCAGGCCTGCGTGGCGGCCTCGAGGCTCTCGCGCACTGTCTGGGTCAGCGGGTGACCGGGATCGAGGGCGCTCTCGCAGTCGGCCAGGGTGCGCTCGAAGACGGCGATGGCGTCGGCCTGCCGCCGGGCGGTGTGGTACGCGTGGGCGAGGTTGCAGCGCGAGGTCAGCGTGTCCTGGTGATGCGGTCCCCGGATCCGCTCGCAGTCGGCGAGGGTGCGCTCGTACAGGGGCACGGCGTCCACTATGCGGCCCGCCGAATGGTAGGCGGCGGCGAGATTGCCGCGCGCGGTCACGGTGTCCGGGTGGTCCGGGCCCTGGACCAGTTCGCGGTCGGCGAGTATGCGCTCGTAGAGGGGAATGGCGTCCTTCAGCCGCCGCGCGGTGTGGTAGGCGGCGGCGAGGTTGCCGCGGGCCGTGAGGGTGTCCGGGTGCTCGGGCCCGAGCACCCGCTCGCGGCCTGCCGCGGTGCGCTTGTACAGCGGGATGGCGTCCTTCAGCTTTCCCGCGGACCGGTAAGCGTAGGCCAGGTTGCCGGAGCAGGCCAGCGTGTCCGGGTGCTCGGGCCCGAGCACCCGCTCGCGGTCGGCAAGCGTGCGCTGGTACAGCGAAATGGCTTCCTTCAGCCGCCCGTCCGCGTGAAGGGCGGCCGCCAGGTTGCCGCAGGAGGCGAGCGTGTCCGGGTGGTCGGGGCCGAGGATCCGCTCGCGGTCCGCGAGCGTGCGCTGGAAGATGGCGATCGCGTCGGCCGGCCGGCCGGCCGAGCTGTAGGCGAAGGCGAGGTTGCCGCGGGATGTCAGGGTGTCCGGGTGCTCGGGCCCGAGTGCCCATTCGCGGCCCGCGAGGGTGCGCTCGTAGAGCGCGATGGCCTCCGTTAGCCGCCCCGCTGCCAGGTGGGCGTCGGCCAGGTCGCTGCGGGACGCCAGCGTGTCCGGGTGATCGGGGCCGAGGATGCGTTCGCGTTCCTCAAGGCACGATCGGCGCGCGCCGATCGCCTCCCCCGGCCGTCCCGCCGCGTCGTACGCGGCAGCGAGATGGTCGCGTGCGGCCAGCGCCCGGGCATGAGCAGGGCCGTGGACGCGGTCGATGGCGTCGGTCATCAGCTGCCAGTAGCTGATGGCCGGCCCGGTGAGTCCCGCATCCTCGAGGCTGCGGCCGGCCCGGAAGAGCAGGGGAATGCTCTCGGGCGCCAGCAGCAGATCGCCCGTGCAGCGGCGCAGGCTGGCCGTGTTGTCGCGCAGGGTCTGCGCCAGCACGGGCTGTGTGTCCCGAGCAGGCCAGGTCTCCAGCAGGGCCTCGGCTGCGGCCTGGGCGGCCTGCTTGAGCACGGCGGGAGGCAGCGCCTCCCGCACGGTGGCCTGGACCATGGGGTGCACCCGCACGGTGCGCTCCGCGCTCGCGGGGTCGATGGTGACAAGGCCAAGGCGGGCGAGGTTCTGCAGGGCGCCGCGGGCCTGCTGGCCGTCGGCTGCCGCGGCGTCGCCGGGACGGCCGGCGATGAACTCGCACCCCGGCTTGCTGGTGAGGACCGCCCCTGGTACGCCGTTCGGGTCCAGCAGCGCTGTCATGGCGAGGGCCGGCCTTGCCAGGCCAGCTGGCGGAAGCTGATCTGCGTAGTCGAGGGACAGTGACCAGGTGACCGTTGCGATGGACGAGTAGCTGCCAGCCACCGAGCCGGGCAGGCGGCGCTTTCGCTCGGCAAACCAGGCACGGTAAGAACGGCAGTCCAGCCCTCGGTCAGCCATCAGGGCGGCGGCCTGCGCCAGCGCCAGCGGCAGGCAGCGCAGATCCTCCGCCAGGTCGAGCGCCTCGATCCGCTGGTCGGGGTCATCGTAGAGGCTCGCGGTCAGGTAGCTGAGCGCCTCGCGGCGGGAGAACACCCCGATCTGAACGACTCTCCGGCCGTTACCCCGAAGCGCTGCGGAGTCCCGCCGGGTGGTGACGACAACGCGTCCCGCGGGCCCGTGCGGCCACAGCCCTTCCAGGTCGGCCGGGTCGGCGAGATCATCGAGGACCACGAGCCACGGCCGGGTGGTACTGGCCAGCCAGGCCAGGAACCGTGCGGCGGTCGCGTCAGGGTCGGCGCCGGGCTCTGCGGCGTCGATATCGCAGAGTGCGCGGGCGTAACCGGCTATCACGGCATCCCGGCCGGATGCCGTCAGCCATACCAGGACTTCCACCGCGCCGGCCTGCCAGAGAGAATGAGCCAGGGCCGCGGCAAGCTGGGTCTTGCCGGTGCCCCCCGTCCCGGCCAGCGGATCCGGGTTCCCGTCTTCCTCCGCAGGGTTCAGGACCGTTATCTCGCCAGGCATGAGGCTGCCCGCCAGCCCGAGTCCTGTCTCGGGCCGTGGGTTGAAGGAGGCCGCCAGCGGCGGCACGACGCCTAACCTCACCGCCATGCCACCTGCCCGGCTGGCCGGCCGACCACGTTCTGGCCGCTGACCTGTCTCTTCATTTCTCGCGACCCCCAGCCCGTCTCGCGACCACCAGCCCGCACGCGCTGCGCACCCGGACCCCGCTGGCCCGTCACGGCAGACGTCAGCTTGCGACGATATGTCAGAGAATAGACGTGATAACGGATGCAGTCCCTCCGCACCAGGGATCTGTCCCGACAAACTCGCAGTGCGCCTGCGCGGCGGCCGGCCGCCGCCGGGCGCCCGAATCAGTGCGTCACGGCGCCAGGGCGACCGCGACCAACCGCTGCCGCCCCTGCGACCCGGTGATCGCGGCGAGCTGGGCCTGGCCGCCGAACGGCCGCCAGCGTGCAGTCATCTCGATCGCCCTGCCGCCGTCAGGGTGCACCACCAGGCGGGCGGTGACCCGGTCGGCCCGCTGGCTCCACCACGCCGTGCCGTCGATCGTGGCGTCGGTCACCCAGCGGACGCCGCTGAGCCTGATCCGCAGGCGCCGGCCAGGCCGGAACGTGATGGTGCCGCCGCGCAGTCCGCGGTCGCGGTCGCCGCTGAGCAGCGGCCAGCGGCTGATCTCATCGCCGACGCTGGCGAGCGCCACGGAGACGGCCTGCAGCGCCCGGCGCCCGGCGGCGTTGCCTGGCGCCGCGGTGGCGGGAACGGCGTCGGCCAGCCGCCGCGGGTACGTGCCCACGGTGTGCACCGGCGTCACCCGCCGGGCGCAGGACGTGTTCTCGGTAGCAAGCTCGCCTGGGCGGGAGACGAAGCGCCGGTAGATCGACAGGGCGCAGCCGTTATTGACGTCCTGCCCGGCCACGTGGGTCATGTTGGCGAGCGTCACCAGCCGGGCTGACCGGCCCAGCTGGCGCGTGACCAGCGTCGCGCCGCCCAGCCGCGGCGTCAGCGAGTCCAGCGTCCCGGACAGCACGAGCACGGGCAGCCGGGCGGGCACCAGCGGCGGCCGGCGGGTGATAGGCCGGTGCACCCGGTGCGGCGACGGCCAGCGCAGGCAGCCGCTGTAGGCCTCCGTGTACTGGTCCAGCGATGTCCACCGGGCCAGGCTGAACGGCGCGAACGTCCGCTTCGGCTCACGGCGCAGCGCGGCGCGGTACTGCCTGGCACGGACCGCGAGCGGCGCGGACCGGCTGAACAGCTGCACGTAATCGGTACAGGCGACGGCGAAGTACAGGCCGTCGCTGAACTCGGGCAGCGGGTAGTTGGTGTCGTCGAAGCCCAGCGATAGCGCCGATATCCGCAGTAGCGGCACCGCGTCCTGGTGGCGCAGCAGTGCCCGCGCGGCAGCATCTAGGTCGCGGTAGACGACCGGGTCGAATCCTGCGTTGTTCACGAGGTTGACCAGCGTCTCGGCGGTCACCGTCAGGTGGCCCCTGGTGCCGTCGGCGGTGGTGGTCTCCCCGCTGACCGGAGCGCGGGCCAGCCGGCCGGCCAGCGCGGCGATCCGGCCCCAGGCGGATCCGCGGGTGGCCGCGGCGCACGCGGCGGACTGACGGCAGGCTGCGTCGAAGGCCCGCCGGGCGGTGATGACCGTCGTGGTGTACCACGGGTCGAGCCCCAGGACCTGGTAGGTGGAGTCCAGCGTGACCGAGCGCAGCTGGCCCGGATAGCGGGAAGCGAAGACCTGGGCGAACCAGCTGCCGTAGGAGTCGCCGTACAGGTCCACCCGGCGCAGCCGCAGGGCGCGCAGCACCCGGGACACGTCCCGGGCGGAGTAGGCCGTGTTGAAGTCCTCGGAGGCGTGCACCCAGCCGCCGCCGCGGTAGCGCCACTGGTGGTTCAGCTGGGCGCCGCAGGCACCGACCAGCCGGTTGAAGTGCGGTCCGGACTGATGCGAGCCTGCCCGCTCGAGCCCGGGGCAGTCGATCGGCGTGGACGTGCCGGTGCCGCGCAGGTCAATAAGGAGAAGGCTGCGAGTCCGGTGCAGCGGCCCGATGTCCGGGAGGTAGTCGTCCTCGCTGCCCGTCGTCGCGAAGCCAGGGCCGCCCTCGACCGCGAGGACCGTTCCCACGGCGTGGCGGGTGGCGGGCAGCCAGCGGAAGCCGATATGGATGTGCGGGCTGGCGGCTGATGCGTAGTCCAGCGGCACGGCGAGGTGCCCGCAGAAGGCCAGCGGCGCTCTCGCGCACCGGCTCAGCGTGATGCTCCCGAGCCGGATGGACGGTGCCGCGGCAGGTCCCGCCGCGGCAGCTCCGGCCACCGTGGCCGGCGATGCCCCGGCCGGCGATGCCCCGGCCGGCGACGCCGCGGCGACCGGGATCGGCGCGCCAGAGACCGCGAGCGCGGCCGTCAGTCCCGCCGCCAGCACGGCACTCGTCAAGCGCCGCGCCGTGTGACGGAATCTGCGGTGGATCCTCAGGTCAGGCACACCGAGAGCGTAGAGCGGCGCGCGCGCGACCGCCAGCGGCCACGCACCGCCGGCCGCCGGCCGCTATCTGTCCGCCTTGCTGCCGAGCCCGTGATCCCCGACGAACATGTTGAGCAGCCATCCGACGACGCCTACGATGATCGCTCCCCAGAAGGCCGCCCAGAACCCGGTGATATGGAACGGCAGCGAGAGCTTGCCGGCCACCCAGCTGGTGAGCCAGAGCAGCAGCCCGTTGACGACCAGGCCGATCAGCCCGAGCGTCAGCACGTAGAAGAGGCAGCCGAGGGTCTTGGCGATCGGCTTCAGGACCGCGTTGACGATGCCGAAGATCAGCGCGACCACAATCAGCGTGACGACCTTGGACAAGGTGGTGCCAGCCCGCAGCTGGATGCCGGAATCAACGGCAGTGGCCACGAACAGGGCGACCGCCGTGACCAGCACGCGTATCAGGGCCTTCAAGGGCTCATCCCGGACGCTCATAAGCTCATCCTGGCACGGTCCCCGCGGGCAGCTCACTGGACGGCGGCGGGTTTCAGCGACGCACTGCGGAACCTGCGCCCCGTCCTGCCGATCAAGATCCAGGACCTGCGGGCCGGTCAGGCACTCGCATAGCACGCCAGCGAGGTCATCTGATGGAACAGGTCAGCATGCGCCCGATGAACTGGCAACGGGTTCGGCGAGTCCTAACCATGATCATTACTGGCCTAGCCGTCCGTCGATCCGCTCGCGCAGCAGGTCGACGTGACCCATGTGGCGGGCGTACTCCTCGATCATTCCGACCAGCACCTCGCGCAGTGACATCCGCCCGCCGCCGCTGCCATGCTGATTCAAGGGATCGTCGCCGGTGATGTCGAGAGTGGGCGCCCCGGCCACGAACCGCGTGGCGAAGTCCACCTCGCCGCGCCATGCTTCCCACGCCTCCGCAATCACCTGGGGGTCGGGAACAGCACCATCGAAATCACCGTCACCGGAGCCGAACAGCCGGGGCACGTCCTGCCCGGCCATCATCACCCTGAACGTCGCACGCTCCATCTCGGCCAGGTGTCGCACCAGCCCCAGGAGCGACATCGTCGACGGCTCGACGGAACGCCGCGCCATAGCCTCCGCATCAAGACCTGAGCATTTCATCTCCAAGGTGAGGCGCTGGCAGCGCAGGGACTCGACCAGCGTGGTGCGCTCGTCGCCCAGCGTTGGCCCGTTCTCACGCGGGTCGTCGTCAGACGGCTTGCCGTCCGCGGTGAACATGTCGGCTCGCCGGGTCGTGGCCATGGCCGAAATCATCGGCGATTCGCATGGCGGCCGGCAAGGGATTAACGACACCTGCACTCATGGTCAACGGGTTCGGGGCACGCCCTCATCATGATCACTCAGGGTGATCGCCACCTTGCGCGGAAAGGCTCAGCGTTCGTACGGGAAGCTCCGGACGGCTGACTACCACTTACCTCGCAGGTCACAGTCTGTGCCGGCGGACCATCGCAGATCAGCGGAGGCGGCTCGTTACTTCCAGCGGAAGTGCACGAACACCCGCCCGAAGTTCTTGGAGTCCTTCTCCACGCGGTGGTAAAGCGCCTTGTTCTCTTTCTGCTCAAGGAACCTGAGCACCCGCTTCTTGAGCTGTCCTGAGCCTTTGCCCGGAATGATCTCGACCAGCGGCGCTTTCTTCCGCACGGCCTCGGCCATGATGTCCCGGAGGGCGCGGTCGATGTCCTGCCCTTGGTTGTAGATCTCGTGCAGGTCGAGCTTGAGCTTCATCGCGCGATCTCCGATCCGCCGGTAATCCCCACGGTACGCGCGAGGTCACGGCGCGCTGGTATGGGTGGCCGCGCCAGCAGAAAGCCCGGTCTGCGGCATTAGGGACCCGGCGAGCAGCGCACCGGCCGCATGGCGGCTGCCTCCGCCGCAGATCATCTGTTAGCGTCGGAGCCGCGGGCACCTCGCCGTCGGTGATCAGGCAACTCGCCTGCCCGTCCCCCGGGGAGACCTCATGCGCCTAGCCAGGCCTGCGGCGGCTGCCGCCGGATCCGCGCTGCTTGCCGCAGCCGTGAGCGGGGCGGGCGCCGTCGCGCCCGCGGTCGCGCCGCCGGCCGGGTCGCTGGCTGCCATCGTGGCCATCCGGCCGGGCATCGTGCACGCTCTTGGCGCGCAGCCGCTGCCCCCGACGACGGCGTTCTGCGAGAAGAAATTCAAGATCGCCTGCTATCTCCCCAAGCAGATCCAGCGGGCCTATCATCTGCCGGCGCTTTTCCGGAAGGGGGTAGATGGCAAGGGCCAGACGATCGTCATCGTCGACTCCTACGGATCCCCCACCGTCCGCCGCGACCTGAGGGTGTTCGATGCTGCCTCCGGCATCCCGGCCCCGCCCTCGCTGCGGGTGATCCAGCCGGCCGGGAAGGTCGCTGCATACCGTCCGACATCAAACCGGGCGGGCTGGGCCGGCGAGACGGACCTGGACGTCGAGTACGCCCACACGATGGCGCCGGGCGCCCGGATCCTGCTTGTCGAGACCCCCACCTCAGAGAACGAGGGCACAACCGGCTTCCCGGCGATCGTCAGAGCCGAGGAATACGTGATCAGCCACCACCTCGGCGGCGTGATCAGCCAGAGCTTCGGCGCCACGGAGCAGACCTTCCCGTCCAGGAAATCCCTGACCGACCTGCGCGGTGCCTACATCGACGCGGCACGCGGCGGCGTGACCGTCCTTGCCGCCTCGGGCGACAGTGGCGCGGCTGACGTGAAGTTCAACCAGTTCACCTACTACCTGCATCCGGTGACGTCATGGCCCGACAGCGACCCGCTGGTCACCGGCGTCGGCGGTACCCGGCTTCATCTCACCGCGACGGGCAGGCACACCAGGCCTGACACCGTGTGGAACGACACCTTCAACGCGGCGGCGAACAAGTTCATTGCCGGCGACAAGGGGCCGAACCCGCTGGCGGGCGGCGGCGGCAAGTCGGTCATCTTCGGCCGCCCCAGTTACCAGAACGGCGTGCGGTCCGTCGTGGGCGCCAGCCGCGGCGTGCCGGACATCTCGATGAGCGGCGCCTGCAACGGAGCCGCCGATATGTACCAGAGCTTCAAGGGACAGGCCGCCGGCTGGTACCCGAGCTGCGGCACCAGTGAGGCCACCCCTGAGTTCGCCGGCATCGTAGCGATGGCTGACCAGGTCGCAGGCCGGCCGCTCGGGCTGATCAACCCGTTCCTCTACAGGATGTCGGCCCAGCACCTGCCCGGCATCGTGGACGTCGTGACCGGCAACAACACCGTGTCTTTCCGCCAGGGCGGGAAGCTGCACACTGTGCAAGGGTTCAGAGCCAGGCCGGGGTATGACCTGGCCTCTGGGGTCGGCACGGTCAACGCGCTGCTCTTCGTCTACGAGCTGGCGAAGGCCGCCGGCCACCACTAGCCCGCCCGCTGCCATTTCGCCCGGTCTCACCCTCGCCC
>PMSW01000168.1:0-7542 GCA_003168215.1 Actinomycetota bacterium
GACCCGCTCTGGCGGGTCGTGCAGGCGCACGCTAGCGCGGTGACCTTTCCCGGCGAGGACGGCGAGTCGATGCTGGACATGCAGCACCGGGCTGTCAGCGCCGTGCGCGACTGGAATGCCCGGCTCGGCCGGGACGCGGCCTATGTCATCTGCTCGCACGGCGACGTGATCAAGGCCGTGATCGCCGATAGCCTTGGCATGCACCTCGACCTGTGCCAGCGGATCCAGGTAGACCCCTGCTCGCTGAGCGTCATCCGCTACACGACGCTGCGCCCCTTCCTGGTCCGGATGAACGACACCGGCGGGGGAACTGCCGATCTCGCCCGCCGCGGCTCCGCCGGCCAGGCAGACGGAGAGCAGCCGGACGGAGAGCAGCCGGACGGAGAGCACGCAGACGGGGAGCAGCCGGACGGGCAGCAGGCAGACGGCGCCGAGGGCGACGCGATGGTCGGCGGCGGGGCGGGAGGGTAGGAGTCATGCCGGTCTATTCATACGATCCGCCGGACAGGTTCGTAGCCGGTACGGTCGGCCAGCCAGGGGATCGCACCTTCTACCTGCAGGCAAGCGCGGGCGGCAGGGTGACGAGCGTCGCGCTGGAGAAGGTTCAGGTCAGCCTGCTTGCCGAGCGGCTGGACGAACTGCTCGACGAGGTGCTGCGGCGCAGCGGCGGCCAGGCGTCCGTGCCGGCTGCCGCGCCTTCAGGCCCCGCTGACGACCGGCCGCTTGACCTGCCGCTACTCGAGGATTTCCGGGTCGGCGCCATCGCCCTGGCCTGGGACCGTGACGACGAGCGAGTGGTCATCGAGGCGCAGGAGGACACCGAGTCACCGGTCGAGCCGCTGACCGAGGACGTGCCGGAGGACGGGCCGGGGGTACTCCGGGTGCGGATCACGGCAGCAGCGGCCCGGGCCTTCTCCCAGCGGGCGATTCAGGTCGTCGGCCAGGGACGGCCGCCATGCCCGCTCTGCGGGCTGCCGCTCGGCTCCGACGGTCATGTCTGCCCGCGGCAGAACGGCCACCGGACCGGCCATGCCTGACCGGCCGGCGAGCCGGCGCGGCGGGCGCGGCCAGCGGGCCCGCCCGGAGCCGCCGCCCGCCGCTGAGGTGGTAGCCGAGGCGGCGGCTCTCGAATTGCTCAGCGAGGGCAGCATCGAGGTGGAGGGCCGGCTGGTCGTCGCCACTAACGCGACGCTGTACTGCACGGTCCGCCATGCCGGGCGCGAGGCCGCGTGCGTGTACAAGCCGGTGGCCGGAGAGCGGCCGCTGTGGGACTTCGCCACCGGGTCCCTGGCCGGCCGTGAGGTGGCGGCCTACCAGGTGTCCAGGGCGGCCGGTTTCGCGATCGTGCCGCCGACCGTGTTCCGGGACGGCCCGTTCGGCCCCGGCATGTGCCAGCTGTGGATCGACGTCGACGAGTCCGTGGACATCATCGCGCTCTCCCGCCGCACTGACGACGCGGCGCTGCGCGACATGGCCGTCTTTGATGCCGTGGTCAACAACGCCGATCGCAAGATCGGCCACCTGCTGCCGGATCCCGGCGGGCACCTGTACGGCTGCGACCACGGCGTCTGCTTCGCCGAGGAGTACAAGCTCCGCACCGTGCTGTGGCAGTGGCGCGGCCGCAGCCTGCCCGGCCGGTCCGTCGGGGCGCTGCGGCGGCTGCAGGCCTGCTTCGAGACCGGGCAGCTGGCCGCCGGCCTGTCCAGCTTGCTCACCGCCGAGGAGGTAGCCGCGACTCGTCAGCGGCTTGAGCTGCTGCTGAAGCACCGGGTGCACCCGTACCCGCCGGAAGACTGGCCGGCCGTGCCCTGGCCGCCCGTTTAGGACCGGTCAGCGGCCGCCGTGCTCGCCCCGGTTGCCCCGGCGGCGGAGGTAGCGCTCGAATTCCCTCGCGATGGCGTCGCCGCTCGCCTCCGGAAGGTCCGTCGCGTCCTTTGCCTCCTCGAGCGTCTTGACGTACTCGGCGACCTCCGCGTCCTGCTCGGCGAGTTCATCCACCCCGCGCTCCCAGGCCCGCGCCTCGTCTGGCAGGTCGGCGAGCGGCAGGGTGATGTCGAGTATGTCCTCGACCCCGCGGAGCAGCGCCAGCGTGGCCTTGGGGCTGGGCGGCTGGGCCACGTAATGCGGCACTGCGGCCCACAGCGAGACCGACGGAATGCCGGCCGCCGCGCAGGCATGCTGGAGCACGCCGACAATCCCGGTCGGTCCCTTGTAGTCGACCGGCTCAACGTGCAGCTCCGCGGCGAGCTTGGCATCGGATGCCGCGGCGGTCACCGGCACGGGACGGGTATGCGGCGAGTCCGCGAGCAGGGCGCCAAGCAGGACCACCAGCTCGACGCCGAGGTCGGTGAACGAGCTGACCAGCTCATCGCTGAAGGCACGCCAGCGCATGTTGGGCTCGATCCCGTGCACCAGCACCACATCACGGCCCGCGCCCTCCGGCCTGGCCAGGGACAGCCGGGTGGTGGGCCAGACCAGCCGGTCCGTCCGGCCGTCGCAGACCTCCATCACCGGACGGGTCACCTGGAAGTCGTAGAAGTCCTCAGGATCAATCGCGCCAATGGGGCTGGCCTGCCATGCCATGCCCAGATGACTGATCACCCCGCTCGCTGCCTCGCCAGCATCATTCCAGCCCTCGAAAGCGGCAATCAGGGCTGGCGACGTGAGCTTGGCCGGCGAGTCGGGGCTGGCTGACGAGGTGAGCTTGCCGATGCCTTCGAGCTCGATCTCCCGCCCCCTTCCTCGGGGTCTCCCGGCCATGCCCGGGGTGCCCCGCTGCGGCGCTAGGAATTTCCCGGGCCTGCGTGCAGTCTGCTGTCCCAGATTACGTGCTCAACCATGATCACCATGTCACGGCATGGCTTCCGGCCGGCCTGGGCCCGTTCTGCGCGGGCCAGGGCTGCCCGCTGCCCGTAGAATGACGAGGTCATGGGGCCAATTAATCAGCTTCCCGGCCCGGGGGGCGACGCTGCAGGGACAGGGCGCCGCAGCGCGCTGGCCGGAACCGGCGGGCCTGCCGCGCTGCGTGCGGCGCTCGGCGAACGGGTAGTCATCGCGGACGGCGCGATGGGATCAATGCTGCAGGGCAGCGCGGCCACGCTCGATGACTTTGCCGGGCACGAGGGCTGCAACGAGATCCTGAACGTCACCCGGCCGGACATCGTCCGGGCCATCCATGACGGCTACCTGGACGCCGGGGTCGACTGCATCAGCACCAACACGTTCGGCGCGAACCTCGGCAACCTCGGCGAGTACGGGATCTCCGACCGGATCAGTGAGCTGGCCGAGACCGGCGCCCGGATCGCCAGGCAGGCGGCCGACCAGGCGTCCGCAGCGGGCCGGCCGCGCTGGGTACTCGGCTCGATGGGCCCGGGCACGAAGCTGCCGACGCTCGGCCACGTCGCGTTCGCCGCGCTCCGCGACACCTACCAGGTCAACGCCGCCGGGCTGCTGCGCGGCGGAGCCGACGCGCTGATCGTCGAGACCTGCCAGGACCTGCTGCAGGCCAAGGCGGCGATCATCGGAGCCCGCCGGGCGATCGCGGCCGCGGGCACGGATGTCCTGCTGATCGCCCAGGTCACCATCGAGACCACCGGCGCGATGCTGCTCGGCACCGAGATCGGCGCGGCGC
The DNA here is from genome assembly GCA_003168215.1 of Actinomycetota bacterium. GTDB lineage: Bacteria > Actinomycetota > Actinomycetes > Streptosporangiales > Streptosporangiaceae > Palsa-506. The sequence continues at coordinate 3,632 of PMSW01000168.1, forward strand.
TCACCGCGCTCGAGCCGCTCGGCATCGACATGATCGGGCTCAACTGCGCGACCGGCCCCAGCGAGATGAGCGAGCACCTGCGCTACCTGGCGGCGCACTCGCGCGTGCCGCTGTCCTGCATGCCGAACGCCGGGCTGCCCCAGCTCACCTCCGAAGGCGCGTACTACCCAGTCACCCCGGATGAGCTGGCGGACGCCCAGGAGACTTTCGCCGGCGAGTTCGGGCTGGCGATGGCGGGCGGCTGCTGCGGCACCACGCCCGAGCACCTGGCCGCCGTCGTCGCCCGGCTGCGGGACCGGCCGCTGACCGGCCGGCGGCCGCGGCCCGAGGCCGGCGTCGCCTCGCTCTACCAGCATGTGGCGTTCCGGCAGGACACCGCCTTCCTGGCGATCGGCGAGCGGACCAACGCGAACGGGTCAAGGGCGTTCCGCGATGCGATGATCGCCGGGCGCTACGACGACTGCGTGGAGATCGCCCGGGCGCAGACCAGGGACGGCGCGCACCTGCTGGACGTGAACGTTGACTACGTCGGCAGGGACGGCGCCGCCGACATGCGGCAGATCGTCGGCCGGCTGGCCACCGCGGCCACGCTGCCCCTGGTGCTCGACTCCACCGAGCCGGAGGTGATCGAGGCCGGCCTGGAGCTGCTCGGCGGCCGCGCGGTGGTGAACTCGGTCAACTACGAGGACGGTGACGGCCCGGGCTCGCGGCTTGCCCGGATGATGCCGCTGGTCCGCGAGCACGGCGCCGCGGTGGTCGCGCTCACCATCGACGAGAAGGGCCAGGCCCGCACCGCGGCATGGAAGCTGGCCGTGGCGACCCGGCTGATCGAGGACCTGACCGGCAACTGGGGCATCCGCCTGTCCGACATCATCGTGGACTGCCTGACTTTCCCGGTCTCCACCGGCCAGGAGGAGACCAGGCGCGACGCGATCGAGACGATCGAGGCGATCCGCCAGCTCAAGCGCCGCTACCCCGACGTTCAGACCACGCTCGGGGTCTCCAACGTGTCGTTCGGCCTGAACCCGGCCGCGCGCGCGGTGCTGAACTCCGTTTTCCTCGCCGAGTGCGTCCGGGCGGGCCTCGACTCGGCGATCGTGCATGCTTCCCGGATCATGCCGATAGCCCGGATACCCGAGGATCAGCTGCAGGCAGCGCTCGACCTGGTCTACGACCGGCGCAGCGAGGGGTACGACCCGCTGGCCCGGCTGCTCGAGCTGTTCGAGGGCGTCGATGTCGCCGCGGTCAAGGCAACCAGGGCCGCGGAGCTTGCCGGGCTCCCGCTATGGGAACGGCTGAAGCGGCGGATTGTCGACGCCGAGCGGATCGGCCTGGAGGCCGATCTCGATACGGCGCTAGCCCGCAGGCCCGCCCTGGAGATCGTCAACGACGTGCTGCTCGACGGGATGAAGACCGTCGGCGACCTGTTCGGCTCCGGGCAGATGCAGCTGCCGTTCGTGCTGCAGTCCGCCGAGGTGATGAAGGCTGCCGTCGGCTACCTGGAGCCGCACATGGAGCGCTCCGGCGACGAGGGCAAGGGCCGGATCGTGCTCGCCACGGTCAAGGGCGACGTGCACGACATCGGCAAGAACCTGGTCGACATCATCTTGTCCAACAACGGCTACGACGTCGTCAACATTGGCATCAAGCAGCCCATCTCCGCCATCCTGGATGCCGCTACCGAGCATGCCGCCGATGTCATCGGGATGTCCGGCCTGCTGGTGAAGTCCACCGTCGTCATGCGGGACAACCTCTCGGAGCTGAACTCGCGGAAGCTGGCCGGCCGCTGGCCGGTGCTGCTCGGCGGTGCCGCGCTGACCCGCGCCTATGTCGAGCAGGACCTGGCCGGCCTGTTTCACGGCGAGGTCAGGTACGCCCGTGATGCCTTCGAGGGACTCCGCCTGATGGATGCCTTCATGGCGGTCAAGCGGGGCGAGGCAGGGGCGCAACTGCCCGCGCTGCGGGAGCGGCGGGTCCGCCGCCGTGCTGCCCCGTCCGGCCCCGGGACGGGCGAGGCAGCAGCGGGAGAGCCGGCCACCGATATCCGTTCTGATGTATCGGCTTCCGTCCCCGTGCCCGAACCGCCGTTCTGGGGCAGCCGGGTGGTCAGGGGCATCCCGCTGACTGAATACGCGGCGTTCCTTGACGAGCGGGCGCTGTTCCTCGGCCAGTGGGGGCTCAAGCCGGCCCGCGGCCGCGAGGGGCCCTCGCATCAGGAACTGGCCGAGACGCAGGGCCGTCCGCGGCTGCGGATGTGGCTGGAGCGGGCGCAGACCGAGGGCCTGCTGCAGGCCGCCGTCGTACAGGGCTACTTCCCCTGCGTCAGCGAGGGAAATGACCTGGTGGTGCTGGACGACAGCGGCGCCGAGCGGGAGCGGTTCCGGTTCCCGCGCCAGCGCAGGGACCGGCGGCTGTGCCTGGCTGACTTCTTCCGGCCCCGCCAGGCCGGCCAGACCGATGTGGTGGCCTTCCAGCTGGTGACCGTCGGGCCGCGGATCAGCGAGGCCACCGCCGAGCTGTTCGCCAAGAACGCCTACCGCGACTACCTGGAGCTGCATGGCCTGTCCGTGCAGCTGGCCGAGGCGCTGGCCGAGTACTGGCACGCGCGGGTGCGCGGCGCACTAGGCCTCGGCGGCGCCGACCCCGCCGACCTCGACGGCATACTCAAGGTCGGCTACCAGGGCTGCCGTTACTCGTTCGGCTACCCCGCCTGCCCGGACCTGGAAGACAGGGCCAAGGTGATGCGGCTGCTCGAGCCCGGCCGGATCGGAGTTACGCTATCGGAGGAATTCCAGCTGGCACCGGAGCAGTCGACCGATGCCATCATCACGCACCATCCGGAAGCCAGGTACTTCAGCACCTGATTCCCGGGCCCGCTGGCCGGTAGGGTCCTGCCCATGCCGCCGTTCGAACCCGAGCGCTCCGCCAGGAGGGCGCTGCAAGCAATCCTCTTCGACATGGACGGGCTGCTCATCGACTCCGAGCCGCTCTGGTTCGAGGTCGAGAGCGAGGTCATGGCGCACCTCGGCGGGCAGTGGGATCCCGCCGACCAGCAGGCGCTCGTCGGCGGCTCGCTGGACCGGACCGTGGATTACCTGCTGGGCCGCGCCACCCGGGCGGTGCCGCGAGCCGAAGTCGGCCGCTGGCTGGTGGACGGCCTGACCGCGCTGCTGCGCGAGCGCGGCGTGCCCGTGCTGCCCGGAGCACGCGAGCTACTGGCCGAGGTGACCCGCGCCGGGGTGCCGAATGCCCTGGTCACGTCCTCTGAGCGGCAGATCATGGAGGCGGTGATTCCGAAGATCGGAATGAACTTCGGCGCCACCGTCTGCGCCGAGGATGTCCAGGAGGCCAAGCCAGCTCCCGAGCCGTACCTGCTGGCGGCTGCGCTGCTCGGCGTCGAGCCGGCCTGCTGCGTTGCCCTGGAGGACTCGCCCAACGGCGTCGCCGCCGCGGAAGCGGCAGGCTGCATGGTCGTCGCGGTACCGGGCCTTGTCCCGATTCCCACCCGGCCCGGCCGAGTGGTCGCCTCCTCGCTGAGCCAGATCAGCCTCGCCATGCTGCGGGGCATGATGGGCGGCGAGTAACGTCCTGGCGGGCCGGCGGCCTGGCGGGCGGGCTGGCCGGCGGCCTGGCGGGCCGGCGGCCGGGCGCGGGTGTGCGACGATGAAGGGACGTATACCTTTGGCCGCGCTGATGGCGGCGCGGCCCTGAGGGGAGGCCCGGCACATGTCGGCCTTTGACTTCCTGATCTGCGGTGGCCTGACTNNGCTGGCCGCCTACCTCACCGGCACGGTCACGCTGATCACCCGGGTCAGCTCCGCCGTGGCGCGATTTGCCGGCTCCTTCGTGTTCTCGCCCGAGCGATGGTCCGGCGTCGTGCTGGCGGGCTTCGCCGCGGCGCTGCTGCTGGC
>PMSW01000168.1:7562-72006 GCA_003168215.1 Actinomycetota bacterium
CACCGCCGCGGCCGACGATGATGATCTCGGGGATGTCGCGGAGATCCTGCGCCGCCGCGGCATCAAGTAGCGGGCAGCCGCGCTCAGGCAAGCAGGTCAGCCGCGTCCGCGGCGCCCGGCCCGGCCGCTGGCACGGCCACTGCCGCAGGATCGGGCAGCAGCGCAGGATCGGGCAGCGGCGGCGGAGTACCGCCGAAGGCCGGGCAGATCGCCTTGTGGGCGCACCAGTCGCAGAGCCTGCTCGGCCGCGGCCGCCAGTCTCCCGTATCCCTGGCCCGCTCGATCGCCTGCCACAGTGCATTGACCTTGCGCTCCGTCGCGCGCAAGTCCGCCTCGTCCGGCGCGTACCGGACGATCTCGCCGCTGCCGAGGTACATGAGCTGCAGCAGTTTCGGCACGCTGCCCTGGCTCCGCCACAGCACGAGCGCGTAGAACCTCATCTGGAACAGGGCACGCGCCTCGAACTCCTCCCGCGGCGCGTTGCCGGTCTTATAGTCGACGATCCTGATGTCGCCGCCCGGCGCGACGTCGAGCCGGTCGATGTAGCCGCGCAGCAGCAGACCGGACTCGAGCACGGCCTCGCAGTGCAGCTCACGGTGGGCAGGCTCCAGCCGGCTGGGATCCTCCAGGGTGAAGTAGCGATCCAGCATCGCCGCGGCCTCGGTCAGCCAGACATCGCGCTGCTCGCCGGAGTCGAAGAGAGCGGTGAGCTCCGGCTCTGCCTCGGTCAGCCGCTCCCACTCCGGCCCGAGCATCGAGCGGGCCGCCTGCGGCGTCCGGCCGTCCGCCGGGTGATCGAACAGCCGTTCGAGCACCGCATGCACCAGCGTCCCGCGCGCAGCCGCCGCGCTCGGCGGCTCTGGCAGCCGGTCCACCACCCGGAACCGGTAAAGCAACGGGCAGGTCAGGAAGTCACCGGCGCGCGACGGTGACAGGGATCTCGGCCGGACGGCGTCCGGGACCGCCGGCTCGCCAGGGNNTCAGCCGCCGCCGGCTCACCAGCCACCGCCGGCTCGCCAGGGACCGCCGGGGCAGCCTCCGGGACCGCAGTTGCCTGCGGCACCTGACCGGACTGAGTCACCGTGCTTAGTTTGCCCACCCAACGGAGACTAGGGGACCATGCCGACAGTCGCCGGTCTTTGGCCGCGCGGTACCGCGTTCCCGCCAAACCGGGCGCGCAGCGTGCGCGCCGGTTCGCCGTGCGCCGCGTAGCATCAAGCCTGTGACAGGCATGATTCCGGGCGGGCAGCCCCCGCAGGACGGTGCCGCGCCCCCCGGCGGCCCGCCACGGCAGGCTCCGGGGCGAGGAATAGTCATCGGGCGGCCGCTGGGCATCCCGGTGTATGTCTCGCCGTACTGGTTCCTGATCGCCGCGCTGATCGTGATTTTCTACGCGGGCATCCTCAAGGGATCGGTGCAAGGCTCGGTCCTGCGCTACGTGGTGGCGGCCGCGTTCGTCATCCTGCTCTACCTGTCCGTCCTGATTCACGAGCTGAGCCACTGCGCCGTGGCGCGGGCCTTCCGCCTGCCGGTACGACGCATCCTGCTGTACCCGCTCGGCGGCCTGTCGGAAATCGAGCAGGAGCCGCAGACCCCGGCCAGGGCGTTCCTCGTTTCCGGCGCCGGGCCGCTGCTCTCGCTGGCTCTCGCCGCGCTCGGCTACGGGATCATCGTCGCGTTCGGCCCCGGCGGCATTCCGCGGATCCTGATCGACCAGCTGATCCTGGCGAACATCGTGATCGGTGTGCTCAACCTGCTGCCGGGGCTGCCGCTGGACGGCGGCTGGATGGTGCGCGCGGCCGTGTGGAAGCTGACCGGCAAGCCGGGAACCGGCACGATCGCGGCGGCCTGGGCAGGGCGCGGCCTCGCCGTGGCGCTGCTCGCCGTGCCACTCGCCATCGTCCTGCGGAATGGCAGCGGCAGCGGGATCGACCTGGTGAACGTGGTCTGGCTGGGCGCCATCGCCGCTTTCATGTGGGTGAGCGCCGGCCAGTCGATCCGCGCCACCCGGGTCCGCGAGCGGCTGCCAGGACTCCAGGCACGGCGGCTCGCCCGGCGCGCCATTCCCATTCCCGCGAGCCTGCCGCTGGCGGAGGCGATCAGGCGCGCCGATGCCGCGCAGGCCCGGGCACTGGTCATCGTGGACCACCAGGACACGCCGATCGCGATCGTCAACGAGACCGCCGTGATCGCCACGCCAGAGCAGCGCAGGCCCTGGATCGAGGCAGGCTCGCTGGCGCGGACCCTCGATCCGAGCCTGGTGCTGCCCGCCGACCTTTCCGGGCTGGCGCTGATCGAGGCCGTGCGGCGGGCGCCCGCCAGCGAGTACCTGCTCATCGAGCCGTCCGGACAGGTGTTCGGGGTGCTCGCGACCAGCGACCTCGACCACGCCTTCGCCGGGACCTGACGCACCGCTAGCCTTGCGGGCGTGATCCGACCGCGCAGAGGGCCGTTCGTGCCGGGTGAGCAAGTTCAGCTCACCGATCCGAAAGGCCGCAGTCACCTGGTCTCGCTCCAGCCGGGCCGGGCCTTCCATACCCACCAGGGCGCCCTTGCCCACGACGACCTGATCGGGCACCAGGACGGCAGCGTGGTGACCTCGTCCGGCGGGACGGCCTATGTCGCGCTGCGCCCCCTGCTCGCCGATTTCACGCTGTCCATGCGGCGCGGTGCCGCGGTGGTGTACCCCAAGGACGCTGCCCAGATTCTGGCGCTGGCCGACATCTTTCCCGGCGCCCGGGTGCTGGAGGCGGGGGCGGGCAGCGGCGCCCTGTCGTGCTGGCTGCTGCGCGCGATCGGCGAGTCCGGCCTGCTCGTCTCCTATGAGCGGCGGCCCGACTTCGCGGAAATCGCCCGGGGCAACGTGGAGCGCTACTTCGGCGCACCGCATCCGGCCTGGCGGCTGTCGATCGGCGAGTTCCCGGCGGATCCGCCCGCGGCGGACCTGGCGGAGGGCGAGCGGTTCGACCGGGTCGTGCTGGACATGCTCGCGCCATGGGAATACGCGGACACGGCTGCGCTTTCGCTCGGCGGCGGCGGCCTGGCCTGCTGCTACGTCGCGTCGACCACGCAGCTGTCACGCACCGTGGAGGCGCTACGCGAGCAGGGCAGCTTCGCCGAGCCTGCCGCATGGGAGTCGATGGTCCGCGGCTGGCATGTCGACGGGCTGGCTGTCCGCCCCGAGCACCGGATGGTCGGGCACACCGGCTTCCTGGTGACGGCGCGGCGGCTCGCGGACGGCGTCACGCCGCCGCCAAAGCGGCGCCGGCCTGCGAAAGGAGCACGCGACAGTGCCGCCTGGCAGGACCGGGACGACGGGGCGGGAGCCCCGGCCGGATGACAGATCGCGGCCTGGCCGTGCCCTGATCGTGACGCAGATTGCGGAGTCGTGGGCCTCGCCAGGTTACGGAAGCACCCCGGATAGGTAGGGTCTAAGGTAAGTCAGCTCTCGGAAGGGGTGAGGGGCATGGCCGCCCGTGATGACAGCGCTCGCGCCGGACGATACGACGACGAGGCCAAGGTCCTGACCACGCAGATCTCATTCCTTGAAGAGGAGATCGCCACACTGCGCCGCAGGCTTGCCGATTCACCCATGCAGGCGCGGCTGCTCGAGGAGCGGCTGCGCGAGACCGAGGCCAGCCTCGCCAGCGTCACCGGGCAGAACGATCGCCTGGTGGGCACGCTGCGAGAGGCCAGGGACCAGATCGTCGCGCTCAAGGAAGAGGTGGACAGGCTCGCCCAGCCGCCGTCCGGGTTCGGCATCTTCCTGTCTGCCTGCGAGGACGGCACCGTAGACGTGTTCACCGGCGGCCGGAAGATGCGGGTCAGCGTGAGCCCGTCGATCGAGCTTGCCGACCTGAAGCCTGGCCAGGAGGTCGTGCTCAACGAGGCACTGAACGTGGTGATCGCCCAGGGCTTCGAGACGATCGGCGAGGTCGTCATGCTCAAGGAGATCCTCGAGGACGGCGACCGGGCGCTGGTCATCTCGCACGCCGACGAGGAACGGATAGCCAGGCTGGCAGAGCCGCTGCGCGATGCCCCGCTGCGCACCGGCGATTCGCTGCTGCTCGAGCCCCGCTCCGGCTACGTCTACGAGCGCATCCCCAAGGCTGAGGTCGAGGAGCTCATCCTTGAGGAAGTACCGAATATCACCTATTCCGAGATCGGCGGCCTCAGCGGTCAGATCGAGCAGATCAGGGACGCGATCGAGCTGCCCTACCTGCATGCCGACCTGTTCAAGGAGCACCAGCTACGGCCGCCCAAGGGCGTGCTGCTCTACGGCCCGCCTGGCTGCGGCAAGACGCTGATCGCCAAGGCCGTGGCTAACTCGCTGGCCAAGCAGGTCGCGGCCAGGACCGCCGAGCTTGCCCGCAAGAATGGCACGGAACATGCGCCAGGAGCGCAGGCCAAGGAGGGCAAGAGCTTCTTCCTGAACATCAAGGGCCCTGAGCTGCTCAACAAGTACGTCGGCGAGACGGAGCGGCACATCAGGCTGGTCTTCCAGCGGGCCAGGGAGAAGGCCAGCGAGGGCATGCCGGTCATCGTCTTCTTCGACGAGATGGACTCCATCTTCCGCACCCGCGGCTCCGGGGTCTCCAGCGATGTCGAGAACACGATCGTCCCGCAGCTGCTCAGCGAGATCGACGGCGTCGAGGGCCTGGAGAACGTGATCGTGATCGGTGCCTCCAACCGGGAGGACATGATCGACCCGGCGATCCTGCGGCCGGGCCGGCTGGACGTGAAGATCAAGATCGAGCGGCCGGACGCCGAGGCGGCCAGGGACATCTTCTCCAAGTACGTGGTCAGCAGCCTGCCGCTGCACCCCGACGACAAGGCCGAGCACGGCGGATCAGCCGCGGCCACGGTGGACGAGATGATCCAGCGGGTCGTGGAGCGCATGTACAGCGAGACCGAGGAGAACCGGTTCCTTGAGGTGACCTACGCCAACGGTGACAAGGAGGTCCTGTACTTCAAGGACTTCAACTCCGGCGCGATGATCCAGAACATCGTGGACCGCGCGAAGAAGATGGCGATCAAGGAATTCCTCGAGACCAGGCAGAAGGGCCTGCGGGTCGCTCACCTGCTGACCGCGTGCGTGGACGAGTTCAAGGAGAACGAGGACCTGCCGAACACCACCAATCCGGATGACTGGGCCCGGATTTCCGGCAAGAAGGGCGAGCGGATCGTCTACATCAGGACCCTGGTCTCCGGCAAGCAGGGCACCGAGGCCGGGCGCTCGATCGACACGGTAGCCAACACTGGCCAGTACCTGTAGGCGCAGCCAGGCGGCTCGTCCCCGGCGCGCGCCGTCCTGCGCCCGGGCCGGCCGGCACTAGTCTTTGCTTCATGAGCGTGCGGCGGGTCATGGGCATAGAGACCGAATACGGCATCGCCGTGCCCGGCCAGCCGGGCGCGAATGCGATGGTCACCTCGTCCCAGATTGTCAACGCGTACCAGGTAGCCACATCGGCCAGGGCCAGGCGGGCACGCTGGGACTTCGAGGAGGAGAATCCGCTCCGTGACGCCCGCGGGTTCGACCTGGCACGCGAGGCGGCAGACTCGGCGCAGCTGACCGACGAGGATCTCGGCCTGGCCAATGTCATCCTGACCAACGGAGCGCGGCTGTACGTGGATCACGCGCACCCGGAGTACTCGGCGCCCGAGTGCACTGACCCGCTCTCCGCGGTGACCTGGGACAAGGCCGGCGAGCGGGTCATGGCGGACGCGGCCACGCAGGCGGCGGCGGTGCCTGGCAGCCTCCCGATCCAGCTCTACAAGAACAACACCGACAACAAGGGCGCCTCCTACGGCTGCCACGAGAACTACCTGATGAACCGGGCAACGCCGTTCGCCGACATCGTCCGCCATCTCACCCCGTTCTTCGTCTCCCGGCAGGTAGTCTGCGGGGCCGGCCGCGTCGGCCGCGGTGCCGACGGCAGGGACGAGGGCTTCCAGATCAGCCAGCGCGCCGACTTCTTCGAGGTCGAGGTCGGGCTGGAGACCACCCTGAAGCGGCCGATCATCAACACCAGGGACGAGCCGCATGCCGACCCGGAGAAGTACCGCCGCCTGCACGTAATCATCGGTGACGCCAACATGAGCGAGGTTTCCGGCTACCTCAAGCTCGGCACCACCGCCCTGGTGCTCGCGATGATCGAGGACCGGTTCCTCGATGCCGATCTCGGGCTGGAGGCACCGGTTGCCGAGCTTCGCGCCATCTCGCACGATCCTGCCCTCCGCCATCTGGTGACGCTGCGCGACGGCAGGCGGATGACGGCCGTCCAGCTGCAGATGGAGTACCTCGAGCTGGCCAGGAAATACACCGAGGACCGGTTCGGCACAGACGTCGATGACATGACAACCGACGTCCTCCTCCGATGGGAATCGGTACTGACCAGGCTTGCCGAGGATCCGATGCTGACCTCCAGGGAACTGGACTGGACGGCCAAGCTGGGGATTCTCGACGGCTACCGGGCCAGGGACGGGCTGGGCTGGGATCATCCCCGGCTGCAGCTCGTCGACCTGCAGTACTCCGATGTCCGCGCCGACCGCGGCCTGTACAACCGGCTGGCAGCGATGGGCCGGATTGTCCGGCTGGTCACCGACGAGCAGGTGAACCGGGCGATCGCCTACCCGCCGGAGGACACCAGAGCCTACTTCCGCGGCCGGTGCCTGCGGAAATACCCGGAAGCCGTGGCTGCCGCGTCCTGGGACTCGGTCATCTTCGACATCCCGGGGCGCGAGTCGCTGCAGCGGGTCCCCACCCTCGAGCCGCTGCGCGGAACCCGTGCGCATGTTGGCGACCTGCTCGACCGCTGCGAGACGGCCGGCGAGCTGGTGGCGGCCCTGACGGGCCGGAACTGAGCCGCCCGGCGGCCGCGGCAGGCACATTCCGGATGAATACCGATAGCTGACGGCAGGGTTGGGCCACCCGCGGGCTGGCGAGGATAGCGTTGAGACTGCGGGCACTATCCGCGGATCACGGAGGTTGGACATGGCGACAAAGGACACCGGCGGCCAGCGGCAGGCTCCCCGGCGCACCGAGGAAGAGCAGGACACCGCGCCGCAGGGGACCGAGGAAGTCAAGGAGCGCCAGGACAAGCTGACCGACGACGTCGACGCGATCCTCGACGAGATCGACGAGGTGCTCGAGGAGAACGCCGAGGAATTCGTCCGGTCCTACGTGCAGAAGGGCGGCGAGTAACGCGAGGCCAGGCAGGCGGCCGGAGCCGCCGTGGCCTGACCGGCCGGCGAGGCGGGCGCCCACCGCGCCGCTGCAGCCAGCCGCCGCAGTAGGGTCTGGTCCAGATACTCAGGCGCACAACCGGAAGGATCCGCGTGGTCTCTGATTCCCACCGAGCACGGTTCCCGGCCGCCTACCTGGGCGCGGGAAGCTCGTCGTTCAGCGACCTCCTCGCCGCCGCCGCGCCCGGCCTGCTGCCCGGGGCCGGCCAGTCACGGGGCCCCGCGGCGGACGCGCTCGCGCACGGGCTGCCGCACGGAACCACGATCGTCGCCGCCGCCTGCCGCGGCGGCGTGATCATGGCGGGGGACCGGCGGGCAACGGCCGGCAACATGATCTCGCAGCGTGATATCGAGAAGGTGCTCCGAACCGACGAGTTCTCCTGCGTCGGCATCTCCGGGGTGGCCGGCATCGGGATCGATCTCGTCCGGCTGTTCCAGGTCGAGCTCGAGCACTACGAGAAGCTCGAGGGCCGGTCGCTCTCCCTGGAGGGCAAGGCCAACCGGCTCGCCAGCATGGTCAGGGGCAACCTCGGCGCCGCCATGCAGGGCCTGGTGGTGGTACCGCTGTTCGCCGGCTACGACGAGGACACCGGGATAGGCCGGATTTTCAGCTACGACCCGACCGGCGGCCGGTACGAGGAGCACCGCTTCCACGCCATCGGATCCGGCTCCGTGTTCGCCCGCGGCTCGCTGAAGAAGCTGTACGCCGACGACATGTCGGCGGACGACACCATGCTTGCCTGCATGCAGGCCCTCTATGACGCGGCCGACGACGACTCGGCCACCGGCGGGCCCGATGTCACCAGGCGCATCTACCCGATACTCGCGACGGTGACGGCTGACGGTTTCCGGCGGCTCAGCGACGCGGACTCCGGGGAATATGCCCGCGCCGTGATTGATGCGCGGATGCGCGCGCCCGACGGACCGTCTGCGCCCCTGCGCCAGGCCACCGGGCCGAACGGATAGCGCTCCGCCAGTGCCGCTAGCCAGCCCAGCCTGGCTTCCGGCCAGACCAGGACCACCACCACCACGGCCAGCCAAGCCGGCCCTCACCAGCAAGGGAAAAGCCAGCGGTGTCCATGCCGTTCTACGTATCGCCCGAGCAGGCGATGAAGGACAAGGCGGATTACGCGCGCAAGGGCATCGCGCGCGGCCGCAGCGGGGTCGTGCTGCAGTACGGCGGCGGCATCTTGTTCGTCGCGCCGAACCCGTCCCGCGCGCTGAACAAGATCAGCGAGATCTACGACCGGATCGCGTTCGCGGCGGTCGGCAGGTACAACGAGTTCGAGAACCTGCGCAAGGCCGGGGTCCGCTACGCCGACATGACCGGCTTCCAGTACGACCGGCAGGACGTCACCGCGCGCGGCCTGGCCAACTGGTACGCCCAGGTCCTCGGGACCATCTTCACCGAGAGCAACAAGCCGTTCGAGGTGGAGATCGTGGTCGCCGAGGTGGGCGACGCGCCGGAGTCCGATCAGATCTACCGGATCACCTTCGACGGATCGGTCGCCGAGGAGCGCGGTTACGTGGCGGTGGGCGGCCAGGCCGACCAGGTCGCCACTGTACTCAAGGACCACTATGCCGACCGGCTGCCGCTAGCCGAGGCGCTGGCGACAGCGATAACCGCGCTGTCCGGCGAGGCCAACGGCGAGCGGCCGGAGATCACGGCAAGCCAGCTGGAGGTGGCCGTGCTCGACCGCGAGCGCGCGCACCGTACCTTCCGGCGGGTGACCGGCGCCCGGCTTGAGTCGCTGCTCGCCGAGACGCGCCAGGGCGGCCCGCCGAAGCCGGACAAGGGCGCGAAGCCAGCCGCCGCCGCGAAGCCGGACAAGGACGCGGAGCCGGCTGCCCCGGCCGGTGCTGACGAAGAGAACGAGCCTGGCGAGCGGTCCCCCGACTAGCAGCGCGGCCGGGCCGCCGCCACGGATCCCCCGGCGGCCGCCACTGGCCCCGCGCCGCCGCCACTGACCCCAGATGGAGGACCGATGGCTGTTCCATCCCGCCCGGTGGCCCCCGCGCCGGGCCGCATGAGCGTCGATTTCGAGGAGCGGGTGGACTTCGCCAGGCTCCGCCAGCACCGGCTCAGGCGTGCCATGGCCGCGCTCGAAGCCAGCGACCTCGGCGCGCTGCTGGTCTTCGACAACAACAACATCCGGTACCTGACCGGGGTGGCGATCGGCGAATGGACCCGCGACAAGCTGTGCAGGTACGCCCTCTACACGCGCACCGGAGAGCTGTACCTCTGGGACTTCGGCTCGGCCGCCGTGCACCACCGGATGTACTGCCCGTGGCTGAAACCGGAGAACTGCATCGCCTCCTACACCACGATGCGGGGCGCTGTGCCGCCGGATGCGCACATCGTCCAGCTCGGAGTTGCGGAGATCAGGGACAAGCTGGCCGCGGCGGGCGTGGCCGGCCAGCCGGTCGGGGTGGACTTCACTGAACTGCCGATGCTCTTCGAGCTGCAGCGCCAGGGCGTGGACGTGCGCGATGGCCAGCAGGTGATGCTCGACGCCAGGCAGATCAAGTCCAGCGACGAGATCGCCCTGCTGGCGACCGCGGCCGCCATGGTTGACGGCGTCTACCAGGACATCACCGAGGTACTGAAGCCCGGCGTGCGGGAGAACGAGATCGTCGCGCTGGCGAACAAGCGGCTGTACGAGATGGGCTCGGACGACGTGGAGTCGATCAACGCCGTCTCCGGCGAGCGGTGCAACCCGCACCCGCACAACTTCTCCGACCGCATGATCAGGCCGGGGGAGCAGGCGTTCTTCGACATCATGCATTCCTTCAACGGCTACCGGACCTGCTACTACCGGACCTTCAGCGTCGGCCGGTCGAACCAGGCGCAGCGCGATGCGTACAAGCGGGCCAGGGAGTGGATGGATACCGCCATCGAGATCATCAAGCCAGGGGTCTCGACCGATCAGGTGGCAAGGCTCTGGCCGACCGCAGGCGACATCGGCCTGGCCGACGAGAAGACGGCCTTCGGCCTGCAGTTCGGGCACGGGCTCGGTCTGGCGCTGCACGAGCGCCCGATGATCAGCAGGCTGACGTCGCTGGAAGCGCCGTTGGAGATCCAGCAGGGCATGGTGTTCGCGCTGGAGACCTACTGCCCGGCAGCAGACGGCGTATCCGCCGCCAGGATCGAGGAGGAAGTGGTGGTAACCGCAGCCGGAGTGGAGATCATCACCAGGTTCCCGGCCGAGGAACTGTTCGTCACCAACCCCTACTGACCTGTCCCCGCGATCCTGCTGACCTGCCTCCGCCGATGACCACCGCGGACCGGCTAGCCGATCAGGCCGGTATCGGCTGTAGTGTCATGGACGTGCGCAGTCTTCTGCCGTTCCCCTCGACGCTGGAGAATACGTGACCGCCGACCTGGCAACGCTTACGGGCATCGACATACCGACCGGCCTGCTGATCGGCGGGCGCTGGGGCAGCGGGCGCGGCGGCATGCTCCCGGTGACCGACCCGGCCACCGAGGACGTGATCGCGGAGGTCGCGAGCGCCACGCCGGAGGATGCGCTGGAGGCGGTGGCCGCAGCGCACGACGCGCTGCCGGGCTGGTCCGCGAGGCCGCCGCGGGAACGCGGCGAATGCCTGCGCCGGGCATTCGAGCTGATGATCGACCGGACCGAGGCGCTGGCCCGGCTGATGGTGATCGAGAACGGCAAGGCACTGAGGGACGCCCGCGGCGAGATCACCTACGCGGCCGAGTTCTTCCGCTGGTACTCCGAGGAAGCGGTCAGGAACGAAGGATCGCTGGGGCTGGCGCCGTCCGGGGCGAACAGGATCATGGTGGTGCGCCAGCCGGTCGGGGTCAGCGTGCTGGTCACCCCGTGGAACTTCCCCGCCGCCATGGCGACAAGGAAGATCGGTCCCGCGCTGGCCGCGGGCTGCACCGTGGTGCTGAAGCCAGCCAAGGAGACACCGCTGTCCGCCCTCGCGATCGCCGCCATCCTGGCCGAAGCAGGCGTGCCGGAGGGCGTCGTCAACGTGCTGCCGACGACGAAGCCAGGCCCGCTGGTCGGCGCGATGCTGGCCGACCCCAGGGTGCGGAAGCTGTCCTTCACCGGCTCGACGGAAGTCGGCCGGGCGCTGCTGCGCACGGCGGCGGACACGGTGACGAATTGCTCCATGGAACTGGGCGGCAACGCCCCGTTCCTGGTATTCGAGGACGCTGACATCGAGGCCGCCGTGGACGGCGCCTTCCTCGCCAAGATGCGTAACGGGGGAGAGGCGTGCACTGCCGCCAACCGGTTCTACGTGCACGACGCGGTGGCCGGGGAGTTCACCGCGCGGCTCGCTGACCGGCTGAGCAAGCTGTCGGTCGGGCCTGGCCTGGACGACGGCGTCGACCTCGGGCCGCTGGTGAACTCCGACACCCGCTCGAAGGTAGCCAGCCTGGTCGAGTCCGCCACGCAGGACGGCGGGCGGCTGGTCATCGGCGGCCAGGTGCCCGACCGCCGGGGCTATTTCTACCCGGCGACCGTGCTCGACGACGTGCCGCGCGGAGCCGGCATCCTCGATGCGGAGATCTTCGGCCCGGTGGCGCCGGTGGTCCGGTTCACCGATCAGGCCGACGCCATCGCCCAGGCCAACAAGACCGAGTACGGCCTGGTCTCCTACCTCTACACCCGGGACCTGCGGCGCGGGCTGCAGGTCGCCGAGGCGCTGGAGGCCGGCATGATCGGCATCAACCGCGGCGTGGTGTCCGACCCGGCCGCGCCGTTCGGCGGTGTCAAGCAGTCCGGCCTCGGCCGCGAGGGCGGTCATGACGGGCTGCTGGAATTTACCGAAACCAAGTACATCGCCGTCGACTGGTAAGCAGAGGGCATGGACAGGCGGATCTTCGGGCTCGAGAACGAATACGGCGTTACCTGTACCTTCCGGGGGCAGCGGCGCCTGTCGCCGGATGAGGTTGCCAGGTACCTGTTCCGCCGGGTGGTGTCCTGGGGGCGCAGCAGCAACGTGTTCCTGCGCAACGGGGCGCGGCTCTACCTGGACGTCGGCAGCCACCCCGAGTACGCCACGCCGGAGTGCGACAGCCTGATCGACCTGGTGACGCACGACAAGGCCGGCGAGCGCATTCTGGAGGGCCTGCTCGTCGACGCCGACCGGCGGCTGCGGGAAGAGGGCATAGCCGGCGACATCTACCTGTTCAAGAACAACACCGACTCGGCGGGCAATTCGTACGGGTGCCATGAGAACTACCTGGTGGGCAGGCACGGGGAGTTCGGCAGGCTGGCCGACATCCTGATCCCGTTCCTGGTCACCCGCCAGATCATCTGCGGGGCCGGCAAGGTGCTGCAGACGCCGCGCGGCGCGGTGTACTGCGTGAGCCAGCGGGCCGAGCACATCTGGGAAGGGGTGTCGTCGGCGACCACCAGGTCGCGGCCGATCATCAACACCCGCGACGAGCCGCATGCGGACGCCGAGCGATTCCGCCGGCTGCACGTGATCGTCGGCGACTCGAACATGAGCGAGACCACGATGCTGCTCAAGGTCGGGGCGACCGACCTGGTGCTGCGGATGGTCGAGGCCGGCACGGTGCTTCGCGACCTCACCCTGGAAAACCCGATCAGGGCGATCAGGGACGTCAGCCACGACATGACCGGGCAGCGGAAGGTGCGGCTGGCAAACGGGCGCGAGGTAAGCGCGCTCGACATCCAGCAGGAGTACCTGTCCAAGGCCAGGGAATTCGCCGACCGGCGCGGCCCGGACGCGATCACCAAGCGCGTTCTCGATCTCTGGGAACGGACGCTGCGCGCGGTCGAGACCGGTGACCTCGACATGGTGGCGCGGGAGATCGACTGGGTGACCAAGTACCAGCTGATAGAGCGTTACCGGGCCAAGCACGACCTCGCGCTCTCCTCGCCGCGGGTGGCCCAGCTCGATCTCGCCTACCACGACGTGCACCGCGGCCGCGGCCTCTACTACCTGCTGCAGCGGCGCGGCGCGGTGGAGCGGGCCTGCAGGGACATCGATATCTTCGAGGCGAAGTCGGTGCCGCCGCAGACCACCAGGGCGCGCCTGCGCGGAGAGTTCATCCGCCGGGCACAGGAACGGCGGCGCGACTTCACGGTGGACTGGGTGCACCTGAAGCTCAACGACCAGGCCCAGCGCACCGTCCTGTGCAAGGACCCGTTCCGCTCCGTAGACGAGCGGGTAGAGAAGCTGATCGCGGGAATGTGACCGCGTTTCTCACTATCAGTTATCTCATCATCACTCATCGTTGCTAGGATTCCGGTCGGGCCTGGCGGCCGCCATCCCGCTCATCACGCGGACCTGCCCGGCGTTGCCCACTTCGACCTAGCCAGAGGTAGCTTCGGTGGCGGACACGTCCTCGGGAAGAGCATCCTCGGCTGAGGTCAGGGCCACCGCGCGCCTCGACCCTGCCGCGGCGCCACCCGGCGTTCCCGGCCCGCGGCCTGGCCGGGAGGAGGGCCGGAACGACCAGCCCGTTATCTCCGGGCCTCCCGCTGGCTCCGGGGCACCTGCAGGCTCCGGACAGCCAGCGCCCGGCTCCCGGCAGCCTGCGGACTCCGGACGGTCCGAGCCTGCGCAGTCCGGGCGCCGCCCGCGGCGGCTTGCCAGGCAGGTCCGCCGCAAGCTGGCGGCGCTGGCAGCGGTGGCCGGGCGGGCCTGCGCGTGGCTGGCCGCCGGGACGCTTCTTTTCGGCTGCTACCTGCAACTCTCGCGGACCGTGCCGGTCGACTCCGATGGCGCCGCCAATGCGCTGCAGGCATGGGACATGCTGCACGGCAATCTGCTGCTGCGCGGCTGGCGGCTGTCGGACGTGTCCTTCTACACGACCGAGCTGCCGCAGTACATGCTCATCGAGCTGGCCAGGGGACTCACCCCGGACGTGGTGCACGTGGCGGGCGCGATCACCTTCACGCTGCTGGTGCTGCTCGCCGCGATGCTCGCCAAGGGCCGGACACGAGGCAGGGAAGCCGCGGTCAGGATGGGAATCGCCGCCGGGATCATGCTTGCCCCGCAGCTGGGCAGCGGCGTTTACGTGCTGATGCTGGACCCCGACCACGTCGGGACTGCGGTACCCGTGCTGCTGGTCTGGCTGCTGCTCGACCGGGCGCCCCGGCGCTGGTACGTGCCAGTGGCGGCGACGGGGCTGCTGGCCTGGGCGCTGGTCGCCGACAGCATGGTCCTGATCATCGGCGTGCTGCCATTGCTGGCGGTCTGCGTTACCCGCTGTTACCAGCGGATCGTCAGGGAACGGCTATCGCCCCGCTGCTGGTGGTTCGAGCTGTCCCTCGCGGCCGGGTCGCTGATTTCTGCCGTGCTCGCGAAGACGGCACTTGCGCAGATCGCGCGGCACGGCGGATTCCGCGTCTGGCCGGTTGGCTCCCAGCTCGCCAGTTACGGCGAGCTGCCCAGTCATTTCATGCTCACCGGGCAGGGGCTGCTGCTGCTCTTCGGCGCCGATCTCTTCGGCCGCGACCTGGGACTGCCAGCGGCGCTCGCGATGCTGCACCTAGTCGGGCTGGCCCTGGCCGCGTGGGCGGTCTGCATCGCTGTCCGGCGGTTCGCGGGCGACAGCGACCTGGTAACGCAGGTCCTGCTGGCGGGCGTCGTCATCGACCTGGCGGCGTACCTGTCCGGGACCCGGGCGGTGGATCTCCACAGCACCAGGGAGATCGCGGCGGTGCTGCCGTTCTGCGCGGTGCTGGCCGCCCGGCTGCTGGCCCGGCGCCTGGATGCGGCCAGGATGGTGCCGGCCCTGCTGATCGCGGCAACCGGTTACCTGGTGTGCCTGGGCCGCGAGATGGCGGAGCCAGCGCAGCCAGCCCAGGGCCAGCAGCTCGCCAGCTGGCTGGCCGCCCGCCACCTGGACTACGGCCTGGCCGGCTACTGGCAGGCCGCGAGCACGACGCTGGCTAGCCACGGCCGGGTTCAGGTCCGGTCGGTGCTGCCCTGGCACGAGACCGTCACCCGCGGCAGCTGGGAGACTGATGCATCCTGGTACGACCCGCTCCGGCACACGGCGACCTTCTTCGTGCTGCCGCCCGGCGCGCCAGGGCTCGCCTATCCCTGGTCCTTCGATGTGCGGGCCACCTTCGGCCAGCCCGCCAGGATCTACGACGCCGGCCCTTACACGGTGCTGGTCTGGAACCGGAACCTGCTGACCGCCCTACCCTGATCCCGGCCGCGCCGGCGGCGCCGATCGCGGCCGTGCCAGCGGCGCCGATCTGGCCGCACTTGCGGCACCGCGGCATTCGGGGGCCGGCGGTATCCCCAGCAGGTAGGCTGGCGGCGCTCATGATCCCGACAACGAGGTCTCTCATGCGACGTACGGCCGCTGCACTTTCTCTTCCGCTGCTCGCAATCATGGTCCTCGCGGGCTGCGGGTCGTCAACTTCGTCAACATCAGGATCCTCCAACCCGAACGGTTCGGTCGCGGTGTCCGGAGCCTTCGGCGTCGCGCCCACGGTCAAGATCCCGGCATCGAAGGCGAGCAGCTCGCTGGCCATCAAGACCGTGATCAAGGGAACCGGCCCGGTCCTCGGCGCTACCGACTCCTTCGTCGGCAACTACGCCGTCTACATCTGGAGCGGCACCACAAACAAGCTCGCGCTGAGTACCTTCCGCACCGGATCCCCCCAGGTGCTCGCCGCGGACGTGGGCCTGACGGGCCTGAAGAAGGCGCTGACCGGCGAGCGGATGGGCAGCCGGGTGCTCGCGGTGCTGCCGCCGAAGGACGCCTACGGAAGCGCCGGCAATTCGCAGATCGGCGTGACACCGACCGACACTATCGTCTTCGTGGTCGACCTGATCAAGGCCTTCAGCGGCACGGCCGCCGCGTCCGGCACGCACGTGTCGAACGGCGGCGGGGGGCTGCCTACCGTCACCGCCAGCGGCCCGGGCATCGCCCCGACGGTGAAGATCCCGTCCGCGAAGCCGCCGGCCAAGCTGGTCGTCAAGACGCTGATCAGGGGATCAGGCCCGCCCACCGCCAAGGGCGAGACCGTCGTGACGCAGTACGTCGGCGTTAACTGGCGGACCGGTAAGACCTTCGACTCTTCCTGGTCGCGCAAGCAGCCGTTCGGCTTCACGCTCGACGCAACGCCGGCCCAGATCATCCCGGCCTGGGACAAGGGGCTGCTGGGCGTGCCGGTAGGCAGCCGGGTGATGCTGATCGTCCCGCCCGCCGACGGCTACGGAAAGGCCGGAAACGCCACCGCGAAGATCAAGGGGACCGACACCCTTGTCTTCGTCGTCGACATCGTCGGGGCAGTCGGCAGCAAGTAACCGGCCGCTCGGGTGCCGGCGGCGGCTCAGCCGCCGTCGTCCTCCCGGTGGGTGAGCGCATCGGCGACTAGCCCCACGCCGATGGCTAGCAGCCATGCGTCTTTCGCCAGCGCGGTGCCCTGCGTGGACGGCCGTAGGCTACGCTCGCGCCGCATTCCCGGGGTCTTGACATACATGCCGAGCAGGCCCGCGGAGAAGGCGGTCAGACCGGCTCCGGCCAGCGCTGCGGGCACTACCGGCAGCAGCAGCGCCGAGCCGAGCGCTATCTCGCCGACCGCCAGCAGGCGGGCGAAATCCTTCGGCTTCAGCCTCGCCAGGAACGGGTAGGTGCCGGCGGCCATCCCGTGCAGGCGGGCGGCGGTCTCCTCATCGGCCGACCACTTGCCCACCCCCGCATTGAGGATGAACGCTCCCGTCACCAGACGGCCGGGCAGCCGCCGGGCCTTAGCTGCTATCACCATGTGCGCTCCAGAGTCGCGGGTATTTTCTGAGCCCATTCTGGCGCACCGGTCATTGCGCTCCGGCGACGGCCGGCCGACTCGACTGGCGGCCGCCCCGGTCCTGCCAGTACGCCGCACCTCAGTTCCGGCGCTCAATGGCTCATTGACCGGCTCGCGGCCAGGAACGCCGTCATCGCCGGGCAAAATTTTAGCGGTGAGGATCTGCCGGTTAGAACCGGCTGAATCGTAACCGCTGTTCGTTCCCGCTCATCGCACGTGCAGTGAGTGGCCCGCGGGTCAGGTGGGATCCGGCTCCAGGGCGCAGGCTCAGGACTCCTGGGTGAGCGCGGCAGCGTGCCGGCCGGCCGCGGCGGCGGCGAGGAAGTACGACAGGTCCTGGTCCAGCCCGCGGCCCATCGTGGACAGCGGCACCGGGCAGCGGCGCAGCACCTCGTGCAGGCCCTCGACGCTCACTAGGACCAGGTCATGCCGGTCCGCCAGCGGGCCGGCCTCCGCCCTGACCCGGGCGCCGAACTCACCCGGCAGGTCGGGCACTACCACGTCCGCCCTGGCCAGGGCCACCCGTCCGTAGGACGTCAGGCTGTGATGCGATATGCCGCGATGGCGCTCACGGGCATCCGCGTCGCTGATCCGCAGCGAGGCGACCGGCCGGCCGCGCAGTACCGCCGCCGCGTTCACCGCCTCGCCGGACGCCACCCCGGAGAACCCCCATCTCGTGCCGGTACCCAGGTTCCCTGGACCCTGCGAGACGACGGCAATCTCGGCACCGAGCACATGCCTTGCCGCGAGCAGTCCGCTGTGCAGCGACACCGCCTCCAGGTCACCGCCGAACGCCTGCCCCACCGTGACCGTTCCGGCCAGCCAGCCCGCCTCGCGCAGTGCCGGGATCGTCCGGGAGAACCCCGCAGGCAGCGCGCCGCCATCCAGCATCACGTAGGCGACCTTCGGCAGGGCGGCGGTAGCACCCCGGATTATCCGTTCTGAATGAAAGGCAGCAAGCACGGCAGGCAGGGCTGAGTGCAGGTCGGCGACCACCACCGGCATGCCTTCAAGATCGTCCGCGTCGCGGAGAACCTCGTGGTACGGCGACCCCTGCTCGTCCGCCCCCAGCACGGTGGCCTGCAGCGGCGTATAGCGCGCCTTGACCAGGTGACCGGGGCCTGCCGGGTCTTCCGGCAGCCGGCCGGGGATCGCCACCACCAGCGCGTAGCCGCCGGTGCCGAGCTCCAGCGCCAGGGCAGTCGTATTGAGCAGCACCAGGTCACCCGGCTGCGGCCGGCCGGTCAGCGCGGGATAGGCCAGCGCCCTCATCGGCGCGCCGTCGACGGTCACTTCCAGCACGGTCGCGCCCGGCCATTCCCGTCGTAGCGCGGAAACTACGCCACTTCGCCACCTGATCACTCCGGCAGGGTAGCGTCGGTGCCGGGGAAAGGAGAGCGGATGTCCAGGCGCAAGACCGAGCGGCTGCTCAGCCTCGTGGTTTGCCTGCTGTCGGCCGGGCGCTTTCTCACCGCCACCCAGATCCGCGCCGCCGTGCCCGGTTACCCGGACACGTTTGATGCGTTCAAGCGAATGTTCGAGCGGGACAAGGACGAGCTGCGCGAGCTCGGCATCCCGCTGGAGACCGGGACGAACTCACCGGGGGACGAGGAAGCCGGGTACCGCATCTCCCGGCAGGCCTACATGCTGCCGGAGATCAGGCTTGAGCCGGACGAGGCAGCGATGCTCGGTCTGGCCGCGCGGGTCTGGCACCGCGCCGAACTGGAAGGCGCGGCGGCCGGCGCCCTGCTGAAGCTGCGGGCGGCGGGTATCGACGCCGAGGAGACCACGCAGCCGGGCATCGAGCCGCGGCTGCAGGCCGACGAGGCCGCGTTCGGCGCGCTCTGGGAAGCGGTGCGCGACGGGCGTCCCGTCACCTTCGCCTACCGCGCGGCGGGCCGGAGCTCACTGCAGCAGCGCCGGCTGGAGCCGTGGGGGGTAGTAAACAGGCACGGCCGCTGGTACGTCGCGGGTCAGGACCTGGATCGCGCCGACGTGCGGGTGTTCCGGCTGAGCCGCATCGACGGGCCGGTCGCCTTCGCCGGGCCGCCAGGCACCGTGACGGTGCCCCCCGGCACCGACGTGCGGGAAACAGTCAGGGACTGGGACACTGACCCGCCGGCGCTGCGCACGGCGGTCGTGCGGATCCGGCGCGGCACCGGGCACGGTCTGCGGCAGCACGCCAGCGCGTGTCGGCCCGATCCGGCCGGCGCCGGATGGGACCTCGCCGAGCTGCCGTTCTCCGACGTCGGCTGGTTCGCTGATCACATCGCCTCGTTCGGCGCGGACGTCATCGCGCTAGATCCCGCCGACCTGCGGGAGGCAGTCATGGGACGGCTGAAGGGCGTACTGGCATGACAACTGCGGCGACGCCGCGCGAATCACCGCCGCGGCCCGGTACCGCCACCGACCGGCTGCAGCGCCTGCTCGCCCTGGTGCCTTACGTGGTGAGCAGGAACGTCGTCGGGCTGGCCGACACCGCGGCCGCGTTCGGCGTGACCGAGCGCCAGCTAGTCGACGACCTGAACATGCTGTGGTGCGTCGAGCTGCGCTCGCCCGACCCGTACTGCCCGATCGACCTGTCCTACGAGGGCGGCGAGATCGTGGTCAGCCAGGCTGAGTCGATCGACCGGCCGCTGCGGCTCGGCGTGGACGAGGCCAGCGCGCTGCTGATAGCGCTGCGGATGCTGGCCGAGGTACCGGGCATGGAGGAGCGCTCGGCACTCAGCCGGACGATCGCCAAGCTGGAGACGGCCGCGGGAGCGGCGGCGGCGGCAAGCGCCCAGGTGGCCGTGCAGGTCGACGACACCGCAGCCCTCGGCGTACTCGCCGAGATGAAGGACGCGCTCGCGCGGCGCCGCCGGATCCACCTGTCCTACTACGTGCCCGGCCGCGACGAGGCCACCGAGCGGGACGTCGACCCGATGCGGCTGCTCGTGGTGGAGGGCCGGACGTACCTGGAGGGATGGTGCCTGCGGGCGGAGTCAGTGCGGCTGTTCCGCCTTGATCGCGTCATCGCGATCTCCGTGCTTGACACGGCGGCCTCGGTGCCGGGCGACGCACAGCACGTGGACACCGACCAGGGCCTGTTCCGCCCGTCTGCCGATGACGTGCACGTGCTGCTCGAGCTTTCGGCACGCGGGCGCTGGGTCGCCGAGTACTACCCGTGCGAGGAGACCGAGGAACTCGGCGAGGGCCGGCTCCGGGTCAGCCTGCGCACCCCGGACACCCGGTGGGTCCGGCGCCTCGCGCTGCGCCTCGGCGAGGACGGTCAGGTCATCGCGCCGGCCGCGCTGGCCGCGCAGATCCGCGAGGACGCCGCCGCGGCACTGGCCCAGTACACGTGACGCCGGAACTGGCACACTTCGGCCAGCACGGAAGCCGCCTGGCCAGGCTGTCTGAGGCGCCCGGGAGCTGGCCGGCCGTACGCTGATTCGGGCCTGCTGTCAGCGTCAGCGACCAAGCCGGATGGCCAGCTTGATACGAATGGATCGTGTGTACACTGACCTGGACGGACTCCTAGCGCGGGGAAACGCGTTTCCCCATGAAGAGGGCGAAAATGCTTGGTGACCTATTCGACAGCCCGTGGAAAGTACTCATCGTCGCGGTAGTGCTGATCGTGTTGTTCGGATCAAAGAAGCTGCCCGACGCCGCCCGGTCGCTCGGCAAGTCCATGCGCATCCTCAAGGCCGAGGTGGCTGACCTGCACAACGATGACCCGGCGGCTGAGGCCGCCAAGGCAGCGGCCGCGCAGGCCGCCGCCGCGNNGCCGCCGCGCAGGCCGCCGCCGAAGCCCCGCCATCTCCGGTGCTGCAGCACCAGCTGCAGATCGAGCAGCTCCAGCGGCAGCTCAGCGATCTGCAGAAGTCCTCCGCGAACGGGGCGGCCATGCCCGCCGATGCACCGCTGACGGAGACCCAGCGGACGCAGCAGCCCAGCTGACCCGGCCGGCACCGTAGAGCTGGCCATGGCGAAGATAGCTGACAGCGTAACGGGTGCGCGGGTGCTCGGCTCGCGTGTCCTGCAGGCGCATCGGGCGTCGAACCCCGAGGGCAAGATGCCGCTCATGGGGCATCTCCGCGAGCTGCGGAACAGGGTGCTCAAGGCTGCGCTCGCACTCCTGGCCGGCACCGGTGTCGGGCTGATTCCGCCGGTCTTCGACCGCACCTGGCATTTCATGGAGCGGCCCTTCTGCTCGGCCGTGATCCGCGGTCATACCGGCTGCCATGTGCTGGGCGACCAGCTGGTCATCAACGGCATCCTCGACCCGTTCATGTTCCGGGTGAAGATCGCGTTCTTCTTCGGGCTGGTCGTCGCCAGCCCGATCTGGCTCTACCAGCTATGGGCGTTCCTCGCCCCCGGGCTCTACCAGCGGGAGCGGCGCTGGACCTACGCGTTCGTCATCAGCGCGGTGCCGCTGTTCCTCACCGGTACCGGCCTCGCCTACGAAGTGATGAGCCGGGGCCTGCGCTACCTGCTCGGCCTGACCCCGGTCGGGGTAGCCAACCTGCCTACCGTCGACACCTACCTCGGTTATGTCATGGCCATGCTGCTCGGCTTCGGGCTGGCCTTCGAGCTGCCGCTGGCGCTGGTGATGCTCAACATGGCGGGAATCCTCAGCCACGAGCGGATCAGGAAGTGGCGCCGGTTCATGATCTTCGGCGTGTTCGTGTTCGCCGGAATCGCCTCACCGAGTCCGGACCCGGTGACCATGCTGCTGCTCGCCGTGCCGTGCGTGATCCTGGTCGAGGTGTCCGAAGTCATCATCTGGGCAAACGACCGGCGGCGGGCGAGCCGTGCAGCGTATGCCGGGCTGAGCGATGACGAGGCCGCGCCGCTGGATGACATTGACGAGCCTTCCCATGATGGCAGCTGATACCGGAGGTCCGTCCGGCCCGGACGACTGACCGGACGGAGTCAGCCGGACGGAGTCAGCCGGAAACCTGCCCGGGTGGCCAGCCGCCCGGCCGGCCTACTCTTGATCGCATGAGCACCCCGGTGAGTCCTGCGGATCGCTACGCCGCTTCCCGCAAGCGCCAGGCGGAGGACGGGCCTGAGCTTTCCGCGTTCCGGGCGCTCTACGACTTCGAGTTCGACGACTTCCAGGTCAGTGCCTGCAGGGCACTGAACGGAGGCCACGGGGTCCTTCTCGCCGCGCCGACAGGATCAGGCAAGACGGTGGTCGGTGAATTCGCCGTCCACCTGGCTCTTGCCGAGGGCCGGAAGTGCTTTTACACCACCCCGGTCAAGGCCCTGTCCAACCAGAAGTACTCGGATCTGGTCCGCCGCTACTCTGCGGCCAGCGTCGGGCTGCTCACCGGCGATCACAGCATCAACGGCGAGGCGCCCGTGGTGGTGATGACCACCGAGGTGCTGCGCAACATGCTGTACGCGGGCTCGACGACCCTCGCCACCCTCGGCTACGTGGTACTCGACGAGGTGCACTACCTCGCTGACCGGTTCCGCGGCGCGGTCTGGGAAGAGGTGATCATTCACCTGCCAGAATCCGTGCGGCTGGTCGCGCTGTCCGCGACGGTCAGCAACGCGGAGGAATTCGGCGACTGGCTCGGCCAGGTCCGCGGCGGCACAACGGTGATCGTGGATGAGCACCGGCCGGTGCCGCTCTGGCAGCACATGCTCGCCGGCGGCCGCCTCTATGACATGTTCACCAGCGACTACGACGCGCCAGCCGAGGCCGACCGTGCTGGCGGTGCTGGCGCGGGCGGCCGGGCTGGCGCGGGCGGCCGGGGAGGCCCGCCCCGCCGGACGGCAACGTCTCACGGGACGGATAAGTCTCACGGGACGGATGAGCCTCACGGGACGGGCAGGTCCCGCGAGGCCAGTGGCCGGGAACGCGGGAATGGCCGGCCCCGCGCGATGGTCAATCCCGAACTGCTGCGCATCGCGCAGCGCGACCAGTGGGCGGAACGGAAGGCACCGGGCCGGCCGGGCCGCGGCGGGCACCGCCCGCAAAGGTTCAGGGTCACCAGGCGTCCGGATGTCATCAGCCGGCTGGACACCGCCGGGCTTCTCCCCGCCATCACTTTTATTTTCAGCCGGGCCGGCTGCGACGCGGCGGTCCAGCAATGCCTGAGCGCCGGCCTCCGGCTGACCACGCCGGAGGAGGCCGCCGAGATCACCGAACTAGCCGAGCGGTATACCGCCGACATCCCCCGCGACGACCTGCCCGTGCTCGGCTACGGCGAGTGGCTGCTGGGCCTGCAGCGCGGCATCGCCGCGCATCACGCCGGCCTGCTGCCCACGTTCAAGCAGGTGGTGGAGGAACTGTTCACGGCCGGGCTGGTGCGGGCCGTGTTTGCCACGGAGACACTCGCGCTCGGCATCAACATGCCCGCGCGGACCGTGGTGATCGAGCGACTGGACAAGTGGAATGGCGAGACCCACGCTGACCTGACGCCGGGCGAGTACACCCAGCTGACCGGCCGCGCGGGCCGCCGGGGGATCGACGTGGAAGGGCACGCCGTCGTCCTCTGGCATCCGGGCGTTGACCCGGTGGCCGTGGCCGGCCTGGCCGGCACCAGGACTTACCCGCTCAGCTCCAGCTTCCGGCCGTCGTACAACATGGCCGTCAACCTGGTCGGCCAGTTCGGCAGGGAGCGGGCGGCGGCGCTGCTTGAGTCCTCGTTCGCGCAGTTCCAGGCGGACCGGGCGGTAGCCGGGACCGTGCGGCAGGCCAGGGGCAGCAGGCAGGCTATGGACGAGGCCGCGGTCAGCTGCCACCTCGGCGACTTCGCCGAGTACGTCGCGATCCGCCGGGAGCTGGCCCAGCGCGAGGGTGATCAGGCCAGGCAGCGGTCGGCGGACCGCCGGGCCGAGGCTCTCCGCTCCCTGCGGGAGCTGCACCGCGGTGACATCATCCGGGTTCCCAGCGGCCGGCGGCCCGGGATCGCGGTCGTGCTCGACCCCTTCGCGGGTGGCAACGACGAGCCGCTGCCGCTTGTCCTCACCGCGAATCGTCAGGTCAAGCGGCTCTCCGTGGCTGATTTCCCGGTTCCGGTCGAGGCCATTGAGCGGATTCGGATACCAGCTTCTTTCAGCGCCAGGTCCGCCACGCACCGCAGGGATCTGGCTGCCACCGTACGTAACCGGCTGGTTGGCGTCGACCTCGGCAAGCAGTCTCCGGACCGGGCCGCCCGGGGCGCGGGCGGGTCAGGCGCCACTGGCGGGTCAAGCGGGGCTGGCAGGTCAAGCGGGGTAGCCGGCGATGACGGCGAGATTGCGGCGCTCCGGCGGCGGCTGCGCCAGCATCCCTGCCACAGTTGCCCGGACCGCGATGAGCACGCCAGGAAGGCCGAGCAGTACCTCCGGATGCAGCGGCAGGCCGAGGCGCTGGAACGCAGGGTTGCCGGGCGCACGCACGTGATCGCGCGAACCTTTGACCGGGTGTGCGGAGTTCTGACCCAGCTTGGTTACCTGGATGACGACACGGTGACGGCGGAGGGCAGGCGGCTGGCGAGCCTGTACACGGAGCTTGACCTGCTCGCATCGGAGTGCCTGCGCCGGGGCCTCTGGGACGCACTGACTCCCGCTGAGCTCGCCGCCTGCGTCTCCGCGCTGACGTTCGAGTCCCGGCGGCCCGAGGACGCGAGCCCGCCGCGGCTTCCGGGCGGGCAGGTCCGTGAGGTGCTGGCTGAGATGGTCCGGGTCTGGGGCGAGCTTGACGGCGTCGAGCGCGAATACCAGCTCTCGTTCCTGCGCGAGCCTGACTTGGGCTTCGCGTGGAACGCGTACGCCTGGGCGCAGGGCCGGCGGCTGGAGACGGTGCTGCAGACCGGCCTCACCCCCGGTGATTTCGTCCGCGCTGCCAAGCAGCTCGTCGACCTGCTGGACCAGATTGCCGTTGCGGCCGGGCGGACGCCGCTCGGGACCAAAGCACGAGCCGCCATCAAGGCGCTGCGCCGGGGAGTCGTGGAGTACTCCTCCGTCGGATAACGTCTGCCGGGGGGCGGGCCGCCGGGTCAGGCGGCCCGGGCGGGCGGGCCATGGCTGTGCAGGATGCGGTGACGATCGGGGCTGGTCGCGGACACAGTGCCGTCCGGGTGCAGGGCGATTGTCCAGCCCCAGCGGTGCACGGCGATGAGATGATGAAAGCGGCAGAGCAAGATCAGATTCTTGAGGCTGGTGGGGCCACCATCCTTGCGCTGCCGGATGTGATGCACCTGGGACACGGTGGCTGGCTGCGCGCAGCCGGGGAACCGGCAGCAGCGGTCCCGCGCGATCACCCCGCGGCGCAGGTGGGCCGGGATCTCCTCGGTGGCCTTGCCGACGTCCAGCGGCAGGCTGACATTGGCGAACGGCCGTCCGGCTGCCACGTAGTTGCCGCGCAGGAAGGCAGCTAGCCCGGCCGGGCCTGACAGTACATCGGCCGCGCGGCACAGCATCGCGTGCTGGAGTCGGGCGAGGGCGGCCGGATTCAGCGGACCGCGCATAGCGCCGGCGCAGTGCCCGCTGGCGCAGTGCCCGCAGGAGCAATGCTCGCGGGTGCATGGCTCGTTGCGGCGGGTGCACAGCCCGCCGGCGTGGGCGCCAGCCGGGTCCTGGTCCTCCGGCCGCTGGTCGTGCGGGCACTCGTCTTGCGTGGCCTCGTCTTGCGTGCCGTCGGCGGCGGCGCATAGCGCGCAATCGGCGCGGAGCCCCTGGGCAGCCAGGAACATCTCGGTCATCTCGGCGGGAGCCGCGTAGTCCACATGGCCGCTGACGACCGGGACGATCGCCGCGTCGCATGCCGCCGCGTCCGCACCCGGGCCTGTTAGCCACCCGTGCCCGTCAGCCCTGGCGGCTGACCAGGCATCCTCGGCCTGCGAGCCTTCGCAGGCGCCGCGTAGCTCGCGGAGCGTCATGTGCAGCTGGATAAGCGTCGGCTGGCCGGCTCGCTCGGGCAGCATCCCGGACGCGATCAGCCGGGTGCATGCCTCCTCCAGCGCGTCGTGATCACGCTGGCGCCTGGTGCGCTCGTCCTCGGGACCTGCCTTCTGGCCGAGGGCGTCAAGTACCGCGGCCAGGGCCACCGAGCATGCCGGTGTCAGGTCACCGTCGAGACGGCCTGCGCCGCCGAAGGTGCGATCCAGCCGCAGGCAGCGGTCATCGAATCCGTCATCGCCGGCGTCCGGCGGGCAGGACCGGCGATACATCTCCTCGGCCAGCCCGGCCAGGGCGGTCAGGTCGGCTCCGCCGGCCGCGGCGCCGAGCAGGATCGCATCGGCGTCGTCGCGGGTGCCGGCGGGCAGCCGGCCGGTCCAGGCGCAGATCTGCCTGGCCCATGAAGCGGATATGTCCCCGGCGGCGAGCGCCTTGCCGACGGCCAGGTGGGCGGCGATGCGCTTCATCCAGCCGACCGCGCCTGCTGCGGCGCCGACGGTAATATTCGTCTGCCAGATCAGCCACGCCCGGGCCGAGTGCTGCCCGTCGTCGCTGAACGTGCCCTGCGCGGTGAAAGCCGCCAGCATCGCCGCCCGGGCCGCGGTGTGCTTTGACTCGGCCCGCTCCAGGGCCTTCAGGCCGAAGCCTGCTCCGCGGCCGGCAGCGACGCCGCGTTAGTGCCGTTGAGGTAATCCAGGGCACTCTCCAGCGCCGCGAGCGCCTCGCCCGCAGTGGCCGGCATGGCGGGCGGCTGACCTGGTTCGCACATCCCGATGCCTCCCTTCGCACTGCTGAACACCCTGTTTCGATTGCTAGTTCTAAGGTAGTGCCACCTACCGACACTTTGCCGCCAGGTACCGGAGACAGGGTGTGCGACTTGCCGGGCTCCGCGGCCCCCCGGGCCGGGCACCTCGCCGGGCAGCGCCTCGGGACAGGTCCGCTAAGAGGCCAGCCGGGTGGCGGTGGCGGTGATCGTCGCGTAGGACATGGTGAAGGTGCCGCCTGCCGCGTCGACGGCGGCGCCGAGGCCATCGAGGAGTTCCTGCTGGATGGCCTCGGGGTGCCGGGTGAAGCCGCCGGTGGTCGGGACCAGGTCCAGCCACTCGTCCCGGGTGTAGGGCCGCTCCCAGTAAGACAGCCATTCCTCCGGCTCGCCGAACGCCGCCGCCTGCCGTATCACGCCGGCCGCCCTCGCGCACCCGGCCCGGTAGGCGTCGACGGCGGGCCTCGCCCAGAAGCCGCCGGACGGCGAGTCCGGGAGTACCCGGCGGAAGACCCCGGCGAACGCCTCCCGCAGGTCCTTCGGCGGGTCGAAGGCGTTCCAGAACACCGCCAGCCGGCCGCCGGGGCGCAGCACCGCGGCGGCCTTCGCGGCGCCCGCGACCGGGTCCACCCAGTGCCAGGCCTGCGCGGCGATGACCGCGTCGAACGTGCGGCCCGCCGGGTCCCAGTCCTCGAACTTCGCGACCTGCGTCTCGGTCCCGCCCTGCCTGGCCAGCTCGGCCATCCGGGGGTCGGGATCCACGCCGAGCACCCGGCAGCCGGCTGCCTGGAACAGCCGGGCGCAGATGCCGGTGCCGCACCCGACGTCCAGGACGTCGCGTCCCGGGCTGGCGGCGATGATGCGGTCTACCAGGCCGGCGGGATAGGCGGGCCTGGCCCGGTCGTAACGGCCGGCGTCGGCACCGAACCCCTCGGCGACCTGCCGCTGGAGATGCAATGCCTGCGCCCGGTCGTAGCCCCCGGTGCCAGTCTCAGAGGTTCCCTCAGGTCCTGACGGCAGAGCGGTCATGCGCCCACCATAAATGGGCGCATGCCCATTTCTCGATGCGTTCGCGGACGGCGAAGGAAGGACGGACGACCAGTGCCGGCCGGGGTGACCATCCGCGACCCGCGCGGGCAGCTCTTCGGCGGCGCCGGGCGCGTCCTGCTCCGGGACGGCCCCGGCGGCCTGACCAGCCGCGCGGTTACCGCGGAAGCGGGCGTAGCCAAAGGAGTGCTGCACCGGCACTTCGCCGGCTTCGGTGACCGTTTCTGCTATTCACCACGTTAATGCGCGTTTCCGGCCGTGGCGGAATGGCGTTCCGGCTGCCGATCAGGCACCATCCTGCGCATGGTTACCGGAGCCGCCGAAGCTTCCTTCGAGATCCGCCGTGCCGTGCCGGATGACCGGGCCGTGCTGCGGCGCATCAGGGTTGAGGCACTCACCGACGCGCCGTATGCGTTCGGGTCGACTCTGGCCGAAACGATCGGCCGTCCGGAGCAGTACTGGCGCGACCGGATCACCGCCTGGCCGCAGTTCATCGCGTGGGCGGGCACCGAGCCGGTGGGAATCGCGGCAGGCCTCGCCGAGGATCCCGCGCACACCGAGGATCCCGGGCAGGGCGCCAGCGGCAGCTGGCAGCTGGTGTCACTCTGGGTCAGTCCGCGGGCACGGGGCAACGGCATCGCGGACCGCCTGGTCGCTGCGGTCGGCGACTGCGCACGGGCCGACGGCGCGGAGTGCCTCACCCTCTGGGTCGCCGACGCCAGCGTCCGTGCCCGTGCGTTCTACCTGCGGATGGGGTTCCGCGGCACCGGCAGGCGCCAGCTGGTCAGGCCGCAAGAGCCTGATCACTGGGAAGAGGAGCAGTTGCTGGACCTCAGCTAGCCGAAGGCGCCAGCACCGGCAGGTCATAGATCCGGCGGACGCTGCTGCCGAGCCTGGTGATGTCGGCGCCGTAGACGTGCAGGGAGATCGCGACGCCGTCGCCGCAGTTGCGGACACGGTGAATGTCACCGGGCGGCGCGAACCCGCCCACTTCGCCGACCTCGTTCACGCTGCTGCCCACCCCTTCGAGGCAGGCACCGCCGTCGCGCAGCGCGTAAAGCTCCTCGTACTCGGCACCCTGGAGCACGCCGAAGACGCACCACGTCACGTGGTCATGGATGGGCGTCAGCTGACCGGGCCGCCAGACAAGCGCACACACCGAGAACGAGCCATCGGGCTCAGTGTGCAGCAGATGGCAGACGTAGCTATCCGGATCTCCGGCGCGTTCGGCCCTCGTCAGGATCTCCGGGCCGGGAAGATGCGCGCGCAGCTGCTCGGCCACCAGCGCGGCGGTCTGCTGCCAGTCAGCGTGCTGCGCCGTGGCGTCGCGGATCGCGACCACCAGGCCGTCGGGACACCGGGTACGAACCGCACTCGCTGCTGTCATCGTTCCTCCTCGCGGTCTGCAGCCGGACGGCTACCAGGACGAGCTATCAGATATTCCAGCGTCCCACCGGATAGCCCAGCGTAAGGACGAGGCGGGCGCCGACTCCAATGCCAAAAGATTCATATATCCATAGAGGGAATGCATGAATCAGCAGTGCTGGCCGATCTGGCTCGGCTGCGGGCCCGTGCTGGCAAGATGGCCAGGATGGGCCCGCTGATGCTGCTGGACAGTGCAACCCTGTACTACCGCGCGTTCTACGGCCTGCCGGAGACGATGACGGCGCCGGACGGCACGCCGGTCAACGCGGTCCGGGGAATGCTCGACATGATCGCCCGGCTGATCCGCGCGCGCCAGCCGGGCAGCCTCATTGCCTGCATGGACGCCGACTGGCGGCCCGCGTTCCGGGTGGCCGCGATCCCTTCTTACAAGGCGCACCGGGCCAACCCGGACGGCACCGAGCAGGCGCCAGATGCGCTGACCGCGCAGGTGCCGGTGATCGAGGAGGTGCTCGCGGCTGCCGGGGTCGCGATGGCGGGGGCGCCAGGTTATGAGGCCGACGACATCATCGGCACGCTGACCGCCCGCGCGGATGGCCCGGTCGAGGTGGTCACGGGGGACAGGGACCTGTTCCAGCTGGTGGACGACGCCCGTCAGATCCGGGTCATCTACACCGCGCGCGGTCTTTCCAAGCTCGACATCGTGGACGAGGCC
Organism: Actinomycetota bacterium; assembly: GCA_003168215.1. Classification (GTDB taxonomy): domain Bacteria; phylum Actinomycetota; class Actinomycetes; order Streptosporangiales; family Streptosporangiaceae; genus Palsa-506. Next base: position 37,369 of record PMSW01000168.1, read on the forward strand.
TGGGTGACCAGCCGGTACCAGATTCCCGGCAGGGCGTACGCGGCGTTCGCTGCGCTGCGCGGTGACCCCAGCGATGGCCTGCCCGGGGTTCCCGGAGTGGGGGAGAAAACCGCGGCCGCGCTAGTTCGCGTCTTCGGCACCGTCGAGGCGATGCTGGCGGCGCTGGACAAGGGCCACGGCGGCTTCCCGATGAGCAGCAGGGCCAAGCTCGCGGCGGCCCGCGATTACCTGGCCGCTGCGGTCCCGGTGGTCCAGGTCGCGACCGACGCGCCGCTGCCCGCGGCCGGTGGCCTCCTGCCGACGTCGCCCGCCGACCCTGGACGGCTTGCCGAGCTAGACGCGCGCTGGGATCTCGGCTCCTCGCTGGGCCGGATGTCCGGCGCGCTCGCCGCCCGGACCGACTGACTGGCGCTACAGGACCTGCAGCGCCAGCAGGCAGGTGTCGTCCTCGGGGTCGGTCGAGCCGAGCGCGCGCAGCACGGCGGCGATGACCTGCTCCGGATCACGGATGCCGCGCGCCGCGTCGGCCAGCGTGGCCAGGCCGACGTCCAGCGAACGATCACGGCGCTCGACGAGACCGTCGCTGTAGAGCAGCAGCAGGTCATCACGGTGCAGCCGCTGGAAGGCAGCGGCGTATCCGGCCTCTCCCGCGCCGAGCAGGATGCCGTCGGGCGGATCAAGCGGCCGCGCCCAGCCTGCCCTGACAAGCAAGGGCGGGGGATGGCCCGCCTGCGCCCAGCAGAGCACCCGGGTGGCCGGATCGAAGTATCCGGCGGCAACCGAGGCAGTGTGCTCGGGCGCGACATGCCGGACCAGGTCGTTGAGCCAGCCGACAAGGCGCTCCGGCGGAGCGCCGGTGATCGCCAGGCCGGCCAGTGCGCCGCGCAGCCTGGCCATCCCGGCCGCCGCGGCCAGGCCATGCCCGGCAACGTCGCCGATCGCGATCAGTACCTGGCCAGTGGGCATCTCCGCGGTGATGTACCAGTCACCGCCTACCCGGCCGCTTGATGCGGGCAGGTACCTGACCACCGCGCGCAGGCCGGGCAACTCGAACGGCCCGTCGTGCAGCGGCAGGATCGCCCGCTGCAATTCGACCGCGATATGCCGCTCCTGTTCAAGCTCCGCGGTGAGCCTGGCCTCGAGGTCATGGCCCTGCGCCGGCACGGGCAGCCTGGACTGACCGCCGCCCGGGCTGCCTGCCCGGCCGGGGCCAGCCGCCGTGCCCGGGCCGTTCACCGGGATCTCTACAGTCTCAGAAGTCATGAATCTCAGAAGTCATGTTGTTTCACATCTGGTATACGTTCGTGCACCTAGCGTGAAGCATTGATGTCTCCTGTGTCTAGATGCCAGCGCAATTCACCATGGTGAGATGATGCGCAGGCAAGGAAGGTTGCAGGGCTCGGAGTGGAGGCCTTGATGGGGACTGAGCAGGATCCGGCGCCGCTCTACCCGGCGGACCGGCTGGGCAAGGCGGCAGCGGCAACCAGGGACGCCGGGTTCAGCGCGCTGCTCTTGACCCCCGGGTCAGACTTGCGGTACGTGACCGGCTATGACGCTCATCAGCAAGAGCGGCTGACCTGCCTGGTGGTGCCTGCGGAGCAGCCGCCTTTCCTGGTGGTGCCAAGGCTCGAGCTGCCCGCCGCGCTGGCCTCCCCGGCTGGCGATATCGGACTTGACATCACTGCCTGGGAAGAGACCGACGATCCCTACGCACTCGTCGCGCGCAGGCTCGGCCCGGTCACCTCGGTCGGCCTGGCGGACCGGATGTGGGCGCTGATGACGCTCCGGCTGCGTGCCGCCTTGCCTGCCGCCCGGCAGGGCCTGGCCAGCGAGGCCCTGCGCGGCCTGCGTATCCGCAAGACCCCCGCCGAGGTGGCCGCGCTGCGCGAGGCGGGCGAGGCCATCGACCGGGTGCACGCCCGGCTGCCCGGCTGGCTGCGGCCGGGGCGGACCGAGCTGGAGGTGGCCGCCGATATCGCCGACGCGATCGTGGCCGAGGGGCATGCGCGCGCGGACTTCACGATCGTCGCATCCGGGCCCAACGCCGCCAGCCCGCACCACGGAGCATCCGGCCGGGTGCTCACCGCCGGCGATGCCGTCGTGGTCGACATCGGCGGAACCATGCCGAGCGGTTACTGCTCGGACTGCACGCGCACCTACGTGATCGGTGCGCCGCCACCGGACTTTGCCGCGTATTACCAGGTGCTGAAGGACGCCCAGGAGGCTGCCTGCGCCGCGGTCCGTCCCGGGATCAGCGCCGAGGCGGTGGACGCCGCCGCCCGCGAGCCGATCACCGAGGCGGGCTACGGCGACCATTTCATCCACCGGACCGGCCACGGCATCGGCCTCGAATGTCACGAGGATCCTTACATCGTGGCTGGCAACGCGGAGCCGCTGCAGCAGGGGATGGCCTTCTCGATCGAGCCCGGGATCTACCCCGGCGCGCACGGCGCCAGGATCGAGGACATCGTGATCTGCGGCGAGCACGGTTGCGACCGGCTCAACAACGGCACCCGCGAGCTCGTCGTGGTCGGGGCCTGATGAGCCTCGCACACCGGGTATACGCCGATGAGCAGACCAGGGCGCTCTTCGAGCTCGCCGCCGAGCTGTCGGACAAGGAGCTGCGCCCGGCAGCCGCCGCGGCCGAGCGGGACGGGGCCTTCCCGCGCGAGATGTTCCGGCTGCTCGGCGCCGCGGGCCTGCTCGGCCTGCCCTATCCGGAGCAGCTGGGCGGCAGCGGGCAGCCCTACGAGGCTTACCTGCAGGTCGTCGAGGAGGTGGCAAGCGGCTGGCTGACCGTCGGGCTGGGGCTGAGCGTGCATACCCTTACTTGCTTCCCGCTGGCCGTGGCCGGCTCCAGGGAGCAGCAGGAGCGATGGCTGCCGTCGATGCTCGGCGGCGATCTGCTCGGCGCGTACTGCCTGTCCGAGCCGCAGAGCGGCTCGGACGCCGCCGCGCTGCGGACTAGCGCGACGGCGGACGGCGGGGATTACGTGATCGACGGCGTGAAAGCGTGGATCTCGCATGCCGGGCAGGCCGACTTCTACACGCTGTTCGCCCGCACATCCGGTGATCATGAAGGACCCGGCGCCGCCCGCGGGATCAGCTGCCTGCACGTTCCCGCGGATACGCCGGGAGTGTCGGCAGCCCCGGCAGAGCACAAGATGGGCATGCGGGCGTCGGTGACCGCGCAGATGATCTTCGAGTCGGCCCGGGTGCCGGCCGGCCACCTGGTAGGCGAGGAGGGCAAAGGCTTCGGCATCGCGCTCGCCGCGCTGGACGAGGGCCGCCTCGGCATCGCTGCCTGCGCCACCGGCCTGGCACAGGCAGCGCTCGACGCCGCGGTGGGCTACGCGCGCGAGCGCCGCCAGTTCGGGCGGCCCATCATCGACTTCCAGGGCATCTCTTTCCTGCTCGCTGACATGGCCACCGCCGTCGAGGCAGCCCGTGCCCTTTACCTCGCCGCTGCGAGGCGCAAGGACGCCGGGCTGCCTTACGGGCCGCAGGCGGCAATGGCCAAGCTCTTCGCCAGCGACGCGGCCATGCGGGTGACGATCGACGCGGTTCAGGTGCTCGGCGGATCCGGCTACGTGGAGGACTTCCCGGCTGAGCGCTACCTGCGCGAGGCGAAGGCACTGCAGATCGTCGAGGGCACCAACCAGGTCCAGCGGATGGTGATCGGCCGGGCACTGGCCCGCGACGCCGCGCTGCCGGGAAAGTGACCGGGCGGGCTGGCCGCGACCCGGCTTCCCGCGGTCCGCGCGGCGCGCCGGGCAGGTTACCCCGGCGTACCGCGCGCAGGTTACCTTGGCCAGGTGGAAGAGATCAACCGCAGGATAATCGTCCTGCTTGCCCGTGACGGCAGGATGAGCTTCACTGAACTCGCCAGGCAGACCGGGCTGTCCGTGTCCGCAGCCCAGCAGCGAGTACGCCGCCTGGAGCGGCTGGGCGTGATCAGGGGATACGCCGCGCTTGTTGATCCGGTGCAGGCCGGCCTGCCGCTGACGGCCTTCGTTTCCATCAAGCCCTTCGATCCGGCCGCGCCAGATGACGCCCCGGCGCGGCTCGCTCACCTGCCGGCCATCGAGGCCTGTCACAGCGTGGCGGGCGAGGAGAACTACATCCTGAAGGTGCGCGTCGCCTCACCGGCCGCGCTTGAGGACATGCTCCAGGAGATCCGCGCCGCGGCCAATGTATCCACCCGCACCACCATCGTGCTGAGCACGCCTTACGAGAACCGCCCGCCGGACGTGCGATCGTCAGGAGCCGACGGCGAGGACACGCAGTGACGCATGCGCCGCCACGTCCTCACGGCGTGCCGCGATCGCGACGGTGCCGCGCCAGGCCACCGCGGTGGCCAGCAGATCGGCCACCGGCGACGCGACCACCGTGGCGCCGCCGAGCAGCGCGTGGTCGAGCAGGACCGAATAGGCCCGGCCGTCTCCGGCAGGCGGCACCGTGATCACGACATCCTGCTCGCCGATCGTCTCCCGGTCGGCGAACCGGCCCAGCTCGGCTGCCAGTTCCTGCTGGGTAACCGCGACCGGGCTCAGCATGCCGTCCGGCTGCCGCACATAGGGCAGCAGGACGGGGTCGCCGTAGCGGCCTCCGGCGTGCTGCAGAGAACCGGAGCTGAGCAGGGCGTCGAACGAGGTGGCGCCGGGCGCGTCCCCGAACGAGATGACCTGGCGGACCCACGACCGGTCGGCCGCGGCCAGCGCAGTGGCGGCCAGCGGCGGCGCGGTCAGCAGCATGCGCGCGCCGCAGTCGGCGAGCTGCCCGGCGATCTCCGGGACGGTCAGCCCGGCGGCGATCGGCGACGGCACCCCGCCAGCGGCCCGGATCGCATGCGTAGCCAGGGCGTAGCAGACAGCATCAGGGACATGCACGCCGACGACGTCTCGCGGATGCAGCCCGCGGCAGGCCAGCCCGGCCGCGGCAGCCTGGATCACCCCAGCCAGCTCGGCGTAGCCGTAAGTCCGGTTGCCCTGACCGCCGGCCAGCGCCTGGTGGCTGCCGCGGGCTTGCGCCGTGCCGAGGAGCCGCTGAGTAACGGCGATGCCCGGCACCGGCGTTTCGGTAGTCATCATTGAGCGGATCCCTCTCAGCGCGCCGGCCCACCCGGGATGTCACGGTCTGGCAGCCCTGGGTGCTGGCGGGCCCCGGTCCAGGAGGCCCCGGTCCCAGTAGGCCCCGGTCCTGGGCGGTACCGATTCCCGGGAGTTCCCCCGGGCGGCCCTGGTCCTGGGCGTTCCTGGGCGGTCCTGGTCCTGGCTGGCCCGATCCTGGAAGGCCGGGGAGGGGCAAGGCCCTGGCCGGGCCCGCGCTAGTGCGCGGGCCCGGCCAGCGCCCCGGCCCGCACACCGCGCACCCCGAGGTTCCGGCCATCCCCCTCCTGATGTCCGGCCCGACGTGGGCTGCCGCGGCTCGCCGGGCTACCGGCGGTGCGCCGAAGCGCACATGACGACGTTAGGGACTACCTGGCCCGTGCACATGCGCAGAATTAGCCATTGCCATATGTACTCGCGCATCCCGGCTACGTTCTGCACATCCCGGCTATGTGTAGTCGCAGCGCGGCAGAGCCAGGCAAACCGTGCCGCAGCCGCCCGGGTAGCCGGGTACCCGGATCCCGTCGCTGAGTCTCGCTGGCGGCGGGGCGGGCTCGGCCTCAGCGGCGGGGCGGGCTCGGCCTCATTCGCCGGGGTCTCTCTCCGACAGCCATGCGGCGAGCTGTGCCCGCGAGCTGAAGCCAAGCTTGGTGAAGATGTTGGCCACATGCCGCTTCACGGTCGCGGGACTGATGACCAGCTCATCGGCGATACCACGGTTGGAGCGCCCGCGCGTGATCATGGCGGCTATCTGCCGCTCCCGCGCGGTCAGCAACGACGGTGCGCCAGCCGGACCGGCGAGGGCGGCCGGGCGGACGAAGGCGGCCGGTCCTGCCGGGGTGCCCGGATCGGACCGGGTACCTGGACCTGACGGAGTGCCCGGCCGGGCGGCCGGGCCATCCGCGCTGCCAGCCGGAGGCACCGCCGCGGACCCGATGCCGTACCTGATCGCGTCGTCCCGGCTCATCGACTTGCCCTCGGCCAGCAGGGCGGCAGCAGCAACGGCGCCGACCCGCTGCCGCGCAGCTTCGAACAGAGCATCGATCCGGGTTCCCGCCGCTGCCAGGGAGACCTGGCCGGCCTCCGCGCGCAGGGCCAGCCCGGCACCTTCGAGCCGGACTGCCCTGGCCGGATCCCCTTCCGCGAGCGCCAGCACGCCCAGGGCCTCCAGGCCGCGCGCGACCGGCAATCGCTGCCCGATGGCAAGCCCGAGCTGAATGCTCTCGGTCAGGCTCGACCTGGCCAGCTCCAGATCGCCCTGGGACAGCGCCACCCAGCCGACTCCGGCCAGGCACCGGGCGATCTCCGGCCTGGCATCGATCGCCCGGTATAGCGCCAGCGCGTCCCCGAAGTGCCGCAGCGCGGCGGCGTAATCCCGCCGCGTCCTCGCGAGCATGCCGAACCCGTACAGGGTCTGCGCCACGCCCCAGCCGTTGTTGTCCCGCAGCACGTCCAGGGCGATCTCGTAGGCGCGCTGCGCATCATTCAGCCTGCCCTGGCGGGCCAGGACCGCAGCCCTTGTGCTCTGCGCAAGCCCTTCCTCCCAGTCATTGCCAGCGGCGCGGGCAGCCGTGCTGGCCGCATCGAGGCCGGCCAGCGCCTCATCATGCCGGCCTGCCCGCATGCTGACCAGCGCGAGCATCCGGAGTCCTCCGGCCGTGCCGGCGCCATCGACACCGCCGGCACCGCCGACACCATTCGCACTGTCCGTGCCGTCAGCACCCCCGGCCGACCGGCAGAGTTCAAGGCCCGCCTGTGCGCACTGCGCCACCGCGGCGTAGTCCTGCAGCTCGAAGGCAAGCTCCGCCCGCAGCATTAGTGCGCGTGCCCGGATAGCATCCCTGACCTGGCCGTCCAGTCCCAGGAAGCGATCGAACCAGACTGCGCCCTCGGAGACATCGCCATAGGCGACCCAGGGGCTGCGCAGCGCGCAGCAGAGCCGCAGGCCCACCTCGGCCTCGCCGCGCTCCAGCGACGCCGCGAGGGCGACGACGAAGTTGTCCCGCTCGGCGTGGACGCGCCGGTACATGACGATCCGCTCGGGCCACGGCGGATCCCCGCGCAGGAAGGCAACCGCCGCGATCGACTCGACCAGCTCCAGCAGGTAGTCCCGGTGCAGTGCCCGGACGGCAGCCTCCTCGCCGGAGGCAGTGAGCCGGACGGCTGCGTACTCCCTGATGGTGTCCAGCAGGCGGTACCTGGCAGCGCCGTCAAGCTCGGCCTCCAGCGTGACAAGGGACTTGTCGATCAGCGCCGCCAGCAGGCCGAGCACCATCGGCGCGGGGATATCGTCACCGGCGCAGATCCGCTCGGCCATGTCCAGGTTCCAGCCGGAGAAGACGGACAGCCTGCGCAGCAGCACCTGCTCGGGGCCGGTGAGCAGTTCGTAGCTCCAGTCAACGGTAGCCCGCAGGGTCTGCTGGCGCGGCGGCGCGGTCCGGTCGCCGGAGGCCAGCAACTGGAACCGGTCACCGAGCCTCGCGTCGATCTCCTCGACGGACAGCGCCCGCACCCGTGCCGCGGCCAGCTCGATCGCCAGCGGGATCCCGTCCAGCGTCCGGCACAGCCGGACGACGGCCCCGATGTTCTCGGTGCCGAGCACGAACCCCGGCCTGACCGCCGCCGCCCGCTCGGCGAACAGCCGGATCGCCTCATGCTCGGCCATGTCCTGGTCGGACAGCTCGCCGAACTGGGCCGGCAGCGCGAGCGGCGGCACCCGCCACGCCGTCTCGCCGCGGACCCGGAGTGGTTCCCTGCTGGTGGCAATCAGCCGAAGCGAAGGGCATCCGGCGAGTAGCTGCTGCACCAGCGTGGCGCAGGCGTCCACTACGTGCTCGCAGGTATCGAGAATCAGCACCATGTGCCGCGGGCTGAGCGCGTCAGCAATGGTCTCGGCGAGCGGGCGGCCGGGCTCCGCCCTTATCCCGAGCGCCGCGGCGACCCGCAGCGGGACCAGCGCGGGATCTTCGGTGTCGCCGAGCTCGATCAGCCAGGCACCGCCGGGAAAGCCGGGCACCAGCTCGCAGGCCAGCCGGAGCGCCAGCCGGGTCTTGCCGATGCCGCCCGGGCCGCACAGGGTCAGGGCGCGGACCTCGCCGAGCAGCAGGGCAAGCTCCGCCAGATCTCGCTCGCGGCCGACGAAACTGTTCGGCTCCGCGGGGAGATTGCCCGTGCCGGTGGCGGTATCAGTAGTCATTGTCTTTCTGATGCTGATGCGGAGACATGAAGTGTCTCACCAAGCGGCCCGTCCGCGATGGAACAGGCAATCGCCTCGGTATACCGGAGCCGGCCGAAGTACATCACCTTGACCAGTACCCACCATGCCTGGCCATGACGCGCGCTCGCGGCGGCGGTGACCCAGTAGCGCAAGGTCACCTCCTCGCCGGGGCCGGCGGCGAAACCGCGCGTCCATGGCCGCGCCTCGCCCCAGCTGCCGGCCGGGTAGACCAGCTGCGCCTCGCCCCTGAGCCCGGCCGCGGTGCGGTTGGCTAGCCGGACGGAGATCTCGCCCTGACCGCCGGGCCGCAGCACGAGCTCGCGGGACGGCAGGCTGATATCCAGTTCCGCGGTGGTGGCCTGCTCCTCAGCGAGGTAGCGCTCGATGAATTCATCGGCAGGCAGGCCGGGCGATGGCATGGCGGGCTCGCCGACGGTGACCAGCGCGGCGTCCTCAAGGAGCTGGCCGGCCCCGTCCCTGATCCGGGCCGCCAGGAAGTACTTTCCGGCGGCGGCACCAGCTCGTGCCCCCACCCGCAGCTCCCAGCTGGCATGCCCGCGGGCGGGCAGGTCATAGCGCAGCGGCCCGGGCGGGTCGACCGCGAGCTGGGGCGGCACGTCGAGTTCAGCTGAGCCGGCCGCGGGCTCGGGCCCGCAGGCGACGGTCAGCCGCAGGACGCCGGGCCCGCTGCCTGGCCCAGCGAGCGCGATCCTGGCCCCCCGGCCGGCCACGACGTTCCCGGCCGCGCCGATCCCCGCCNNGCCGCGCCGTTCCCGGCCGCGCTGTCGGCGCCGGGCAGGTGCACGGCGGACAGGTGCACGGCCACCGGCAGGTTCCCGGCCGGCGCTGGTCCCTTGCCGTGCAGCCAGTAGCGGGTATACACCGGCTGGGCGGGCTCCGGCGGCACCACGGGCACCGCAGTCACGCCAGACGCTGAAGTCATATCTGGCACCGCAGTCACGGCGGCCGCAGTCACGCCGGGCAGTGCGGCCGCAGGCACTGCCGTGCCGCCGGCCAGCCATGGCCGCGTGGCCAGCGCCAGCGTCACCATCCCGGCAGCGGGCAGCCCGGCGAGCGCCACTCCGTCATTCACCGGCAGCGGCTCGCCTCCGGGCTCCTCGCCGGGGCCAGTCCGGCTGGCCCCGGTCAGGCCGGGCAGCATGCGGACCCGCGCGGTGCCAGGCCCGGCCTGGCCGGAGACGTCCCGCAGCCGCAGCGTCACCCCGTCACCCCGGCCTGGCGTGCCTGGCCGGCCGGAAGCCAGCGGGTTCCCGCGTGGCTTGAGCGCGGAAAGGACGGCCGTGGCAGGCTCGACGCAGACCAGGCTCGCGGAGGCCGGCAGCGGGCCATCGTGCAGGCCGGTCTGCTGCGCCAGCAGGCCGCGGTTGTAGTCGAGTCCGGCCAGCGGGAAGCCCGCCGTCCGCCAGTCACCCGGGCCGACGGCGAGCGCGTACTCAAATGTGTGGCTCCAGTGCTGCCAGGCAAAACTCGTGCCATCCGGCGCGGTCCGCGCGTCCCCGTCGATCCAGACACCGCATGGCCAGCCACTGCAAGAGCGCATCAGGGCGATGTTGAGCGTGCCGTCGGGCGTCACCAGGCTGCTGGGAGTGCCGCGGTTGAGCAGCGCCACCGAATAGCCCGCCAGCTCAGGAACCGGCGGGCAGGTGATGCCCGCTGCCTCGTCAGGGACCGGCGCCGGAGCCTCGATCACGGCGTCCGCCAGGTCAGCAGTGACCGCGCCGATAGCGGCGGCCAGGTCGCCGCCCGCCACGATCAGCACGGGCAGGTCCCGGGCGGCGCGGACGTCGGCACCGGGGCCGAATGCCTGCTCCCGGCTGATCGCCGCGGGCACCCAGAGCCGTGCCGAGCCGCCGGCGGCCAGCTGCGCGGCCAGCTCCCGCCCGGCGGCCGGGCCGGCCGAGGCGAGCACCTCGGCGGTAAACGGGTTCTGCTCCGGACCGCCTAGCGCGATGCGGACATCGGGCAGGTTCGAGTCGAGGTCGATCGAACCGTACCTGGGCCCGTCCGGCCGCGAGCAGGTCGCGGTCACCCCCTGGCTGGCCAGCGCCACCAGCAGAGCGCGGATGGCCGCCCTGGATCCGCCGGTGATCATCGGGCAGATCACCTCGGCGACCCCGATCGCGCGGGTCAGCCGCTCGCCGGAGGGCGCCGTCAGCGCCACCCTGGCGGCGGAACTCAGGCCGAACCACTCATGCGCCGGGTTGTCGAGCGTGTACCAGTGCTCGGCCACATCGGTATCCGTGCTGCCGAACGGGCGGCCGATCACCGAAAGCGCGCTCTGATAGACGGGCAGCGCGCCGGGGACCACGGCAGGGAAGCGGACCCGCAGCAGCCGGTCGCTGCCGATCGAGCCGTCCGCATGCGTGCGGAACTCGATTCGGCTGGCGCCGTCCCACAGCAACGTTTCCTGGGTAATACGCAGCTCATCGAGGTCAAGCTCGGCGACCAGCCTGGTGCCGATGGGGCAGCGCTCCGCCCGCACGCGGGCGGTCCGGCCGGCCGAGCCGGTGCCCGGGCCCTTCGGCGTGAGCAGCCACGGGCCCTCGTTCCATTTCGGGTGGTAGTCGTATTCCTCCTGGATCACGAGCTCGTTGGCCCGGCCGGTGACCAGCTCATGGCCCGAGCGCTTGTCCAGGATCCTGCTCAGGGTGCCGCCCATTGCCGGGTCGGCCTCGATCAGGAACGCCTCGTTCTCGATCGTCGCGCTCCCGGCCGGAACCCACCCGGCCGGGTGGCCGGGCGGATGACCGTCCCGCGCATGACCATCCGGCGCATGACCGTCCGGCAACGGGGCGGCGGTCACCCAGTAGGTCCGGTAGCCGAGGGCCGGCACGCTGTCCGCCCGGAAGGTCAGCGTGAGCCCGGCGAGCGAGGAATCGCGATGCCGCCGGACACCCTCGGCGAGGAACGCGATCACGGCGCCGCCCTCGCTGGCCAGGCTGATCCACTCGGTGCCCGGCTCCGCGAAATCCAGGGTGATCCTGGCCAGGCCCGGCCTGGCGGCCGACATCGTGTTGAACACGACCACGGCCCGGCCCGCCGCCGCCCCGGCCGCCACGGACACGGGCACCACCCCGTCAATGTCACATCCGCCGGGTCCTGACCCGGCGGATGTGACATCTACCGGGTTCACAGCGGGGTCGGGGCCGGGCGTGGTGCGGGCCAGGCCGGCCAGGTAGCGTGCGGCGCCGTCGCGGGCGGCGGCTCCGCGCGCGTGCGCTTCGCGCCAGCCAGCCAGCAGGTCCAGGTAGACCTGGTCGCCCTCGGTACCGGTGATCGCGTCGTGGTGCGCGCCGAAGACCAGCAGCCGCCAGGCCTTGTCCAGCCCCTCGGCCGGGTAGTCCGCGCCGGCCAGCCAGGCCAGGGTAGCCAGCCGCTCGCCGTCCTCCACCGCGATCTCCGCGGCCCGCTGGCCCTGCTTGGTGTCGATATAGGAGACATCCTTGCCGGGATACACCGGGTTCATGTCCCTGGTCTGCGGCGTGATCCACACGTCACGCCGCTCGGCGTCGCCGCGCACCGCGGCGAAGAACTCGCTCGGCACCGCCGTCACGAACCTGGGCCAGACGTAGCGGGAGTTCCAGTCCCGGTGGATCTCGGTGGCCCAGCGGGACGGGATCACGTGGTCGGCACCGACCGGCAGCAGCACGTTGCGGGTCGCGGCCACCGGCGCGAGCAACGCGAACTGGCCGTACGCGGACTGCTCGGCGGCGGCCAGGTCGGGCTGGTCCTGGGTCACCCAGCCCGCCCCGTAGTGGTTCGGCATGTAGGCGGTGAGCAGTCCGCCGCCGTCCGGCGAGATCCACTCGAACTCGCTGGCGAACTGCATGCGGGTGTTGTCGCCGACGCTCCGGTCCGGCCCCCACTGGTGGAAGGGGCCCCTGGCCCACGCGGACTCGGTCAGGCCGGCCGCCGCCATGATCCCCGGATAGCCGGGATCGTGCCCGAAGGCGTCCAGCATCCAGGCCGCGGCCGGCTGCCCCCCGAGCACGTCGCGCTGGTAGCCGAGGCCGTAGATCGCGTTGCGGATGGTGGACTCGGCCGAGGTCAGGTTGGTGTTCGGCTCGTTATAGCTGCCGCCAACGAGCTCGATCCGGCCGCTCGCGATGAAGGCAAGGAGATCCTCGCGGTCTTCCGGGTGCGCGTCGAAGTGCGGCTTGAGGTAGTCGATCTCGGCGAGCACGAACTTGTAGTCCGGATCCCGCCTGGCCTCCTCAAGGTGCAGCCGGACCAGCTCGAACGCGGTCCTGACGTCCGGCAGCCTGCCCGCCTCGTCCGGCAGCAGCAGCCGGGACTCGGTGAACTGGCCCTGGGTGTTCCACCAGACCGGGTCGTAGTGGAAGTGACTCACCATCCACATGGTCCAGCCGACCTCGGCGACGGTGATCTCCGCGGACAGCTCCGCCCGGGCGGCGGTCCCGGCGGTCCCGGCGGTTTCGGCAGTTTCGGCGGTTTCGGCGATCGCGGTGACCCGCAGCCTGGCGCCCGGCCGGTGCGGGGCGGCGACAGCGACAGCTACCTCGGCGGTCCGCTCGCCGCCAGGATCAGGCACCCGGAGGCTTACCGGCCGCGGCGTGGTGACCCCCGGCCCCGCTACCCGCACGGTGACTGGTGCGCCGGCCGCCCGGATCAGGCCGGCGCCCTCGTTGGCCAGGGTCACCCGGATCAGCTGCAGTGGGCGCGCGACTGTCCCGGCGAACAGGTCGGTCGAGGTAACTCCGCTGATCCGCATGGCTTTATCGTCCCATGGAGCCGCCCGCCGGCCGATAGCATGCGGATTGCGGAGAGCCGTCCTTTTGCCTGGCCGGAAACCGCGGAGCGGAGCAAAACTGCCGATGTCAGACCCGCCAGTGACGCTCAGGGACGTCGCCGCGCGAGCCGGCGTGCATCCGGCGACCGCATCCCGCGCGCTCAGCCCCGAGACCAGGATCCTGGTCAGCGAGGAAACCGCGCGCCGGGTGCTGGCGGCAGCGCGCGAACTCGGCTACCGCCCGAACCCGGTGGCCAGGAGCCTGCGGACCAGGCGCTCGCACACCGTGGGCGTGCTGATCCCCGACCTCAACAACCCGCTCTTCCCGCCCATCGTGCGCGGCCTGGATGACCGGCTCGCGGCGTCCGGTTACGTGGCGCTGATCGGCAATACCGACGGCGACGACGAGCGCGAGCGGGTCGTGTTCGAGCAGATGCGCGCCCGTCACGTCGACGGTTTCGTGCTGGCTACCGCGCACCTGCGCAGCACCCTGCTGGCCGAGGCGGCCAGGGCCGAGCTGCCGGTGGTGCTGGTGAACCGGCTGGCCGAGGACTACAGCTTCCCGTCCGTGTCGGTCGACAACGAGCGCGGCGTCCGGATGGCCGTCACCCACCTGGCCGCGCTCGGGCACCGCAGGATCGCGCACATCGCCGGCCCGCAGGACCTGTCGACCGGGCTTAACCGCTACCGCGGGTTCGTCGCCGCCATGGCGGCCAGCGGCCTGCCGGTGGATCCTGGCCTCGTCGTCTTCGCCGAGAGGTTCTCGCTGCAGGAGGGGCAGCGGTGCTGCCGCGAGCTGCTGGCGCTGCCGGAGCGGTGCACGGCCGTGGCGGCAGGCAACGACATGCTCGCCCTCGGCTGCTACGCCGCGCTGGACGCGGCCGGGCTGCGCTGCCCGGACGACATGTCGGTCGTCGGCTTCAACGACATGCCGTTCATCGACTTGCTCAAGCCGCCGCTGACCACGGTCAGGTTCCCGCATTACCAGGTGGGCACGGAGGCAGCGCAGCTGCTGCTGGAGCGGATCGGCGGGAACGACGGGCCGGTCAAGATCCTCTACCTCGCGCCGGAGTTCATCACCCGCGGCTCCACCGCCCGCGTCCCGGCCGACCGCGGGCCGGCCGACCGTGTGCCGTCCGATGCCTGACCCCGGCCGCCCGGCTCAGCCGGCCAGCTGCCGGGCCATCCAGTCGGCGGTGTAGGGGCGGTGATGCTGCGGCAGGTTCGCGCAGCCATGGTTGCCTTCCGCGAGCAGCAGCAGCTCGGCCTCGCCGCCCGCCTCCTCAGCGAGCCGCCTGGCCTGCTGCCAGGGGAAGATCCGGTCCCGCTGGCCTGCCACGACAAGCAACGGGGCGGTCAGCAGGCCGGCCCGGCCCGCCATGGTCAGCTCGTCGGCGCGCAGCCTGGCCTCCTTGGCAGTCGCCGCCTTCGACCGGACCATGAACGCGTCCCTGCTCAGCTCCGGCAGCTGGTCCCAGACCGCGCCGAGGCTGTACGGGCCGCACAGCGCGACGCAGGCGCGCACTCGCCGGTCGCCGCTGGCCAGCCTGGCCGCGTAATAGCCGCCCAGGCTGACGCCCCAGATCCCGATGCGCGCCGGGTCAAGGCCGGGCAGCGCGCTCACGGCGTCCAGGATGGCGCCACCGGGGATCTCCCAGTCCGGCCTGATCGCCAGGCCGTACTCGGCCTCGCCCTGCCCGGGACCGTCGACGGAGAACGTGGCGAGGCCCCGGTCCAGGAAGAGTCCCTCGGTCGCGCCGAGTTCTTCCTTGGCCGAGTCGAGGCCGGAGATCATGACGACCACCGCGGCCGGGCCGGCCGACTTCGGACGTCGCAGTATCCCGGCAAGGACGGCGCCATCGAAGGGGATCTCGATCCGCTCGCCCGGCGGGTCGAGATACGGCAGCGCGTCGGTCCGGCACCGGACCGCGGCCGCATGTGCCGCCTGCAGCTGCGGCATGTCCTGGACGAACATGAACTTCGCGAAATGGTAGTAGACGGCCGCCTGGGCCAGGTGAGCGCCGCCGGACCGGGCGCGGCCATCGCCGAGCGCCACCCGGCCGAGCCGCTCGTGCTCAGCGCCGGCCTCGCACCACGCCGCGCACCAGCCGCTCCAGTCATCGATTGCGGCGGTGACGCGGGCGAAGTCAGCCGCATCCACGCCGTTAGCAACGAAACGTGGCGCCCAGTGATCGATAGCCGCGGTCACCCGCCGGTCCGCCATCTGTATATTCTTGCACACGATTGCATCCATCATGCGGCGGAATGTCTGCATGCTGAACGGATAGTCAGTGGCCAGTGATCAGGCGGAGACTAACGAGCCCTCCAGTGGCGATGGCAAGGAACCGATAACGGCTTGGCCACAGCCCGTTGACAACTGGTCGCACAGTGCGCAACGCTCGATGCGCAAACGATTGTGAAAGCTCCGGGGAGAGACACGATGACCGAGCAGGACAACGAGCGCAAGCTCGGCTGGCTGGGGACCGGCCGGATGGGCTCGGAGCTTGTCCGGCGGCTGCTCGCGGCCGACTGCGATGTGTCGGTCTACAACCGGACGAAGGCCAAGGCCGAGCCGCTCGCCGCGGCCGGCGCGAAGATCGTCGACTCGGCTGCCGGGCTGGCCGCCGCGGACATCGTGTTCGTGACGGTCGGCACTTCCCAGGACCTGATCGACGCTCTCACCGGCCCGGACGGGCTGCTGTCGTCCGGCGCCGCGCCCGCCATCGTGGTGGACTGCTCCACTATCTCGGCCGAGGCCTCGGAGCAGGTCAGGCAGCAGCTTGACGTCCGGGGCGCCACGCTGCTCGCCGCGCCGGTAATGGGCAATCCCAAGGTGGCCAGGTCAGGCGGGCTGACGCTGGCGGTATCCGGGCCGCGGGCCGCATTCGACACCGCCCGGCCCTACCTGAAGCTGCTCGGCGCCGGGGCGACCTACGTCGGGGAGGGCGAGCTCGCCCGGATCGTGAAGCTGTGCCACAACCTCTTCCTCGGCGTGGTCATCCAGTCACTGTCCGAGGTAACCATACTGGCGGAGAAGAGCGGCGTCAGCAGGCAGGCGTTCCTGGCCTGCCTCAACGACAGCGTGATGGGCTCGGCGTTCACCAGGTACAAGACCCCGGCGCTGGTGAACCTCGACTTCAGCGCCACCTTCACGGCCGAATTGCTGCGCAAGGACTTCGACCTGGGGCTGGCCGCGGCGCGCGAGCGCGAGGCGCCCCTGCCGGTGGCCGCGCTGGTGCACCAGCTGGTGCAGAGCCTGGTCGGGCACGGATTCGGCCAGGCGGATTTCGCCGCGCTGCTCACGCTGCAGGCCCAGTCGGCCGGGCTGGAACTCGTCAGCGAGAATGCGGATGTTTCCGATGGTCTCGGGCCATTGGACGCGAACGGAACAAAAGATGCAGTACGGTGATCCACTTACGAGCAATTTGCGGCCAGCCCGGAACCGGCAGCTTCTGACCGCGAGGTCGCAACAGCCGGCTGCCGAGCTTACCCCATTCATTAGCGGGCACATTACTTCGGCTTTAAGCAAACATTGGAAGGAGCAGCCTGGATGAGATCTGACCGCGCCCGGTTCCTGTCTCTCACGGCCACCGCCGCGGTGCTAGCGGTGGTGCTAGCCGCCTGCGGAAGCAGCGGCGGTAGCAATAGCAGCCCGACAGCTAGCGCGTCGGCTGCCAAGGCGCCGATTCTGATCGGCATCTCGCTGTCGCTTACCGGCGACTTCTCCGCGGACGGCCAGGCCTTCCAGCGGGGTTACCAGCTATGGCAAAGCGTCGTCAACAAGGACGGGGGGATACTCGGCCGGCCCGTCAAGCTGATCGTCCTCAACGACGCGAGCTCCCCGACCACGGTCGTCTCCAATTACCAGAAACTGATCGCCGTCGATCATGTGAACCTGACCTTCGGCCCGTTCTCCTCGCTGCTCACCGCGCCCGCCTCGACCGCCGTCGCGCGGTACGGGTACGCGATGATCGAAGGCGCGGGTACCGCGCCGAGCGTCTTCAACGTGGCGTCCAACAAGGCAGTCCACAACGTGTTCAGCCCCAGCCTGCCGGTGAAGGACTACATGGTGCCGTTCGCCAACTGGATCAAGTCGCTGCCTGCCAGCCAGCGGCCGAAGACAGCGGCCTACCCGCAGGCCAATGACCCGTTCGCCGACCCGCCGGTGCAGACCGCGAAGCGGATCCTGCAAAGCGCCGGGGTTAAGACCGTCTACAGCAAGACGTTCCCCGAGGAAGTGTCCGACTACAAGGCACCCGCCGACCAGGTGGCCGCCAGCGGCGCGCAGCTGGTGGTGCTCGGCTCCACCGACGTGCCGACCGTGAACGCGTTCATGCAGGCCTTCGAGCAGCAGCACTACAACCCGAAGATCTTCATCGCCGCGTCAGGACCGGACCAGGGCGCCGCGTTCATCAAGACCGTCGGCAAGGCAAACGCCAACGGGATGATGGTGCCGGACGGCTGGTACGGCGGCTACAACAACCCGCTGAGTAACGCCATGGTCAAGACGTACATCGCCAAGTACGGCGGCACCGCCTCGGACATCAACTCCGACGTGGCCGAGGCGTACTCTGTCGGCGAGATCGCGGACCTGGCAGTCACGGCGACCAAGGGCACCGACAACGCCAAGATCATCAGCTACCTGCACAGCGGGGTCACCCTGAACACCGTGCAGGGACCCGTCCAGTTCAACGCGATCGGCGAGAACCCCAAGGCCGCCGCGTTCATCTTCCAGTGGCAGAACGGCAACTTCAACCAGGTGCTGCCNNNAGCGCGTCGCGCCCGGCCGGCCGGCGGCTGAGCACTGCCAGGATTACCCGTAAGCCTGAGTCTGCCCGTAAGCCTGAAAGGAGGACCCGGGGATGAGGTCAGTCCGCGCCCGGTTCCTGTCGGTCACGGCCGCCGCCNNGGTGGTGCTCACCGCCTGCGGCAGCGGCGGCTCCGCAGGCAGCTCGTCTGGTTCCAGGCCGATCGTGGTCGGGATCTCGCTGTCGCTGACCGGCGGCTTCTCCGCCGATGGCCAGGCGTTCAAGCGCGGTTACCAGCTGTGGCAGAGCGACGTCAACAGCCACGGCGGGATACTCGGCCGCCAGGTCAAGCTGANNATCATCCTCAACGACAACAGCTCGCCGGCCACGGTCGTCTCCAATTACCGGAAGCTGATCACCGCTGATCATGTGAACCTGACCTTCGGCCCGTTCTCCTCGCTGCTGACCGCGCCCGCCGCGGTGGAGGTGGGCAAGTACGGGTACGCGATGATCGAGGGCGCGGGAACCGCGCCCATCGTCTTCAGCCAGAAGCTCCATAACGTGTTCAGCCCCAGTCTGCCCGTGACGGACTACATGGTGCCGTTCGCCAAGTGGATCGCGTCCCTGCCGGCCAGCCAGCGGCCGAAGACAGCCGCCTACCCGCAGGCCAACGACCCGTTCGCCGACCCGCCCGTGCAGACCGCGAAGAAAATCCTCACGGCCGCCGGCGTCACAAACGTCTACAGCGATACCTTCGCTGAGCAAGCGTCCGCTGCGAAAGCGTCGCGCTACAAGCCCATCGCCGACAAGGTGGCTGCCAGCGGCGCCCAGCTAGTCGTGCTCGGCTCCACCGACGTGCCGACCGTGCAGGAGTTCATGCAGACCTTCGAGCAGCAGCACTACAACCCGAAGATCTTCATCGCCGCGTCGGGACCGGACCAGGGCGACGCCTTCGTCAGCGCCGTCGGGAAGGCCGACTCCGACGGGATGATGGTGCCCGACGGCTGGTACGGGTCCTACAACAACGCGCTCAGCGACGTGATGGTGCAGGACTACATCGCCAAGTACGGCGGCAATTCCTCGGACATCAACTCCGACGTGGCCGAGGCCTACTCGGTCGGCCAGGTCGCGGCACTCGCGGTCAGCGCCACCGGGGGCACGGACAACTCCAAGATCATCCGCTACCTGCACAGCGGGGTCACCCTGAACACCGTGCAGGGGCCGGCCCAGTTCGACGCGATCGGCGAGAACCCCAGGGCCGCCGCGTTCATCTTCCAGTGGCAGGACGGCAACTTCAACCAGGTGCTGCCAGTGACCGACCCGGGCTCGGTAAAGATCACCAACCCGAAGCCCGCCTGGGCCAGCTGAGCAGCTCACCGAGTCTGATGCCGCGGAGCTGACATGGGACGCCAGATCTACGAGGCGGTCGTCGACGGGATACTTGTCGGCGGCGTCTACGGCCTGATGGCCGTGGGGCTGACGCTGATCTTCGGCGTGCTCGACATCATCAACATCGCCCAGGGCATCCTGGTCATCCTGGGCGCCTACCTCAGCTACGCGCTGTCCGTGCACCTGCACATCGACCTGTTCCTCGGCCTGCTCCTCACGGTCCCGGCGATGTTCGTGATCGGCGTCGCCATCTACTGGGCGTTCATGCGGCCGCTTCGCGGCCGGGAACGCACGTCCATGTCGCTGCTGGCCAGCTACGCGGTGGCCATCATCATCGAGGGGATCCTTTACTGGATCTTCAGCCCCAACTACGTGCAGCTGAATGCCTGGTACGTGATCTCCAGCGTGCGCGTGTTCGGGTTCTACCTGCCGTACATCTACCTCTTCGGATTCGCGCTGGCCGTGGCGCTGGTCGTGGTCCTGTACATGATCTTGTACCGGACCCGGTTCGGCCGCAGCGTCCGCGCCACCATGCAGGACCAGACGGCATCCCGGCTGATCGGGATCGACGTGAACCGGGTCGCCGCGGTCACGTTCGGGATCGGCGTCGCCGTCACCGCGGTGGGCGGCATGGTGTACGGCGCCACCAGCGGGGGCTTCAATCCCAATAGCGGCTACGACCTGATCTCCCGGCTGCTCGCCATCATCATCCTCGGCGGCCTCGGCAGCATCGGCGGCGCCCTCGCGGCGGCGGTGTTCATGATCACGCTGGAGTCCCTGGTCAGCATCTGGTCACCGAACTGGGCCATCGTGGTGTTCTACGCGGCTCTCGTCCTGGTGCTGACGGTCCGCCCGTCCGGCCTGTTCGGACGGCAGGGGGTACGGCTCCAGTGACGCCGGCGGCGATGACCGGCCCGGACCCCGTGACGGCTACCGGCCTGCTGCGGCGGGCCGCCGCATGGCGCGGCGGGGGAGCGCTCGTCCTGCTCGCCGCAGTCGCCTTGTTCCCCCTGGTCTTCACCAACGCGCTGGTGACCACGATCGGCGTGGACACGCTGATCTTCGTGGCGGCCGCTGCCGCGTGGAATATCTTCTCCGGCTACAGCGGCTACATCTCGCTTGGGCACGCGGTGTTCTTCGGCTCCGGGGCCTATACGGTCGGAATCGCCGCCAGGGACTGGCAGCTGACCGGGAATTCGGTGTTTGCCCTGCTGCCGCTGGCCGCCGTGGTGGCGGCCGTTGTCGCGGTGCCGTTCGGCCTGGTGGCGCTGCGGGTCCGGCGGCACACGTTCGTCGTCGTCACCATCGCCGTCTTCTTCATCTTCCAGCTGATGGCCTTCAACTTCTCGTTCACCGGCGGGACGACCGGAGTCAGCTCGCCGTTCCTCGCCTGGAATCCCGGCACGTACAACGACCCCTTCTACTACCTGGCGCTGGCAATCGGGGTGGGCACGGTCGGGCTGTCCTGGCTGATCCGCGGATCCAGGTTCGGCCTGCAGCTCAGGGCCATCCGCGATGATGAGGACCGGGCCAGGGGCCTTGGCGTCCGCACCATGCGCGTCAAGCTGGCCGCGTTCGTGATCTCCGCGTTCGTGACCGGGCTGCTCGGCGGGCTCTGGTTCTACTTCATCAGCCAGGTCCTCCCGCAGTCCGGCTTCGATCCGCAATTCGATCTCTCCGTCGCGCTGATAGCGTTTTTCGGCGGCCTCGGCACTGTCTCGGGCCCGGTACTTGGCGCGCTGGTCCTGATACCGGCGCAGCAGTACCTGACCGAGCAGTTCACGAACGACTATCTCAGCCAGATCGTCCTCGGCTCGCTGTTCCTCGGCGTGATCCTGCTGCTGCCACGGGGCGTGATCCCCACCTCCAGCGAGAAGATCACGTCCTGGCGGGCAAGACGGTCCGGCCGCCTGGCCGCGGCCGGCGCTGCGGGCGGCGCTGCGGCCGGCGCTGCGGGCAGGGAAGACCCGCGGTGACCGCGCTGTTGCGCGCCGAGCGGGTATCCAAGGCCTTCGGCGGCGTGCAGGCGCTGAGCGACTGCACGGTGGAGGTAGCCCGTGGCAGCATCACGGGCCTGATCGGGCCGAACGGGTCGGGCAAGACGACCTTGTTCAACATCATCACCGGCTATGAGCGGGTGGATGCCGGTGACGTCTACGCCGGCGACCGGAAGATCACGAACGCGCCGCCGGAGCGGGCGTTCGCCCTCGGCATCGGCCGGACCTTTCAGCTGACCAGGATCTTCCCGAGACTGACGGTCATGGAGAACATGCTGGTCGCCGCCCAGCATCGCGGCGTCCGCCGGTGGCACAACCCGCTGGCCAGGGCCGGCGGGCAGGCGGACCGGCGGCGTGCGACCGAACTGCTGGAGTTCACCGGCATCGCCGGGCACGCGAAGGCACTGGCGGACACCCTGTCCTACGGACAGCGCAAGCTGCTCGAGCTTGCCTACGTACTCGTCGCCGACCCCGAGGTCGTGCTGCTCGACGAGCCGGCCGGCGGCGTTAACCCGTCGCTGATCCAGCACATCTCGGCCAGGATCGGCGCGCTGAACGCCAGCGGCACGACCTTCCTCATCGTCGAGCACAACATGGATTTCGTGATGGGCCTTTGCGACCGCGTCACGGTCCTCGACTACGGCACCGTGGTCGCCAGCGGGCCTCCCGAGATCATCAGGAACGACCCGCGGGTACTTGACGCCTACCTCGGCACCACGGAGGAGGACGACGATGCACCCGACCCGTGACCAGGCACCGGGCGGGCCGCCCGCCGGGGCCAGCCATGACCCCGCGCTCGTCATCGAGGGACTGGTCTGCGGATACGGCGGCGGGGACGTGCTGCACGACGTATCGCTCAGCGTGCCCGCTGGCGCCATCACCTGCGTGGTGGGGCCGAACGGTGCGGGCAAGTCCACGCTGCTTGCCACGATCAGCGGCCTGCTGCGGCCCAAGCGCGGCACGATCAAGCTGCATGGAGAGTCGCTGGCAGGCAAATCGCCCCGGCAGATCCTGGACATGGGCCTCGTGCACGTGCAGCAGAACCACAGCCTCTTCCGCGACATGACGGTCAGGGAGAATGTGGAGCTAGGCGGCTACATCCTGCGGGACCACGCCCTGCTGCTGCGCAGGCGCGGGTACGTCGAGGAGATGTTCCCGCAGGTGGCCCAGTGGGCAGGGCAGAAGGCCGGCAGCCTGTCCGGCGGGCAGCAGCGGCTGGTCGAGTTCGCCCGCTGCCTGATGCTTGATCCGTCCCTGGTGCTACTGGATGAGCCGTCGATGGGCCTGTCGCCGAAGGTGCTCAGGACGGTGTTCGACGCGGCGCGCCTGATGAACGCCCAGGGCAAGACGATCCTGCTCGTCGAGCAGAACGCGCGGGCCGGCCTACGGCTCTCCGCGCACGGCATCGTCCTGGAGAACGGACGGGTGCGACTGACGGGCAGCGGCCGTGAAATCCTCGAGCACCCGGAGATCGGCGCGCTTTACCTCGGCGGTGCCGTGACCCGCGCCAGCGGCCCCGCGCCCGGCGATGGCGGCGGGGCACCCGGGGCCGCTCATTGATCGTCGACGCGCACTGCCACGTCATCATCGGCGAGATGATGACCAGCGCAGTGCCGGAGCACTGGCGTCCCGCCATCAGCGTCGAGGACGGCCGACAGATCGTCACGTTCCGCGGCCGGGTGCTGCGCTCGATCGTGGCGGAGTTCACCGATATCGAGGTGATGGCCGGCCAGGCAGCGGTCGGCGGAATCGATCACCTGCTGCTCTCGCCGTGGATCATGCTGGTGCCCACGGAGGCCGGCCTCGCGGAGGCGATCAGGATCTGCCGCGTGCAGAACGAGGGGCTTTCGCAGGCCGCGGCGGGCGGCCGGGTCAGCGCGCTCGGTGCCGTCCCGCTGCAGGATGCGGCCGCCGCCGCGACCGAGCTTGAGCATCTCATGAGGCTGCCGGGGCTGCGCGGCGCCGAGATCCCGGCCAGCGTCCAGGGCTGCTACCTGGGAGACGACCGCTTCCTGCCGTTCTGGGAGGCCGCCGAGGCCACCGGCGCGCTGATCTTCGTGCATCCCACCACCAGGGGATTCGGGCTGCCCGCGCTCAGCGACTACTACCTGTGGAACTCGGCGGGGAACCCGATGGAGACCGCGGTCACCGCCGCGCACCTGGCCGCCGCCGGGGTACTCGAGCGGTACCCGCGGCTGCGCATCCTGCTCGCTCACGGCGGTGGCGGCCTGCTCGCGATTCGCGGCAGGCTGCGGCGGGCGTTCGCCGTCCGGCCCGAGGCCAGGGCCCGCTCGGCGGACGGCCCGGACGCCGCGCTGCGCCGGTTTTACTTCGACACCGTCACCCACGACCGGGCGCTGCTGGCCGATCTCGTCGGCTACGCCGGCGCTGACCATGTGCTGCTCGGCTCGGACCGGCCGTTCGACATGGGCAGCGGCCAGCCGGCCCAGGAGGTGCGGGCCTTGCGCCTGAGCGCGGCCGATGAGCACCGGATTCTCGGCGGCAACGCCAGCCGCCTGCTGGCTTTATGACCCTTTATCGCCCTAAAATTTTCGGCTTTTTATATTTCCCCGTAGTTAACGTATTATAGTGATTTCTCGGCGCACGACATTCGGGGGGATGACAAATGCCGACAAGACGGCAAGTATTGCACGGTATAGGCGTACTAACCGTCGGGGGCCTAGCGGTGAATGGGCCGCTAATCCGGAAACTTGACCTGCAGGCCGGCCACGGCGGGCATTTGATCAGGCATGCTACTTCCGGGCAGCCCAGCTGCGGTGTCAACAAGGGAACTGGCGGCATGTGGCAGGCTGTCTCCGCGGCGAGCGGTGGCCTGGCCGGCTTCCGCGGCTATGACACCCCGGCGCAGGGCGCTCCGGCGTCGTGGCCGGGACCGGGCGCAAGCCCCGTTCCGGTGACTTCATCGCTGCAGGTCATCAGCATCAAGCCGGATCTGGACCGGGTCCTGTCCGGCTCGCTTGACGATGAGCTGCGTGCTTTCGCCAGGCGTGTCCCGGCTGGCGCCATGGTGACCTGCTGGCACGAGGGCGAGGCGGCCCACAACGACTTCACGACAGCCCAGGTCCTCGCGCTGCATGCGCGCTGCTACCCGATCTTCAAGGCGGCCTCGCCCGGTTGCCGGTACGGCCAGATCGTCACGTGCTATACGGCCACCCGGGCTAGCGGTCATTACCCGCTTGGCCAGTGGATGGCGCCAGGGCTCGATTTCTACGGGCTCGACGGATATCAGGTGGCTCGCTCTCATACTGCGGCGACGGTCTTCGGCGCGGCGGCGCACCAGATTCAGGGAGCGCTCGGGACGGTGCGGCTGGCGGTCACCGAGTGCAATTCCGCTCTCCCGGCCAGCCGGCCGGACTGGTTCAAGGACACCTGGTCCTGGGCGCGGGCGAATGACTGCCTGACCTATTTCACGTACTGGGAGAGCGCGGGCTCCGCCTCGCCTTATGCGTGGCTGCCCGATGACACGGCCGCGATTGCCGCGCTCGCCGCGATCAATGCCACGTCGAGCCGCGGATTATGCCCCGGCCGGCCGGGTAGCCGGGCCCGGCAGCGCATGCAGGGCCGGGCCGGTGAGCCGGTACACCGTCCACTCGTCCATCGCCGCCGCGCCGAGGGATTCGTAGAACCCGCGGGCGGGCGCATTCCAGTCGAGCACCCACCATTCGAGCCGGCCATAGCCGCGCTGCACGCAGATCCGGGCGAGCTCGGCGAGCAGCGCCCGGCCGAGCCCGGTGCCCCGCACCGCGGGCGTGACGTAGAGATCCTCAAGGTAGATGCCATGCCTGCCCAGCCAGGTCGAGTAGTTAAGGAACCACAGCGCGAACCCCGCGACGGATCCCTCGTGCTCGGCCACATGCGCGAAGATCGCCGGCTGGTCCGCGAAGAGCGCCCGCCGCAGGTCATCCTCGGTGGCGGTCACCTCGGCAAGTGATCTCTCGTACTCCGCGAGCTCCCGCATCAGCCGGTGAATATGCGGGACATCCTGCGGGGTGGCTGACCTGATCATGTCCCGATGCTAGACGGTGACCGGGGCTAGACCGGGATCCTGTACCTGAGCCGGAACCCGTCGGCGGCCAGCACGATGTCGGCGGCCTCGACCGCCGTGCCGGCGGCCAGATGGGTGCGCTGCACCAGCAGCACGGGAGCACCAGGGGCGATGGCAAGTACGGCCGCCTCGTTGCGCAGCGACGGCCGGACCGAGATTTCCTCGGTCATCTCGTCGACGCGGATCCCGATGGCCTTCATCCGCTCGATCACCCCGCGGCCGGCGAACGGCCCCTGCTCCGGCACGGCGACGGCGGTTCCGCCGGTGATCTGGACCGGCTCGTAGGACGTCGCCAGCTGGATCGGCGCGCCGTCCGCGCTCAGCAGGTACCTGGTGCGGATCACCGGGTCGCTGGCAGGCTGCAGGCCAAGCAGCCGCGCGATGTGCGGCGGCGGCAGTACCTGCTCCGCCTGGTACTCCAGGGCCAGCCGGCCGGCCGGATCTTCGAGGCCGAAGGGCGAGCCGGGGTAGTGCAGGCGGTCGTGGTCCATGCGGCGGGTCACGGGCGCTTTGCGGACGTAGGACCCCGACCCCGCCCTGGCCTCGATCAGGCCTTCGGCGGCCAGCACCTGCAGCGCGTGCTTGGCCGCGGTCTCCCCGACGCCGTACCTGGCAATGATCGCGTTGCGCGAGGGCACCCTGGCGCCCGGCTCCAGCAGTCCCTCGCTGATGCGGGCACGAAGATCCTCGAGAACCCGGAGATAGACCGGATCGGTTGACGCTCCCATCGGACACTATTGTCACCGAAGCAACGCCGGAGTTGTGACCCAAGTGAAATTTTCGTGCCGCTACTCGCTGCCCTCCTCCAGCAGCAGGTGATAGCCGTTCGGGGTGCGGGCGTGCAGCACGCGGTAGGTCCAGTCCTCGCTGGGCGTCATCACCTGTTCGCTGAACGGCACGCCGGCCTCGTCCAGCCGCTTCCGCGCGGCGGCGATATCCGCGACGCCGAACTGCCAGGTCAGCACATGATCGGGAATATCGCTGCGGAACCCGGCCTTCCGCTCGATGCCAAACTCGACGGGGCCGTGGCCAAGCGCCAGGAAGTGCGGGTACTCGGGGCCCTCATACGTGACGTGGAAGCCCAGGCGGACGTAGAAGTCACGTTCGGCCTCGAGGTCGCTGACAAACAGAATGGGGATGATCCGGTTGAACAATGCCGCCATGGCGGCACATCGTACCGACCGGGAACCTGGCCCGTACGGGTCGTGGCTGAGTTGCGAAGGAAGCCGGGGCCGCCGCGATGGGCAGGAAGCCGGGCCGGCGCTGGCTAGGCTGGCCCGATGATGCCGGTGAGCAGCGACCATTCCGTGCGTGTTGCCGCCTGCCAGCTCAGCCTGCAGGTGGGCGAGACCGGCCGTAACCGGGCCGCGGCGAGCGACGCGATCGGCATTGCGGCAGGCCAGGGCGCCCATGTCGTCGTGCTGCCGGAACTCGTGCCCTCCGGATACGTCTTCGCCAGCGCGGCGGAGGCGCGGGCACTCGCCGAGCCCGCCGACGGGCCGACCGTCACCGGGTGGCAGCGGCTCGCCGCGCAGCACGACCTGGTGATCGTCGGCGGCTTCTGCGAGCTGGGGGAGTCGGGGGAGGTGCTCAACAGCGCGGCGATCGTCGACGGCGGCGGGACGAGGGCGATCTACCGCAAGGCGCACCTGTGGGACGCCGAACCAGACGTCTTCACGCCCGGCGACTGCGACCCGCCGGTCATCGACACCGCGCGCGGCCGGATCGGGGTCATGGTCTGCTACGACGCGGAATTCCCCGAATGGGTCCGCAAGCCCGCCCTGGCCGGCGCCGACCTGCTGGCCGTGCCGACCAACTGGCCGGCCGAGCCGCGGCCGGCCGGCGAGCGGCCGATGGTGGTGCTGAACGTGCAGGCCGCGGCCAGCACGAACCGGATCTTCATCGCCGCGGCGGACCGGTGCGGGACCGAACGCGGCGTGAGCTGGACAGGCGGCACCGTCATTGCCGGCGCCGATGGCTATCCGCTGGCCGGGCCGGTCTGCGCCGATGAGCCGGCCGTGCTGGTGGCCGACTGCGATCTGCGGCTGGCCCGCAGCAAGGCGAACAGCCCGCGCAACGACGTGCACGCGGACCGGCGGCCCGGCCTCTACCGGTGAGGCGGCCGCTGCCGGCGCGGTCGCCCCCCTACGGCACGGTGGCCGCTGGCCGGCCCGGTGGCCTACTTCTTCCTGGCCAGGGTCAGCCCGTCGCCGACCGGGAGCAGCACGAGCTCGACCCTGTCGTCAGCCACGGCATGATCATTGAAGTCCCTGATCCCCTGCACGCTGGCACCCCGGTCCGCCGTATCGGTCACCTGGCCGCCGTAGAGCGTGTTGTCCGCCAGGATGACCCCGCCCGGCCTGATCCGCGGCACGATCTCGTCCCAGTAGCCGATGTAGCCCGGCTTGTCGGCATCGATGAAGGCCAGGTCGAGCGACGGGCCGGCGGGCAGCGCGCGCAGGGTCTCGATCGCAGGGGCGACGCGCAGCTCGATCCGGTCATCGACGCCGGCCTTCTGCCAGTACTGCCGGGCGAGCGACGTCCACTCCTCGCTGACGTCACAGCAGAGCAGCCGCCCGCCGGCGGCCAGGCCGCGGGCCAGGCAGATCGAGGAGTAGCCGGTGAAGGTACCGACCTCGATAGCAGCGCTGGCACCGGCGATCCGGGTCAGCAGGGTCATGAAGGTGCCCTGCTCCGCACCGATCTGCATGCCGGCCGAAGCCGGGAACCGTCGGGCGGTCTCGTCCGCAAGCTCGGTCAGCACGGGGTCTGCCGGAGCGCTGCGGGCGAGCAGGTAGGCATGCAGCTGCGGACTGAGATTCCCGGTTCGGCTGGACATGCGCTCACGCTAGCCCATCGGTGGTCCCTGGCGCGCTGAGCACCTCAGCGGCGGGTCTACCCTCGGTCCATGGCCCTGCACATCCCCAGCCCGGCGGTCAGCGGGTTTCACATCGGCCCGGCATTCATTCATGTCTACGGGCTGATGTACGTGGTCGGGATCACGCTCTCGATACTCATTACCCAGCGGCGGTGGCGGGCCAAGGGCGGTGACCCGTCCCTGGTCGCCGACGTCGCGACGTGGGCGGTGCCGGCCGGCATCATCGGCGCCCGGATCTACTTCGACATCACCACGCCGGCGGATATCCCGCCGCACTGGTGGGGCGTCTTCGCCATCTGGTCGGGCGGCCTGGGCGTATGGGGCGGCATCGCTGCGGGCGCGGCCGCGGGCGTCTGGCGGGTCCATCGCGCAGGCGCCGACGTGCGGGTGTTCGCGGACGCCGTGGCCCCGGCGCTGCTGGTCGCCCAGGGAATCGGCCGCATCGGCAACTACTTCAACCAGGAGCTGTTCGGCAAGCCGACCAGCCTGCCCTGGGGCCTGGAGATATCCCTGGCCCACCGGCCGGCCGGCTACACGGCTTTCAGCACATTCCAGCCGACATTCCTGTACGAGCTGATCTTTGACCTGGCACTCGCGGCGGCGCTGGTGTGGCTCGGGCATCACCGGGACATCCGGCCGCCTGGGCTGTTCGCTCTTTACGTGACCGGCTACTCGGCGTTCCGGATCTTCGAGGAGTCATTGCGGATCGACTCTTCCGAGCACTTCCTCGGCCTGCGCCTGAACTTCTACATCGCCACTGTCCTGGCCATCACCGGCATCGTGTGGTTCATCGTCAGCCAGCGCCGCAACGGCGACGAGGCGCCAGCTGAGCCAGCGGAGCCGGTGCCGAGCAGCGCCACCGAGACTTAGCGGCCTGCCGCCCAGGACGCCGCCTGCCGCTCAGAACGCGGCGGTGCCGATCATCCCGTCCCTGGTCACGAGGCTCGCGAGCGCGTCCTCGGCCAGGCCGGCCGAGTCGGCCGGGCGGGCCGGAACGACTAGGTAACGGGTCTCGGCGCTGGAGTCCCACACCAGGATCTCGGTCTCCGCGGGCAGCTCCAGGCCGAACTCGGCCAGCACGGCCCGCGGCTCGCGGACCGTCCTTGAGCGGTACGCGAAGCTCTTGTACCAGCTGGGGGACGGGCCGAGCAGGGACGTGGGATAACACGAGCAGAGCGTGCAGACGATCACGTTATGCCGCTGCGCGGTGTTCTGCACAGCCTTGAGGCGGTACCCGTACCCGCCTCCGCCGCTCGCGCCGAAGCCGAGCTCGGCGGCCGCGGCGTTGCCGTCCGCCAGCAGCCGATCCCGGAAGCCGGCGTCGGCCCACGCCCTGGCCACCAACCGGGCACCGTTCGCGGGGGAGCCGGTCCGGTATCGGCCGGCCAGGATCTCGTCGAGCTCGGCGTCGGTGGTCAGCCCGGCGGCGATCACCTGGTCCTCCAGCTGGCGCACCCGCGCGGCCACCGGCAGTTCCCCGTGATCGCCGCTCACTGCGCCGCCTCCTCCAGGTAGGACTCCCACAGGTCGACGATCACCGAATGCGATCCGGCGCCCCACAGGTCCCGCGCCGCGAACCGGACCGCGTACACCGGTTCGGCCCGGATGGTCCCGCGCAGTGCTTCGTCGGGCAACTGCCAGCTGCCATGGTCATCAACGATCTCGCCCTGGTGCCCGCGGACGTAGCGCGGCAGCCTGGTGTGCCCGTCAGGATCGCCCGGCCGCGCCCGTACCCGCGCGCCGACCGCGAACCTAGCCACCGGCGGCCTCCCCGTCCCCGGCCGCAGCGCCGTGCCCGGTCGCCGGGCCGTGCCCCGCCAGCAGCTCCTTCTCGGCCAGCAGCAGCTCAAGCGCCCTGAGCCAGCGCTCGTAGTAGGACATGGCCAGATAGTCCGCCGGCGGGATCCGCTCGATGGCGTCGCGGAACTCGTCTCCGGTGAACGCCTCGCGCAGCCTCAGCGCCATGGTCAGCGCGGCGACTCTCATCTCCCAGTCAGCCTGGAACGGCGGCTCGTCACCGGCCAGGACCGGCCCGAATCCGGCCTGGCCGCCCATGTCGTGAACCCTGCTCATCTGGCCAACGCTAGCGCAGCAGCCGGCGAAACCATTCGACGGCAGCCGGCCAACAGGGCAGCATTGGCTGGTTGTGGGAGGCAGCGGGGGAGCGGCCAGGAGCGCGGGCGGTGGCGCAGGTGACGGCGCAGACGGCACCGCAGCCGCTGGCGCGGGAGCCGGGCCGCCGGGCGAGGAGGCAGCGGGGCGGGCATGGATACGGCGGCTGGCCGCGGGCCTCGGTCCTGACCTCGCCCTGCTCCGGCGATCGGATGAGTTCCGGCGGCTCTACGCCGGCCAGCTGTGGTCGTACGCCGGCAACTCGATCACCTTTGTCGGCATGCCCTATCAGGCCTACCAGCTGACGCATTCCTCGCTCGCGGTCGGGCTGCTCAGCATCGCAGAGCTGGTGCCGCTGGTGGCCACGGCGCTGCTCGGCGGCGCCCTGGCGGACGCCGTCGACCGCCGCCGCCTGATCAGGGGATGCCAGGTTTTCCTGTGCGGCAGCGGGGCGGCGCTGGCCCTGAACGCGGCGGCCTGGCATCAGCTGTGGCTGCTGTTCCTGCTCGCCGCATCGAGCACCGGCCTGTACGGCCTGCAGCGGCCGTCGCTGGAGGCACTGGTGCCCGCGCTGGTCCGCCGTGCCGAGCTGCCCGGGGCGGCCGCGCTGACCGGGCTGCTCGGTAACGCGGTGAGCCTGGCCGGCCCGCTGCTCGGCGGCGTCGCCATTGCGGCCGGCGGGCTTCCGGTGGCCTACCTTGCCGACAGCGCGGCCTGCGTGGCCGCGCTGCTTGCTTTCAGCCGGATGCGCGCGACCCCGCCGCCGCCCGATGCAGCCAGGCCCAGCCTGGGCGGGGTGCTGGAGGGCCTGCGGTATGCCAGCAGCAGGCCCGAGCTGCTCGGCACCTACCTGATCGACATCTCCGCGATGCTCTTCGGTGCGCCCTACGCCCTCTTCCCGGCCATTGCCGCCCGGCTCGGCGGCCCCGCAGTCCTCGGCGTGCTGTACGCCGCGCCGGCCGCCGGCGGACTGATCGTCAGCATGACCAGCGGCTGGACCAGTCACGTCAGCAGGCACGGCCAGGCTATCGTGCTCGCTGTCTGCGGCTGGGGCGCTGGCATCGCGGCGTTCGGCTTCGCGCCCGGCCTTTGGTGGGCTGTGGTCGCCCTCGCCGCGGCCGGGGCGGCCGACATGGTCAGCGGCACCTTCCGGATGATCATGTGGAACCAGACGATCCCGGCCAGCCTGCGGGGCCGGCTTGCCGGGCTCGAGATGATCAGCTACACCACCGGGGAGCCAGTGGGCAACCTGGAGGCCGGCCTCGTCGCCTCGGCGACCGGCTCGGTGCGGATCGCGGTGGTCTCCGGCGGCGTTATCAGCGTGCTCGGCGCCGCCGTGGTGGCGGCGGCCCTGCCGATGCTGTGGCGCTTCGACTCCGGGCCAGCCGTTCCCTGATCAGGGCGGCCCGGACCGGTGCACGCAAACTGTACGACCGGGCTGAAAGAATTCCGGGTATGTCGCCGTAGCCAGTCACGGACGCCTTTGCCGTCATCGAGCGGCTGCCCGGCACGGCCGGCTACACCGACTTCGGCGCGCCGGGCGAGATCGCCGCCTGCGATTACCTCCCGCTCGCCGGCGACGAGGCGAGCCGGATCGCCGCCCTCGTCCGCGCCTCGTGGGCGACATTCGATGACGTCGCCCAGGCTGCCTCGGCGAAGCTGCGGAAAGGACCGCGCGGCGGCGGCCGGGACACCGAGCAGATCGTCGAGCACGTGACCGGCGCCGAGGCCTCGTTCGCCCGCAAGATCGGGGTC
Source organism: Actinomycetota bacterium (assembly GCA_003168215.1). Classification (GTDB taxonomy): domain Bacteria; phylum Actinomycetota; class Actinomycetes; order Streptosporangiales; family Streptosporangiaceae; genus Palsa-506. The sequence goes on from PMSW01000168.1 coordinate 69,410, forward strand.
CGGCACCGCCGGCCTGCCGTCGGCGAGGAGGCCGCCATCGCGGCGATGCGCTCGGCGATCACCGCGGCGCTCGGCCGGGCGTCCGACGGTACCGCGCCGCTGCCGGGCGGCTGGCCCGTCCGCTATGCCGCGCGCCGCATCGCCTGGCATCTGCTTGACCATGCCTGGGAGATCGAGGACAAGAGCGAGGCCTAGGGCCGTGCGGCGCCGACCGGCTCGGTGCTGGCTGGCGCCGCACCGGCCGGCACCGCAGCTGCCGGCGCCGCGGTCCTGGCGCGCCACCAGGCCTGGCCTTGCTCCGGCAGCATGTAGATCGGGTCGTAGTAGGAGTACTCGCGGTCCAGGGCGAGCGGGTCGTCCGCCTCCACGCCGGTCCGGTAGTTCTTCGTCCAGTAGGAGATACCCCGCTCCGTGTCGTACCTGCCCACCTGGTGCACCCAGCGCTTGCCCACGTACGGCACGTCACACAGGATCCGTGGCGTCGCGAAGCCGGGCAGGTAGCCCATGATCTTGTGCTGCAGCTGCTGCGCCTCGCCCAGGGTGAGGCGCCAGTGCTCGCTGTTCGGGATCATGTCGCACAGGTAGAAGTAGTAAGGCATGATCTTTGCCTCGTCCAGCAGCGCGAAGCACAGGTCGAGCAGCTGCTCCGGGCTGTCGTTCACGCCGCGGAGCAGGACGCCCTGGTTGCGGACGTCCCTGATGCCGGTCTCCAGCATCGCCTTTGCGGCACGCGCCACCAGCGGGGTGACCGACTGGGCCGCGTTCACGTGCGTGTGGATCGCGATGCTGACGCTGCGCTCACGGGCGGTGGCGGCGAGCCGCTCCATCCCGGCGCGCACCTCGTCGGTCAGCCAGTACTGCGGCAGGCCCATCAGCGCCTTGGTGGCCAGCCGGATGTCCCGGACGCTGTCCACCTCCATCAGGCTGGCCACGAACGCCTCCAGCCGCGGCCACGGCAGGTTAGCAACGTCTCCGCCGGAGACGACGACATCGCGGACGCCCGGCGTGACGCGCAGGTAGCCGAGCATCGCGCCGAGCCTGTCGTCACGGGTCAGGCCGAATTTGTGCTTGTCCGTCACCGGCGTCGGGTTGCCGACCAGGTCCATCCGGGTGCAGTGCCCGCAGTACTGCGGGCAGGTGGGCAGCACCTCCGCGAGCACCTTGGTCGGGTAGCGGTGGGTCAGCCCCTCGACCACCCACATCTCCGCCTCGTGCAGCGAGTCCCTCGACGCCTCCGGGTGCGACGACCAGTCGGTGCGGCGGTCGCTGAAGACCGGGATCATGTACCGGCGGACGGGGTCGGCGTAGAACGCGTCGGTGAAGCCCGCCTCGGCGGGTCCGATCGCGGGCGCCATCGTATTGACCATCTGGGGCGTCACCAGCATCGACATGGTGGCCCGCTCACGCTGGTCGCGGTCGAGGTCGGCGTAGAACGCCTCGTCCAGGCCAGCCCCGACGACCTGGCGGAGCTGCCGGATGCTCTTCACGCAATGCGCCCGCTGCCACTGCGCGGATGCCCACTCCGCCGCGGTGACGCCCGCCCACCCGGGCAGGCGCCGCCAGTCCGGCTCGGCCAGCTCCCTGCGCCGGTATGCGTACGGCTGCTCGATCATCGCGGCACCTGCCCCTCGTTAGTCGCCGTCAGCAGAAACGATAGCCGGTGGCCTGAGCAAGTAGCGCAAGAAGCTATTGTCAATAGAGCTTTCAACAGGAGATTCTATCGAATCATAGGATCAAAGCCAGGAATCGGCCGGTTTCGCCGGGATCGTACCGGCCAGGGGATCGCCGCAACCGGGCCAGTACTTGCCGGCGCCGTGGCGTGCGCGCCCGGAGCCGGCCGGGAAGGATTGATCAGGTGACCCGATTGACAACGGAAGCGAGTTCCCCGCTGGGCCTGCACCGGGTGGCCGAGCCCGCTGGCCTGCTGCCGCAGGCTGCCTGGCGGCTGGATACGAGCCCGGCCATCTGGCCGGACGAAGTGCGGGTCCGGGTGGACCGGCTGAATCTCGACGCGGCATCGTTCCGGCAGCTGCGCGAGGCCAGCGGCGGCGACCCGGATGCGATCAGGACGGCGGTCCTGGAGATCATCGCCAGCCGCGGCAAGATGCACAACCCCATCACCGGCTCCGGCGGGATGCTCACCGGGATCGTCGAGGAGGCGGGCAGCCGTTCGCCGCTCGGGCTGGAACCGGGGGACAGGATCGCGACGCTCGTCTCGCTCAGCCTCACGCCGCTCGTCGTGACCGACGGGCTGGCCGGCTGGGACGGCAGGTCCGAGCAGGTGCCGTGCGCCGGGCACGCGATCTTGTTCGGCAGGTCGATCGCCGCCGTGCTCCCCGGTGACCTGCCCGTCCCGCTGGCGCTGGCGGTGCTTGACGTGTGCGGGGCGCCGGCGCTCACCCACCGGGTGGTGGCCGGCGCAGTGCGGGCCGGCCGCAAGGCCGTGAGCACCGGCACAGCCGGCAACGCCGGCCGCACCGGCCCGGCGGTGGCCATCCTCGGCGCGGCGGGCAAGAGCGGCTCGCTGTCGGCCGCCGCGGCCCGGCGGGCCGGGGCCGCCTCCGTCATCGGGGTGGTGCCGACCGAGGCGGAGGAGG
>PMSW01000003.1 GCA_003168215.1 Actinomycetota bacterium
CGACCTTCCGCTTTTCAGCCGGTTTTCCCTTGCCGGGACCATTTTCCAGAGGCCGCGTGAAAGCCCAGCTCACCCACGTAACCGCTGGTCAGTGGACTAACGCAGCCATGTTACCGCTGTTCCGCCCAGGTCCGCCTACGTCCGTACTATCTGTGGGAGTCCTGTGCCGGCATGCTCATTCGCGGGCGCGCTGTGGGCTTTCTGTGGGCCCGGCAACCGCCGCGGCCACATTCCCTTCGCGCTGCGGCGCGCGCTTCGGTGTCCGCCGATGATCTCCGCTCACGCCGGGCAGGGCCGCTATTCTCGGCCCTTGCGGCAAATCGTGACCACGACCGGAGCCGTCCGCCGGGCTGGAGCGCCCGCCAGCGGGTGCTGATGGCGGCGGGAGGAGAACGTCGCCAGGTTGATGATGGCGCCGTGGGCTATGCAGGAGTACTCCTGCCGGGCGTAAGCCGCCCTCAGGCGGCCATGGTTCACCGGGTGCGCGCGGCCGGGGATCCGCACGATGAGCGATCGCGCCGAGGGCCGCGATGGCGGCGGCGACGAGCAGCCGGCGATGACGGCCAGCACCATCGCCGCGCCCATCGTGACCGCTCGCGAACGCATGCCGGGATGGTAGAGCCGCCGCGCCGCCCGGGTGGGCGCTTCGCTTGAGGTCTGCCCTGGCCGCGCCGGGATGAGCGCGCGCAGACTGGCGCCGGTGGCCGCCGTCATCGTGTTTCCTAGTGCTCTAGCAGATCACGTTTGCCCGGCCGGCCACTTCCCGGGGTTGCTGATCGCCGAGACTGGGCGGTGACCGATCGGCTGCGGGTGCGTGAGATTGACGATGCCTGGGGACGGCGGCTGGCGCGGATCGTGCGCCGGGGCACGGGATCGGTGGCGACCCGGCTGCGGGCGCAGATGGTGCTGCTGTCGGCGCGGGGCATGGACGTGACGGCGATCGCGAGGGTTGCCTTCACCAGCGAGGGCCGGGTGAGAGATGATCCGCGACAAGTGCGTTAGCCCTGCTAACCCACGTTCACGCTGGTCAGTAGGCTTATGCAGCCATCGGGCTGAACCCCGCCACCGCACAGCTACGGAGTGCGGGGCGGCGTCACTGCGGCCTCAACCGTCACCAGTCCGGCATCGCGGAATCGCAGCTTTAGCCGCACGATCCTGCCCGCCGCCGGCAGCGGCGGCCGTACCAGGACGAGATCCCGCCCTGGCAGTCGGAGGCAACGGCATCACCCGCGCGGCATAACCGCTACCTCGTGCGTTCTCGTCACTCCCCCGGCGCGCCGCACCCGAGACCTCGCCGGGCGCGCCGATCCGGAAGGCTGAGCGCCGGAGAGCGCGGAACGCTCGGGCTGGTGCTTTTCGCCGGTCCGGGGCACCGGCAGGTTGGCGTGGATCCGGGGATCCCTGCGGGCCTGCTTCCCTGCGCGGTCGGTATCGAGGGCACCCAGTTGGGCTGTCATAGGTCCGGCCCAGATTCACCCTGGCAAGGCGGAACAGCGATGGCTGTCTGGGTCAGGCGAGGCTGGCGCCAAGGTCGCCGAGTGCTGCGAGGATGTCGGCTACCTCGGTGCGGGCCGTGTAGTCGGGCTGGACATCGACGAAGCGGACGGTGCGATTCTGGTCGACGATCAGGACGGTGGGCCTGGGCAGCTGGGTGGAGCCTTCCGCGTTCACCTGTGCCAGGTCCAGGCCCAGCTTGCGCTGGGCGGCGAGGACATCATCGGCTTGATGGAAGACGATGCCGACTTGCCGGGCCAGGCGGCTGCCAGGGTCGGATAGGACCGTGAAGTCCAGCTTGGCCTTCTGCGCCGTCGATAGTGACTCGTCGGGTGTCTGCGGGCTGATAGCGACCAGCCGCGCGCCAAGGGCAGGGAGCCTGGGCAGTAGCTCCTGCTGGTAGGTGCGCAGTGCCAGGTTGCAGTACGGGCACCAGCCGCCACGGTAGAAGACGATGACTGCCGGGCCGCTCGCGACGAGCTGGTCGAGCGTGACCGGCTCATTGGTGGCGTCCGTCAGCGTGAATGACTCCAGTGTGTCGCCGACACTGACGGCGCCCGCCGGCATTCCCTGGTCGAGCAGGTCCTGGATGCTGCGGTCGAATACCTCGACGACCTCGGCCGGCAGGCGCCCGGCGGCGGCGGCTTTCAGCTGTGCAGACTGCTCACGGATGGTGACAGGCATCGGACCTCCCGGTTTGCCCCTGGCGCTGCCAGGCGGCGCGGTAACGATAGTGGACTGAGTAGTCCACTATCACCTGAGCAGATCCTGACTGGACTGTCAAGTCCAATCGCGAGATACTCATCTCATGTCAGCGCAGCCGACCACCGAGCGGGGACGCCAGACCCGAGCGCGCATCGTCGCCGCAGCCGCCGACGTGGTGGCCGAGAAAGGCGCCCTCGGAGCCAGCCTGGATGACGTCGGCGCCCGCGCGATGGCGTCGCGCAGCCAGCTCTACCACTACTTCGACGACAAGACCGACCTGCTACTCGCTGTCGCCCAAGCCACCAACGACGCAGTCCTCGACGCCCAGCGCGCCCTCTTCGCCGGACTCGACACCTGGAATGGCCTGGTGAGATGGGCGGACGCCCTCGTCGAGTTCCAGCGACAGCGAGACGGCCGGGGAGGCTGTCCCATCGCCAACCTCGTCGGTCAGCTCGGCGAACGCGAGGACGGCATCCGCCTGGTCCTCGCCTCCGGCTACGACCGCTGGGAGACCGACATACGCGCCGGTCTCGCCGCCATGGTCACCTCCGGCGAGCTCCAGCCAGGCGCCAACACCGACTGGCTGGCCGCGTCCACTCTCGCCAGCCTCCAAGGAGGGCTCATCCTTTGCCAGGCCCGCCGCGACCCCGATGCACTCCGCCGAGCCCTCGACGGCGCCCTCGCCCTCATCGGCGCCTACCGCGGCGCCAGCTGACCCCACGTCCGCACAGTGAAATCCCGCCTCGGGCACGTGCCATTTCGAGGGAGCCCGGACTAGGAACTTGCTTTTCTCCCATCGACAAATTGTTGTCTATGCCGCGGCAGCTGCAGAGACGGTGATGCCGAGGTCGTGGAAGAGGGTCTGCATGCCGGTGCGGAGGTTCTCATAGTCGCGGTCGATGCGGGTCCAGTGTGCGGGCTGGCGGCGCGGGCCCGGCCAGGGCGCACGCGTTCGCCGCCGCCTCAGCCGCACGAGAGAGGACGGGAGCAACCCACGGACGCAAGGCGCCAGCAGCAGGCTGGTACGACGGGACCCGCGGCCGGCGGGCGTTCATGCCTGCCCGGCCACCGCCCGCGCCTCCCGCGGTACGGCACGGGCGGGCACGGGCCTGCTGGTCGGGTGCTTATCCGGCGATGGCGGTGATATCGCCATGAGGCGGCCGGGTGAAAGTGAGCGCCGGCGGAGTCCCCGGCCGCTGGTCAGGCGGCGGCTCCCCTCCGGCCGGGGCGCCATGGAGCAGCCGAATATCACCAGCGATGGGAAAGCGGCCCTCACTCCGGTGTTCTGGCTGATGGTCGCCCTGACCGGAGTCGCTGCCGGCCTGCTCGGCGACCTGATGATGGTCATTTTGTTCAACGTCCAGCATCTCGCCTTCGGCTACCACGCCGGGACCTTCGAAGCCGCGGTCGAGCACGCCTCGGCCGCCCGCCGGGTCACCTCCCTGGTTGTGGCCGGCGCATTCGGCGGCGTCGCCTGGTTCCTGCTGCGCCGTTACACCAAGGGCAAGGGCTCGGAAATCGACGACGCGATCTGGAACGGCGACGGCCGGCTGTCGTTCCGCCGCAGCCTGGGCACGTCGGTGATCTCTGAGGTGGTCATCGGCATGGGCGCCTCGATCGGCCGCGAGGCCGCGCCCAAGCTGATGGGCGGCGCATCGGCCAGCGCCCTGGCCCGCTGGAGCGGCCTGTCACCGCAGCAGCGGCGCCTTCTCGTCGCCTGCGGCGGCGGAGCGGGACTCGCCGCCGTCTACAACGTCCCCCTCGGCGGGGCGCTGTTCACCGCGGAGGTCCTGTGGGGCAGCATCTCGCTGCCCGTCATCATGCCGGCGCTGGCCTGCTCGGTGATCGCCACGGTCACCGCCTGGCTGTATCTCCCGGCGCACGCCATCTACCCCGGCATCCCCGGCTATCACTTCAGTGGTTCTCTGCTGGCGTGGGCGCTGCTCGCCGGGCCGCTGATCGGGCTGATCTCCGCCGGGTACATCCGCCTGATCGGCTGGGTCTCCCACCACCGGGCAGCCGGGCTCAAGGCGCTCTTCGCCCCGCTGCTGGCCTTCACTACTCTCGGGGTCATCGGGATCAGGTACCCGCAGCTCTTCGGAAACGGCCAGGACATGGCACGCGACGCCTTCCTCGGCGCCGGAAGCTTCGGGCTGCTGCTGGCCCTAGCCGCGCTCAAGCCGATGGTCACCGCCCTGTGCCTCGGGAGCGGGGCATCCGGAGGCCTGTTCACCCCCACCCTCAGCACCGGCGCGGTCCTCGGCGGGCTCCTCGGCCTGGCCTGGAACCTCGCCTGGCCAGGAACGCCGGCCGGCGCTTACGCGATGGTCGGCGCGGCCGCCATGATCGGCGCAGCGATGCAAGCGCCCCTGGCCGCGCTCGCCCTGGTACTCGAGCTCACCCAGAACGGCCTCGGGATCATCGTCCCGATGATGGCAGCCACCATCAGTGCCACCATCGTCGCCTACTACATCGACGGCTACTCGATCTACTCCGCCCGCCTGCCCTCACGCCGGCCGGACGCCAAACCGCATGACCTGCACCCGAACACCGAAAGTGACGGCCACGAACGACCTGCCACCTGACTACCCCGGTCTTCGGTCCATCGCGCGCGGCCCGGCCGCAATCCCGGGCCAGCGCCTCAGCACTCTGCCGAATGATCGCGAGACACCGGGAACAGGAGCAGGAAAACCCGGCACCCCACCAGCATGAGCACAGTAATGACCGGCCACACCCACCCGCCGAGCGCCAGGCTCAAATCCGAGCATCACGAGAGCGGCGAGCACAACAACACCAAGGATCGCCATATGCCAGGAGACTGACCTCATCTCACCCTCGCAGCGTCCTCACGCTCAAGATCTGACCCTCTCGTCCCGCATGCCAGGCAGCACCTACCAGCCCCTGGAAAGTGCCCGATCTCCGGTGTAACAGATCATGGGGGCCTGAGTGCCCGTCGATGATGCAAGAAGGGTCACCTAGCTGGCGCGGCCCTCTGCCGCCGCGGAGTCTGGCCAGGAGCCTGCCTAGCCACACCGAACTGACCAATGCCGCAGTTCTGGCCGCCGACCATCGCTTCGTCGAAGCGCTGTCGAGCCGGGGCATCGATGGCGGGAAACGGTCCCAGCGTAATGAGAGCCTGCACCTGGTACATGCCCGACCGTCGGCCATGCGGTCTCCGTCCCTCGTAGCCGCGGCTGGGCTGAAACGTACACATGATCATTCGCTGGCACGCCGCATCACGGCTGGTGGCTTACCTGGTCTGCTCCGGTGTGGGGCAGAGCAGGCACTGCCGACAGACAAGGCTGCCCGCGACGCAATGGCGGTCTACAGCTGCTCATCACAGGGACCACGTCCTTCTCGAAACGCTCATCCCGGTCTGGCACTTGCGCGGCCGGGCTTGTCATCACGTGCCTCTTTCCTGGCCGCCGTCGCTGCGGGCAGCTGTCCTCTGGCCGGCGCAACTGGCCTGGCTAAGTCGCACTAGCCGATAAAGTTACTGTACAGTAATCGCAGTATGCAAGCAAAGCGAATGAGGCGAGCGTGGGCGATCACCTGGTAGACGAGGCCGCGGTGGACGCGGTGCTGACGGCGAGCCGGGCGCTGGTAGCGGTGGCGACGATGTCGCTGGGCGCCGCGGCGGAGGACACGACGATCGCCCAGTACCGGGCGCTGGTGGTGCTGGCCTCCCAGGGGCCGCAGCGGATGGTGGACCTGGCCGCGGCGCTGGCGGTGACGCCGTCGACGGCGGGGCGGATGTGCGACCGGCTGGTGCGCAAGAGGCTGATCCGCCGGCACCGGGACCGCGCTGACCGCCGGGCCGTGCAGGTGTCCATCACGCCGGCGGGCCGGCAGGTCGTCGACCAGGCGACTGCGCGCCGCCGCGGGCTGATCGCCGGCATCCTGGCCAAGCTCCCGCCCGGCCAGCAGCCCGCGGTCGCCAACGCGCTACAGGCATTCGCCAGGGCCGCCGGGGAGGTTCCCGACAGCCTGTGGCCCGCGCCGCCCGCGGAACCGCAGCCGTCCGGGCCGGCCCAGACTAAAGGACGACCATGACCACCGCCAGCCAGGCACCCGCACCGCCGGCCCTTCCGTGGAAGGCACGGGCCGGCGGCTGGCTGCGCGGCTCGCGCGGCGGGCTGCTGGCCATCGCCCTGATCGTCGGAGCCGGGGCCGGGCTCGGCGCGGTGGCGTTCCGCTACCTCATCTACTTCTTCACCTGGCTGACCACCGGCCACGTCCAGTTCGGCCAGCAGGGCCGCGTCCCCAGCGCCCACCTGCCCTGGCTCGGGCTGGCCTTCTTCATCGTCATCCCGGTCATCGGCGGGCTCATCTACGGGCCGCTGATCTACAAATACGCGCGGGAGGCCAGAGGACACGGCGTGCCCGAGGTCATGATCGCCGTCGCCGAGGAAGGCGGCCGGATCCGGCCCCAGGTCGCCGCCGTCAAGTCCATCGCCTCTGCCATCTGCATCGGCGTCGGAGGATCCGTCGGCCGCGAGGGCCCGATCGTGCAGATCGGCTCCGCGCTGGCCTCCAGCCTCGGCCAGTGGGTGAAGATGCCGGAGAACAGGCTGCGGATCCTGGTCGCCTGCGGCGCCGCCGGCGGCATCGCCGCCACGTTCAACGCGCCGATCACCGGGGTGTTCTTCGGAGTCGAGATCATCCTCCGCGAGTTCTCCGTCGAGGCAATCTTCACGGTGATGCTGTCGGCGATGGTCGCCGACCTGCTCAGCCGCCAGTTCCTGGGCGACGCCCCGTTCCTGTCCGGGCTGCCCGCGGGAATCTCCCTGCACCACCTGACCACCTACCTGCTGATCGCCGGCCTCGCCGTCGTCGCGGCGCTGATCGGGATCGCGTTCGCGAAGATTCTCTACGCGACCGAGGACCTGTGCGACCGGGTCTGGAGAAACCGGCCGGAGTGGGCCCGGCCCGCCGTCGGCGGCATCCTGCTGGGGCTGCTGCTGCTGGCCCTTCCGCAGATGTACGGGGTCGGCTACCCCGTCCTGTACAAGGCCGTCGGAGGCAGCTACGCCCTGTGGTTCCTGATCATCCTGGCCGCCGGGAAGATCATCGCCTGCAGCCTCACCATCGGCATCGGCGGATCCGGCGGCGTGTTCGCCCCGTCGCTGTTCATCGGCGCCACCTCCGGCATGGCCTTCGGCGAGATCGCCCACCACCTGATCGGCCCGGCCGCCGGGCAGCCCGCCCTGTACGCGGTCGTCGCGATGGGCGCCGTCTTCGCCGCCGCGGCAAGGGCGCCGCTGACGTCGGTCGCCAGCGTGGTGGAGATGACCGGCGACTTCACCCTCACCCTGCCGGTCATGCTCGCCGTCGCCATCGCCACCGCCACCTCCAGGGCTCTCAGCTACGGCACCATCTACACCACCAAGCTGCTACGCCGCGGCATCGACATTGACCACGTCCCGTCCGCCGACCCGTTCGAGGATCTCACTGCCGCCGACGCCATGCGCGCGTTCCAGCCAGCCCTGCCTGCCGATCCCGGTCCTGGCCGGCCGGGCGCCAGCTATCCGGCTCTGCCCGGGCCGGTCACCGGCCGGCTTTCGCCGCAGGTGCTGTTCGCCACCGAGTCCCTCACCCAGGCCGTGCGCCAGCTGGAGCTCTACGGACGGGACGGGCTGCCGGTCATCTCCGACGACGGCCAGCGCCTGCAGGGCTGGCTCACCAGCAGCAACGTGCTGCAGGCCGTCGCCCGCCATATCCGCGCCGCCCGGGACGGCAGCCCGCTGGCACAGGCGTCCGCCGGACAGGTCCTCCCCGGCCCGCAGGAACAAGTGCCGGAGGCCCCGGCGCCGCTGGGGACCTATCAACTGCTCGAGGTCACCATCCCGGCCGGCTCGCCCGCCGCGGGCCAGCCGCTCGGCGGCATAGCCTGGCCGCGGGCGACCGCGTCACCCTGCTCGCCCCCGCAGCACGCCCCCCGGCGCCATCACACCCGCGCGGCGGCCAGCCAGCACCCCGTCCCGCGGATGCACCGGCGGCCGGGCAGGAACTGCGTACCGAGGACGGCGGCCGGCGGCGGCCGGCGGACGATTGATGCCCGGCCCGGCCGGGCCTCGCGAGTCTCGGCGCAACCGCCACGCGCGGCATTACCGTCCCCTGGAACGGCAGCGCCGCTTGTCGTGCCCGCCAGCACATGCCCTAGCCCGAGGCGGGTAGCCGGCGTCTGAACGTGCTCGCGCAGGAAGCCCCGAAGTGGAACTGAGCTTGGGAAATTACGTGAGCGTCCACACCCGCCGGTCGGGTGCAGAAAGCGGCCAGCCAACCACATATTTTGACCGTCCGCTTCAATGTCGCACGGTCATGCTGCGGCGGCCGGGACTCGCGTGAGGAAGATAGCCCTCTCACCTGCGAGTACATCAGGAGGATGGGGATCCCAGGCTGCCGCCGACCGCGCCCGAAGCACAAGATCCCCACAAAGGCCCACAAACGATTACTGGCCTGGAGTCACAAAACCCGTGGTCAGGGGCAGGATCGAACTGCCGACCTTCCGCTT
>PMSW01000025.1 GCA_003168215.1 Actinomycetota bacterium
CAGCCCGGCACAGCGCAGTGGCGGCCCGACGCAGCGATCTCATGCTGCTTTCCCTCCCGGCCTCATCCGGCCTCCATCAGCGGCGCAGTGCATCGGCAGGCTCGACGGTGCCGGCCCGCAGCGCCGGGTACAGCCCGGCCAGCAGCCCGATGATGGCGCCCGCGGCGGGAGCGGCCAGCACGACCCGCGGGTCGAGCAGGGCGGTCCAGCTGTGGTAGACCGTGACCGCGAGGACGGCCACGACGCCCAGGCTGGCCCCGATCAGCCCGCCGAAGAGGCCAAGGGCGGTTGACTCGGCGAGAAACTGGGCCGCGATGTGCACCGGCCGCGCGCCGAGCGCGCGGCGCAGGCCGATCTCGCCGGCAATCGATGAGGCGATGCGCCGCATCGCGCTGGAAGCCCAGCGCATGAGCGGGCTGGTCGACGACATGCTCGGCCTGGCGCGCCTGGACCAGCACCCCGGCCAGCAGCACGACCCCGTCGACCTCACCGCGCTTATCCGGGAATGCGCCGAGCGTGCCCGGATCTCCGACCCGCACCGAACATGGCAGGCATACGTCGCCGCCGGCCTGGTAGCCGCCGGCGACGAAGAGCTCCTGCGCCGGGCCATCGACAACCTCCTCGCCAATGTGCACGCCCACACCCCGCATGGCACCGTCGCCACCATCACCGCCGCCGGTAACGGCAGCGGACCGCACATCGTCGTCAGCGACAACGGCCCCGGCGTCCCGGCCGACCAGCTCCCCCGTATCTTCGACCGCTTCTACCGCGCCGGAGCCCAGTCACGTCGCCCCGGCTCCGGGCTCGGCCTCGCCATCGTCACCGCCATCGCCGCCGCCCACGACGGCACCGCCGAGGCGGCGCTCAACGATCCCCACGGGCTGCGCATCACCCTCAGCCTGCCCCGTGCGGGCAGCCGTTCGCTCTATGAGCCTGCCGCGCTGAGCGAGGCTTCTCTTCCTGCGACTACGGAAAGGGCCGACTACCGGAAGGGCCGGCTACCGGAAGGAGTGGCGACGGAAGGAGCGGCGACCGGAAGGAGCGGCGACCGGAAGGACAGGTCCTATCTAGCCCGTTCGGCTCTAGTCCGTTCGGCTTCAAGGTGAGCCCGGTGCAGCTCAAGGATGTGCTCCTGGGTCGGCTTCCCGTCCGGGTGATGCTTGCGGCACACCACGAGCGTGGTCCCGGCGACTTGCTGGCGCCCGATCCGCCAGCAGCCTTTCGCGTGGCAGTTGACGCGGTGCCAGGCGGCGAGGACGCCGGCCAGCAGGGTCACCTCGCCGAAGTTCGCGCCGAACCCGGACCAGAACGCGTACCACTTCCCGGCCTCGTTGTTTATTCCCGTGACGGTCAGCAGCCAGTGCCCGAAGGCATTCATCACGCACCTGCCCAATTTGGTCAGTGCCGCAGGAAGCGGCCACGCCTGCCCGGTCACCGGGCGCGGCGAGCAGCGCCAGCGGCCGAATACCGCCATCCTTCCAGGCCCGGATGCGATCTCGCGGTCGGGAGCCGAGCGGGACTCCCCGCTGACGACGGCGAGTCGCGCGCCCATCCCGGCCTGCTGGCGAACACGCGATGAGACGGATCGTGAATCAGCCGCTGGCAGGCCGTGCCCGGCTCGGCTGGACCCGCTTCGGCTCGCCCGGCATTTTCGGGTATTCCGGCGGATACGGCATGTCCCCCAGGCCGTGGTCGCGCTCGTCCGCGTCGGCCATCTCCAGCAGCGCGTCCAGCCGACCGACCGCTTTCTCGATCCCCGCACGCGGATCGGGCACCGAGGCGAACCGCTCCGGCATGCTGCGCACCGTGCAGTCGAGCGGTTCCACGGAGTCCAGCTCGTCCCACGTCACCGGCGCGGACACAGTCGCCTGCGGAGTTGCCCGCACCGAGTAGACGGCGGCCATAGTGCGATCGCGGGCCGCCTGGTTGAAGTCGATGAACACACGCTGGCCGCGTTCTTCCTTCCACCAGTCCACCGTGACCAGATCGGGCAGCCGCCGGTTCAGCTCCCGGCCTAGCGCGATCACTGACCTGCGTACCTGCGTAAATGTCCATTCGGCCGCGATCGGGACGGTCACATGCACGCCCCGGCCGCCAGATGTCTTCGGGAAGCCGGTGCAGCCGGCGGATTCCAGCACCTCCCGCGCGGCCTTCGCCGCCCGCACGGCATCAGCAAATGTCGTGCCAGGCTGCGGGTCGAAGTCGATCCGCAGCTCATCAGGATGATCGACGTCCGGGCGCCGGACCGGCCACGGGTGGAACTCCACCGTGCCCAGATTCGCCGCCCACGCGAACACCGCCGGCTCCGTCGGGCAGACCTCCTCGGCGTAACGGCCGCTGGGGAACTGGATCCGGACCTGCTGCACCCAGTCCGGCGCCCCGGCCGGCACCCGCTTCTGGAAGAACGCCTCTCCCTCGATCCCGTCGGGGAACCGGCGCAGCGTCGTGGGCCGGTCCCGCAGCGCGGCACAGATCCCGTCGCCGACGGCGATGTAGTACCGGACCAGTTCCTCCTTGGTCACCCCGGCTGCCGGGAACATGACCTTCGCGGGACTGCTGATCTTGAGCGATCGTCCGCCGACGTCGATCGGGATGGGCTCGGCTTTCATCCCCCTACCGTAAGCGCGGTGTCGCGGCACCGGCCACGGGACCTCCGTTAAGGAAAATGGCCGGCCGGGCGGCTGGCTGCGCTGCGTCGCGGCGACCTTCCTCGCCGCCGCATCTTCATTTTTTTTAACGGATTATTTCGTCCACTCAAGTGCGCGGAGCCGAGTCCAGCCGCACCGGCATGTCCTTGATTCCGTTCAGGAAGCTGGATCGGAGCCTGCGTACATCCCCGTCCAGCGCGATGCCGGGCGTCCTTTCGATCAGCGCCTCGAACAGCACCCGCAGCTCGAGCGCGGCCAGGTGCCTGCCCAGGCAGGAATGCGGGCCGTCGCCGCCGAAGCCGACATGCGGATTGGGCTCGCGGGCGATATCGAAGGTGGATGGGGCGGCGAACACATCCTCATCCCGGTTGGCCGAACTGTAGAAGACCACTACCTTGTCACCCTCGGCAATGCGCTGCCCGCCGAGCTCGGTGTCGCGGACGGCCGTCCGGCGGGACAGGTTGACCGGGCTGACCCAGCGGACGACTTCCTCTGCCATGGTGGGAATCAGCCCGGGATCGTCCCGCAGCCGCTGCCACTCGTCCGGATGCTCAAAGAAGGCGAGCATGCCACCCGAGGCCGCGTTCCTTGTTGTCTCGTTACCGGCCACCGTCAGCAGGAGGATGAACAGGCCAAAGTCGGCTGTGCTGAGATTTTCGCCGGCGTCGTCCGGCTGCAGCAGCCGGGTGACGATGTCGTCGCCTGGCTGCTCCCGGTGCCGCGCGACGAGCTCGCCCGCGTAGGCGTAGAACTCCGCTGCGGCTTTCCCGGCCTCGCCGGGCTCTGGCTGGCGGCCCGGATTGTCGAAGCCAATCAGCCGGCTGGAGAGATCGAAGAGTCGCATCCGGTCCGCCGGCGGTGCCCCGATCAGCTCGCCGATCACATGCAGCGGGAATGGCGCGGCGATGTCGCGGACGAAATCGGCCCTATCGCGCAGTGCGACGTCGTCGATCAGGCCATCGCAGATTTCCCTGATGTGCTTTTCTAGCCGGCCGATTATGCGCGGGGTGAACCCGCGACTGACGAAGTCGCGCTGCCTCGTGTGCTGCGGCGGATCCATGTTGAGCATCATCAGGCGCTGCAGGCCGACCTGGTCCTCGGGGTCCTCGTCGAAGAACGCCAGCCGGCGGCTGGAGGAGAAAATCTCCGGGTGCCTGGAGACATGCCCGGTGTCCTCGTGCCCGGTGACCGCCCAGAATCCTGGCCAGCCGGGGGCGCCTCCGTCGGCATGCCAGAACACCGGCGCGTGCGCACGGAGCCAGCGCAGCGCCTCATGGGGGGCTCCGTCGCGCTCATAACAGTCAAGGTCGACGAGATTGATCTCCTGCGCCATCAAGCTGCCCCCTCCGCGCGGCCGGGTTACGGCCCGCTCCCCCCTCAGAGGATACTTTCCTGAGGTTCGCGCACCAGTGCCCGACCGGGCCGCGAGGCGGCGAGAGCAGGAGGCAGGCATGGACGAGGACACGGCTATCTCGTATGAGGCAGCGGTTCCAGGCTCACGGGTGCTGACCAGCACAGGAACCGAAATCGGCACACTCGAGCATGTCCTGGAAGTACCGGAACTTGACCTTTTCGACGGCATTGTCGTCACCACCAGATCGGGTCTGCGTTTCATCGACGCCGACCAGATCGAGCGGATCACGGCGAGCTACATCCGGTGCTCCATCGACGACGATGAGGCCGGCCGGCTGCCGGCCCCGGATGGCCCTGCGGTCTACCGCGTGGATGCGCTGGCCGACACTGGCAAGTCGATGCACGACATGCTGGGCCGGATGTTCCGGCGTCCGCACTGGATGCGGGAGGAGTGAGTCTCCGGTCCCCCCGGGGGCTGAGCTGCCCCGGGCTGAGCTGGCCCGGGGCCTGAGCTGGTCCCCCGCGCGCTGGGCTGCCACGGGCTGGGCTGCCACGGGCTGGCGCTGGCCCCGGGAATGAGCTAGCCCGGCTGGGCTGGCCGCATCGGATGCAGGGCGGGCACGCTCGTTTTCGGTGACCCAGTCGACAGTGGTTACGATTCGACTGGCGCGCGCCGGTCAAATCGTAACCATTATCGACTGCGACGTTACTGGTGATTTATCTGGGACTAGTGATTTAAGCTGCCCGGCTCAACGGCCGCATTGGCCCCACGAGGGGAGGCGCACTGACCCCAGGCGGGGGGATCAGCAGCCCCCCGGCGGCTTAGCCGGGCCGGCGGGCTNNGCGGGCTTAGCCGGGCCGGCGGCGCAGCGACGGGGTGGTCAGAGCCGGTGGCTGATAGCCTCCGTCGGGCCGGTTGAGGTTGGTGCCCGGCGGGACGATCTCGTCGATGCGGTCGAGGACCGCGGGATCGAGGGTGACGTCAGCGGCCTCAAGCTGCCCCTCCAGATGGTCCATGGTCCGCGGGCCGATGATCGCCGAGGTGATCGCCGGGTGCTGGATCACGAACGCGAGCGCCAGCTGGATCAGCGACAGGCCGGACTTCTCCGCGAGGACCGCTAGCTGCTCGGCGGCCTCCAGCTTGGCCTGGTTTCCCGGCAGGCTCAGGTCGAACCGCTGCGGCAGCATCCGGGCTCTGGTGCTGGCCGGAACGTCGACGCCCTTGCGGTAGCGGCCGGACAGCCAGCCGCCGGCCAGCGGGCTCCACGGGATGACGCCCATCCCGTACTGCTGGCAGGCCGGCAGCACGTCGGCCTCGATGCCGCGCACCATGATCGAGTAAGGCGGCTGCTCGCAGACGAACCGCTCCCGGCCGCGCCGCTCGGCTACCCACTGCGCCTCAACGATCTGCGCCGCCGGGAACGTCGAGCTGCCCGCGTAGCGGATCTTGCCCGCCCGGATCAGGTCGGTGAGAGCGCTCAGGGTCTCGTCGACGTCGGCCGACGGGTCGGGGCGGTGGATCTGGTACAGGTCGATGTAGTCGGTGCCAAGGCGGCGCAGGCTGTTGTCGCACTCGCGGAGGAGCCAGCGGCGTGAGTTGCCGCTCATGTTGGCGTCCTCGCCCATCGAAGCGTGCGCCTTCGTCGCGAGGACGACGCTGTCGCGGTCGATCCCGGCCAGCGCCTTGCCGACGATCTCCTCTGACTCGCCGGCCGAGTACACATCGGCGGTGTCGATGAAGTTGATCCCGCCATCCAGCGCCCGGCGGATGATCCGGACAGACTCGTCATGATCGGGATTGCCCCAGGCGCCGAACATCATC
This sequence comes from Actinomycetota bacterium, assembly GCA_003168215.1. Classification (GTDB taxonomy): domain Bacteria; phylum Actinomycetota; class Actinomycetes; order Streptosporangiales; family Streptosporangiaceae; genus Palsa-506. The sequence goes on from PMSW01000025.1 coordinate 5,824, forward strand.
GCTCCCAGGCACAGCGGACTCACCTTGACGCCGGTTCGACCCAGCACTCGCATCTCCATGCTGCCAAGCCTACGAGGCCCGGCTTGGCGCCCGGCTGGTCGGTCCCTCCGTCGCGCCATAGCCGATGGCGGGGCAGTCCCGGGCGCCCGGGACTGCCGCTGGCCAATGACCTGCGGCCTTCGGGGCAGGTAGGACTCTCTGGAGAGCATAGGTAGGNNCCCCCAGGACAGCTAGTTCATGCGCCCGGCGGACGGTACCGGCCATTTCTCATTCCGGCGCTCCGTCCGCCCCGCCGGGCTGCCCGCCGGGCCGCATCGGGTGGTCGGTGTCCCACCGGGCCTGCACGGCGGGATAGATCAGCTCGTGATCGCGGGACAGCGAGGCTTTGACCTGCCGGGTCCGCTCATCGGCCAGCACCTCGATCTGGCCCGCCTCCACGGCGTCGAGGACCTGCCCGGCGACGTCAGCGGGACTGATCTTCGGCGCGTCGATGCGCGCGGCCATGTCGGTGTCAATGAAGCCGGCGTGGACCGCCACGACCAGAGTCCCCTGCGCGGCAAGTTCGATGCGGATGCCGTTGGTCATCGCCCACTCGGCTGCCTTGGAAGCGCCGTAGGTGCCGTTGACGGGGTTGGTGAACCAGCTCACGATGGAGAGCACGTTGACCAGCGCGCCGCCCCCGTTGGCTGCCAGCACCGGCGCGAACGCCCTGCACATGGCGAGCGTCGCGAAGTAGTTGGTCTGCATCTCCAGCCGGGCGCCATCCAGGGTGGGCGCGCCGATCAGCGGGCTGAACGTCATGACGCCCGCATTGTTCACCAGCAGGTCGGCATCCCGGCACTGCTCGGCGACCCGCGCAACGCTTCCCGGATCGGTGATGTCGAGCGTGACGGGCACGACCCCGCGCTCGGTGACGGCGGCCGGATCGCGCGCCGCTCCGTAAACGATCCGAGCGCCCCGCTCGACCAGCCCGTGAGCGAGCGCGCGGCCAAGGCCGCGCCCGGCTCCGGTGACCAGTGCCACTGAATCCTCTATGCGCATCCTCGTCCTTCCTGCCGGGCTGGGCCGCCGCGCTGCCAACGCAACCAGATGCGGCGCACCGCGATCTATCGTGCCCCCGCGGCAGCGCGCACGCACCCGCCGGGGCCGGGCATCTGGAGAACTCAGACAGCCGCCTAATTCACGCCGGGGAGGCCAGACCGCCGGCCCGGGCGTGCTCGGCTTCCTGCAGGCGGCCAGCCTGCAGGAAGCCCGCAGGCACCTGCGCAGGCTGCCGTTCGTGGCGCTGGGCCAGATGACCTTCGAGTACACCGAACTGACCGAGCCCCAGCTCCATGCCCATGCACCCCATGACCACCGACGCCGCCGGTGCCCGGTGAGCTTCGCCTCCTGCCAGAATGGTTCGCCTCCTGCCAGAATGGGAGGTGAGTCGCGAGTGGTTGAGGCAGAGTGTGGCCGAGGCAGGCCGAGGAGGCGCGGTGACCATTCCAGGGGCCGGCCTCATCGTGCGCGACGTGGCCGCGAGGGCTGTCGTCGTTCCGCTCGCAAGGCCGCTGGCCACCAGGGTGGGGGGTTTCTCGCACTGGCCCCTGCTGCTCATCGACGTCAGCACCGAGCAGGGCATCACCGGCCGCAGTTACCTCGCCCCTTACCTGAACCGGGCGGCCGGCGCGCTGCTTCCCATGGTCCGTGATCTCGGCGCTGAGCTGCGAGGACGGCCAGCCGCGCCGGCAGCTTCCTTCGACGAAGCCCGCGGCTGGCTCGCTCTCGCGGGATATCAGGGCCTGGCCCTGGCAGCTGTGGCCGGGCTTGACATCGCCCTGTGGGATGCGCTGGCCAAGGCGGCCGGGATGCCCCTGGCGCGGCTGCTCGGCGGCACCCTTGAGCCAGTGCCGGCCTACAACAGCAACGGGCTCGGGCTCATCCCGCCCGCCGCCGCCGGCGATGAAGCACTGGAACTGCTTGCCCAAGGCGGGTTCAGCGCCTTGAAGGTCCGGGTCGGGCGGCACCGCGCGGCCGACGATATCGCCGCCGTCCGCGGTGTCCGCAACGCAGTCGGCGACGGGGTCACGCTGGTCGCGGACTACAACCAGGGGCTTGCCCTGGGCGACGCCCTGGAACGATGCCGCGCCCTCGACGCCGAGGGTCTGGGGTGGATAGAGGAACCGCTGCGCTACGACGACCTGGCCGGCCATGCCCGGCTCGCCCGCGACATCGCCACGCCCGTCATGCTCGGGGAAAATTTCTACGGTCCGCGCGCCATGCACGAGGCCATCCGGGCGCAGGCCTGCGATCTGGTGATGCCTGACCTGATGCGGATCGGCGGAGTGAGCGGATGGCTGCAGGCAGCCGCGATCGCCGATACGGCCGGCAGCCCGATGTCTTCCCACCTGTACCCGGAGGTCTCCGGGCACCTCCTGCGCGTCACGCCGACCAGGCACTGGCTGGAGTGGCAGGACTGGGCACACCCGGTACTGGCCCACCCATTCGAGGTCCGATCCGGCCAGCTGCACATGCCCGATGTCCCGGGCAACGGCCTGGATTGGGACGAAAGCGCTGTTGCGCACTACCAGGTGGAACGCTGACCATCCGGGTCACGCCCCCCGATCCCGTTCTCACCGGCCGTCCGCCGGTCTCGCGGCCTGACTCCGGCTGGCATACCCGGACCCGTTTCGGGCGAGTTCATGCCCTCGCCCGGCGTCGCTCGATGGCAATGGACAACAGCGCGAGGAGCAGGGCGCTGCTCGCCATGGCGGCTCCGACGAGGTTCGGCGAGGCGAAGCCGCCGCCCGCGGCTATGGCCCGGCCCCCGAGAAACGCGCCGGTCGCGTTGCCGAGGTTGAAGGCGGCGACCGCGGCCGAGGAGGCGAGAACGTTCGAGGTGCTGCCACCGGCGGTGGTGAGCACCCGGCTCGTGAACGCCGGGACCGTCGCAAAGCCGACGGTGCCAAGCGCGAACAGCGTAAGGACCGCCGGGATCTTGGCGTGGGCGGTCTGGTCGAACAGCAGCAGCACGCCGATAAGCATGGCCAGCAATGCCGCGATCGTGGTCATGAGGTGCCGGTCAGCGGCCCGGGCACCGAGCGGGTTGCCGACGACGAGCCCGAGACCGAACACGATCAGCAGCAAGGCGATGGCGGACGGAGCGAAGTGCGCGACCGAGGTCATCATCGGGGCGATATAGGTAAAGGCATGGAGACCCTCCCTCCCCGGAAGATCACCTACCGAATAATCCCGTATTCTCGGTAAGACGCAACTGCCCGTTTCCGCCCGATTGCCTTGGCCGACCGCGATCAAATGGCCTTGGCCTGGCCATTGACGGCTATATAGTCGTCGTCGTCAGCAGCAGCACAGTCGTCGTCAGCACCGGTGCCTTGAATAGCGTTGAGGAGAGGGTTGCGCGTAGCAGAGCGTCCGGGTAGCCGACGTGGAAGGCATCGGCAGCGGAATGTACGAGAGACTGCGAGTTCAGTTGCAGAGCTGGTAGTTTGGGATCAATTCAGATGCATGTGATGCACGTTATCGATAGTATGCACGGCGGCGGTGCTGAGACTTCTCTTCTCGAGGTAGTACCGGGACTAGCCAGTCGCGGTGTGAGGACGTCTATTGTGACATTGCTGACCGATGATGGAGGCCTCGAGAGCAGGCTCGACGCCGTAGGGATCGAGCCTAGACGACTGAGCTACCGTGATCCGGTCCGCCTGCTGCGAGAGCTGCGAAATGTTATTAATTCCGAGCTACCCGATCTGCTGCACACTACGTTGATGTTCGCGAATCTGGCAGGGCGAGTAGCGGCGCGGCCAGTGGGTATTCCAGTGGTGACCACGCTGGCAAATCTGGATTATGGACCGGAGCACCGAGCTAACTCTTGTTATGGCGCCTGGGGCGTACGGGCTGCTCAGTCCGCGGATATGGTCACCGCTCCGCTGACGAGGCGCTTTCATGCCATATCGGTGGTGGTAGCTAGCGTGATGGGGCGTCGCCTGAGGATTCCCAGCGATCGGATTGAGGTTGTTTACCGAGGCCGTGACCCTGCGAGGCTGGGCATCGTCACCATCGAGAGACGGCTAAGAACGAGAGCCGCGCTCGGAATAGATGCAGGCGCGCCGGTGGTGCTCTCGGTAGGCAGACTTGACCGGCAGAAGGGCGTCGAGACGACTGTCGAGGCCTTCCGACGTTTGGTCGCTCGGGTACCTGATGCTGTGTTGCTGGTAGCCGGCCGTCCTGGTAATGCCAGTGCCGTCGTTGAAGCCAGCGCCGGGGGTGCGGTGGCGGTCCGTCTACTCGGACACCGGACGGATGTACCTGACCTCATGTGCGCTGCGGATGTCTTGTCCTTCCCGTCGCGCTGGGAAGGGCTAGGGGGCACCCTGGTGGAGGCTATGGCTCTGCGGCTGAGCATCGTCGCCTCTGATATCGAGCCGGTAGCCGAAGCGATTGGCGACGTTGGCTGGCCCCTGGTACGGCCCGATGACGCCTCGGCTCTCGCCGAGGGACTAGCTTCTGTCCTCGAGCGTGGCGCCGCCAGTGACAGCAGGAAGGACGCTGGGGAGAAACGTTTCCGGAAGCATTTCACGGCCGAGGCGGCCTGCGATGGAATGGTTAATTTTTACAAGAACGCTCTGCGTGCTACCCGGATCCATCAATGCTGACACTGTGCCTTTTGAGAGCCCGGGTCGGCAGGCCGCGCTCTCTGGCCACTGGACTCCCTGCCACCCCGTGCGGCCGCAGAGCGGGCCTGCGCCCGGTGGTCTCAGCGGCGCCGGGCCGGTGCCTTGGCATTGACGAAGACGGCGATGGGAACGGCGGCGGCGAGCAGGATGGCTACGCCCCAGGCCATGGCGACGGTGAACCCGTGGACAGTGCCGGCCGCGCTGCTCGCCGTGGCGTGAGCGGCAAGGTAGCTGGCGGTCGCGGCAGCCGCGATGGTGTTGAGCAGCGCGGCGCCGAGGGATGCGCCGAGCTGGCCGGCGGCGCTGGTCCCGGCGCCTGCCGCTCCGGTGTCGGAGGGCAGGACGGCTCGCAGCGCGGTGCTGAGGGCGGCGGGCCCTGCGACGCCGGTACCGAGTCCCTCGATGATGGTGGCGGTGAGGATCAGGGGCAGGTAGCGACTGCCCGGCGTGAGCCAGATCAGCGGAACGAGCCCTGCGGCCTCGATCACGATGCTTGCGGTGACCAGCCATCGGGGCGGGACGCGGACCATGAGCAGGGGGGCCAGGAGCGCGGAGCCGGCGCCAGCGGCGACGGCGAAGGGGATGAGGGCCAGCCCGGTGCGAAGCGCCGAGTAGTGCATGACGGACTGGAGCTGGTAGGTGAGGATGAGCATCATCCCGAAGGTGCTCAGGGCATTGACGATCAGGGCGGTCATCGCCCAGCCGCGGTTGCGGTCGAGCACCACCCGTAGCGGCAGCAGCCGGTTCGGCTGTCCGACCTGGCGGGCCACGAAGCCGCCGAGGAGCACGACGGCGGCGATCAGCGAGCCGGCGATCCGGCCCGAGCCCCACCCGAAGGCAGCGGCCTCGCCCAGCCCGTAGACCAGGGCAGCCATCCCTATCGACGCGAGCAGGACGCTGGCTATGTCGATCTTTACCTCCCGGCGGCCGGGCAGCGCGGGCAGCACACGCAGCGCGCCGATGATGACGGCCAGCGAGAGGACGACGTTCACATACAGGCACCAGCGCCAGCTCAGCTCGGTGGTGAGGACCCCGCCGAGGATGAGCCCGAGCGCCACCCCGGCGGTGAGGGTGCCGGTGAAGATTCCTATCACCCGCGCACGCTCCTCTTCGTCGGCGTACACGGTGATGAGCAGCGACTTGGTGGAGGAGACCAGCATGGCGGCGAACGCTCCCTGGACGGCGCGCGCGGCGATGAGCATGGTGCCGTCGACGGAAGCCCCCCCGGCGGCCGAGGCGAGGGCGAATCCGGCCACCCCGATCAGCAGGGTGCGCCGGGCGCCGAGCCGGTCGGCGAGGCGGCCGCCGAGCAGCAGCAGGCCAGCCAGGGCCAGCGTGTAGGCGGTGACGACCCACTGGCGGGTCGTCACGGTCATGCCCAGCCCATGCTGCACCGACGGCAGCGCGACGAACATGATCGTGGTGTCCAGGACCGCCATCAGGTGGGCTGAGGCGATCACGGCCAGCGGCAGCCAGCCGCGCTTCCGCGGGGATGCGACCGCCGTGGCCGGGCTTGCTGTGGGAGTGGCAGGTCGCACCGCAGACTCCTATACGATCCGGTCGTATCTTATTAAGATACGACCGGATCTTAATTACTTCCGCGCTAAGATACAAGCGTCCCTTAAGGAGCGAGGATGACAAGATCCCCGGAGCCGTTGCAGCCGCAGCCGCGGCACAGCGGCGGAAAGACCCGGCGCCGGGGCGCGGCACTGGAGACCGCGCTCATCGACGCCGCCTGGGATGAACTCCAGGCGGCTGGCTATGCCAGCCTGACGATGGAAGCCGTCGCCGCTCGGGCCGGCACCAGCCGGGCCGTCCTGTACCGCCGGTGGCGCGGCCGGCCCGAACTGGTGATCGCTGCCATGCGCCGCCACCGCCCCATGCTGTCGGGCGAGGTGCCAGACACCGGCAGCCTGCGCGGCGACGTGCTTGCCTTGCTGCACCAGATGTCTGGCCGGCTGGCCGAGACCGGCCCGGAGACCGTCTACGGCTTGCTCGGCGACTACTTCGCCGACGCAGAGCTGTTCTCCCGCATCCAGGACCAGGTTCTGCAGATCGGCACCGGGGTCATGGCGACAATCCTCAAGCGCGCAGCCGACCGCGGTGAAGCCCGCCATGACATCAGCTCGATGATTGCCACCCTGCCGACCGACTTGTTCCGCCACCAGATCTTCCTCGCCCGCACTCCGCCATCCGAGCGCGTCATCGTTGAGATCGTCGATGATGTGTTCCTCCCCCTCACCCGGCCGTGACCCTCTGCCGGGCTCCCGCCTGCCATAGCGGCTGTGCTCCGGCGCTTCGGGGAACCGAAGCGGATGAGATCGGGGAAACCGAAGCGGATGAGGTTGCCGTCCGGGTCGATGCGCGAACCTTATCCTTCCTTCATCCGCTCCTTGATATGGCCGAGAGCGGCCAGCCCGGCCCGCAGGCCGGCCAGTTCGGCCGGCGAGAGCACGCGGGCCAGTTCGTCGTCGATGGCCGCAGTGCCGGCGCAGATCGCCGCGGCAGCGGCACGACCCCGGTCGGTGAGATCGATCGTCATCCGGCGCCGGTCCTCGGGGTTTATGTCGCGCGTGAGATAGCCCCGCAGGACCAGGGTGTCGATCAGCTGGCTGACCGCTTGCTTGGTCACACCCAGCCCCCGGATCATGTCGACAACCGATTCGTCGCCGTTGGCCAGGCCCGATAGCACGAAGGCCCCGTTGCGAGGGATGTCATCGATGCCCTCGGCTGCGAGGTGCGCGCGGATGGCCTGGGCGTAGCTGCCCCGGGCCGCCCGCATCAGGGCGGGAATCCCGATCCTGTCGTCGGCGGGAGGGAATGGCATAACAACGAGGTTACGACGGCTTAAATTCGTAGTCAATGCACTTGACTGTCAACTTCAGGCAGCTCGATCCGGCCAACGGGCTGTTGACGTCGGTCCGCGATCACGTCGGGGTAGCCGCCGCCGGTGATATCACCGACGGCGAAGCCGAGGGCGAGGTGACCTGGCCGTCAATCGGCGCGTTGGTCATGAGCCTGGTACGTAGGTGCCTTTGCAGATGTTCTCGTAGTGGCTTGGGCTGAAGGCCTGGCCGTGCTGGGGGAAGTACCACTCGACGGCCCGGTACATGAGCTTGCCATCGCAGGTTCCCAGCCGGAATGCCCGGACCGTGGCGCGCTCCTCGGTGCCGGCGGCGACCGACTTACCGGGCCCGACGTAGTCGGTCTTGCCGGTGCCTACCGCATCATGGCCGCCCCACGACTTCCAGACGACGTGGGTGAGGAGGCCTGTCGGATCGCCGCCGTTGAAGATCTTGGCTGGCCTCACCTGCCCGAAACCCGTGCCGTGCGCGAAGACGCCCGCCAGCCGGCCGAGGACGGGAAGTGCCGCCGGAGTGGTGACGGGGGTCGGGGAGGTGCTGCCGCATCCGGCGCAGGTCAGCGTGGCAGCGACCCCCAAGGCCAACCCGAACGCCCGCAGTGCCGTCATCATGATGGTCCCTCCGTTGCTGATTTCCTGCCGCTACCCGCTATGACCGCTACCCGCCATGACCGCCGCGCCGCC
>PMSW01000169.1 GCA_003168215.1 Actinomycetota bacterium
GGAGCATCTGGCCCGCCGGGGACGCTTGCCGCGTCCGGAGAGCCTGCCGCGCGAGGAGCATCTGGCCCGCCGGGGACGCTTGCCGCGTCCGGAGAGCCCGCCGCGCCCGGAGCGGAGCCTGGAGTGTCCGTAGCCAAGTGCCGGGTCCGCGAGATCCTCGGCCGAATCGGCGACAAATGGTCGCTCTTCATCATCTTCCGCCTGGGTGACGGCCCGCAGCGATTCACCTCGCTGAAGCGAGCCGTCGACGGGATCAGCCAGCGAATGCTGACGGTCACCCTCCGCGGCCTGGAACGCGACGGCATAGTCAGCCGGACCATGTACCCGGTCATGCCGCCGCGGGTCGACTATGCGCTTACTCCGCTGGGCCATACCCTGCTCGACGCCGTCGGCGCGCTCATGGCCTGGGCCGACGAGCATCTCGCCGAGGTGGATGCCGCGCGCGATGCCTACGATGCCCGGTCCTCGAGCGGCGTCCCCGAGATGCCAGCGCCAGCCGCGAGCGGCCATAGGGAGCCAGCGCCAGCCGCGAGTGACATCCCCGAGATGCCAGCGCCAGCCGCGAGCGACCACAGGGAGCCAGTGCAGCCGCGCTTTTCGGCACCTTAAGCCCCACCAGCCCCATCTGAATCACGTTCAACGCCGCATGGGATAGCGGTTACGATCCGGCCGGCAAAAACCGGCTGAACCTTAACCGTTGTCGATTGGCTGGTGAATCGGGCACGACCGCCGTTACCCGGCCCGCCCGGTCTATTACTTATCCACAGCTATGTCCTTGTTATCCACAGTTTTGGATTGCGGGTACCGAATGGAGGACGGCGCGGCGACGCTGAGGTGCATGACCGGCCACCTCCCTCGTGAATGCGAGCAGCTGCTGCAATTGCAGGCAGGAGTCATCACCCGCGCGCAGGCGCTCGGCGCCGGGATGAGCAGGCACGCCCTGCAGGCGAAGGTGGACAGCGGGCGCTGGCGGCGCCTGCATCACGGGGTGTACGCGGCCTTCAGCGGCCGGCCGGACCGTGCCGCCATGCTGTGGGCGGCGGTCCTCGGCGCCGGACCCCGCGCCGTGCTGAGCCACGAAACGGCAGCCGAACTGCACGGGCTGCTGAGCGCGAGCGCTCGTCAGGACGGGCCCATCCACGTGATGGTGCCGAGGGGCAATCAGGTAGCCGCGATGAGGCGCGTCCGGCTGCACTACTCGCAGCGGCTGGACGCGTCGAGGCACCCGGTGCTGCTGCCGCCCGTGACGCGGCTTGAGGACACGACCCTCGATCTCGCTGGAGCGGCCGCAACAGTGACGGACGGGATCGGCTGGATCCTGCGCGCCTGCGGAACTCGCCGGACCACGCCGGACAGGCTCCGCCAGGCGATGGCCGCCCGCCTGCGGTTGCGGTGGCGAAGCGAGCTGTCCACGGCGCTCGGTGACGCCCGTTCCGGGGTTCACTCCGCGCTCGAACATGCCTACCTGCACTGCGTCGAGCGGCTCCATGGGCTGCCAGCCGGGGTCCGGCAGCGGCACGTGATCGTGCGGAACGTGTCCACGTATCAGGATGTCCGTTACGAGAGATACCTGCTGATTGTCGAGCTGGACGGCCGGGCAGCCCATCCCGAGCAGGAACGCTGGCGGGACATCCGCCGTGACAACGCGAGCGCGGCCGCCGGCTGCGTCACCTTGCGCTACTCGTGGTCCGACGTTACGCAGCGACCCTGTGAGGTGGCCGCCGAGGTTGGCCGCGTCCTGCGGAGCCGTGGCTGGACTGGTCGGCCGCGGCCGTGCGGCCCGGACTGCGCGGCCGGATTAGCCGGCCGCGACCAGCCCGCCGGCATTAGTCGGCCGGGGCCGGGACCAGCCGGCCCGGATTAGCTCCCGCTGGGCGCTGGGAGGGGCGCAGGCGACCGCGCCCCCCGCAGCGGGATGCGAAAGGATGAGCGGCATGCAACTGCGGATCTTCACGGAACCCCAGCAAGGCGCCAGCTATGACACGCTACTGACGGTCGCGCGCGCGGCCGAGGAGCTTGGCTTCGATGCCTTCTTCCGCTCCGATCACTACCTCAAGATGGGCCCAGTCAGCGGGCTGCCCGGCCCGACCGATGCCTGGGTGACGCTGGCCGGGCTGGCCCGCGAGACGTCCAGGATCCGGCTCGGCACGCTGGTGACGGCGGCCACTTTCCGGCACCCGGGTCCGCTGGCGATCAGCGTCGCGCAAGTGGATCAGATGAGCGGCGGCCGGGTGGAGTTCGGGCTGGGGGCCGGCTGGTATGCGGACGAGCACGAGGCCTATGCCATCCCGTTCCCGGACCTGGGCGAGCGCTTCGCCAGGCTCGAGGAGCAGCTGGCGGTCATCACCGGCCTGTGGGAGACGCCGGAGGGGGAAAAATTCTCGTTCAGCGGAGCGCACTACCAGGTGTCCGATTCGCCGGCGCTGCCCAAGCCCGCGCAGCGGCCGCGGCCCCCTGTGCTCATCGGCGGCACCGGGAAGCGTCGGACGCCGCAGCTGGCCGTGCGGTACGCCGACGAGTACAACGTCCCGTTCGGCGGGGTGCCGGCCACGGCGGCGGCGTTCGGCCGGGTGCGGGATGCCTGCTCGGCGGGGGGCCGCGCCGCATCGTCGATAACGTACTCGGCGGCGCAAGTGGTGTGCTGCGGGCGGTCGCAGGCCGAGCTGGAACGGCGCGCCGCCTCGATCGGCAAGGAGCTGGCCGAGCTGCGGGAAGACGGCGTCGCCGGGACCCCGGCTGAAGTCGCCGACAAGATCGGGACGTACGCCGAGATCGGGGCGCAGCGCATGTACCTCCAGGTACTCGACCTGCAGGACCTTGATCACCTAGAGCTGATCGCGTCCGAGGTGCTGCCGCAGCTCGGCTGACCGCGCAGGCACCGCTAGCCGCCACCCGCCCAGGGGTTGTAGTCCACGTCGAGTGCTTCCTGCGCGGGGCGCTGCCCGGCGGGCACGTTGCGCAGGTTCAGCCGGATCCTCGTCCAGGTCGACGACCGGCCGCGCATCGAGTCCACCAGCACGTCGGAGGGCTCAAGGTACGGCCAGACATCCCCGTGCCGCTCCTTCCAGCGGTCAAGGCCCAGCATTGCCTCGCCCTGACTCGCTGCCCTGGCGACCTCGATCAGCGGCATCGTCGACTTGCGGCGGCCGGTCGCCCCGCTGGCCTTGCCCGGCGCAGGCGGCGCTGGAGCGGATGGTGCCGTCGGCTCCCGCGTGCCGCTGGCCTGTCGACCGGAGCCGGGCTGTCGCGCGGAGCCGGGCTGTCCCGTGTCGCCGGGCTGGCGCGGCGTACTGGGGCGCCGTTTCGACGGCTGCACCCGGGGCTGCTCTCCGGCTTGCTTGTCGAAATGCGGCGGCCAGGGCGCGTCGGGCAGGCCGGCTGCCTCGTGGTCGGCCGCCAGCTTGAGCAGCGGCTCAAGAGACCCCGCCTGGTCGTCGATGCCGCCGCTCAGGTCGCCGACGGCTGCGTACCGCACCGGCATCGTGTCGATGGTGAACGCCTCAGGGCGGCAGTCAGCTAGCTCGTCCCAGGTCAGCGGCGCTGATACCCGGGCATCCGGGGTCGGCCGCACCGAGTAGGCCGAGGCGATCGTCCTGTCCTTGGCGTTCTGGTTGTAGTCGACGAAGACGCCATGGCGCTCCTCCTTCCACCACCGGGCGGTCGCCAGGTCCGGCGCGCGCCGCTCGATTTCCCTGGCCAGCGCCACGGCTGCGCCGCGGACCTCGGTGAACGTCCAGCGTGGCTCGATCCGGCAGTAGATGTGGATGCCGCGGGAGCCGGACGTCTTCGGCCATCCGGTCAGGCCGAAATCCGCGAGCACGTCCCTGGCCACCAGGGCGACTGCGACGATCTGTGGCCAGCCGACGCCGGGAACCGGATCCAGATCCACCCGCAGCTCATCGGGATGATCAAGGTTGTCGGCGCGGACCGGGTGCGGATTGAGGTCGATGCAGCCCAGGTTCGCCACCCAGACGAGCTGCGCCGCATCCCGGACGACGATCTCCTCCGCGGTCCGCCCGGAGGGGAAGCTCAGCTCGACCGTCTCGATCCAGTCCGGCCGGGCCGACGGCGCTCGCTTCTGGAAGAACGCCTCGCCGGCCGCGCCGTGCACGAACCGCTTGAGGACCATCGGCCGTCCGGCCACGCCGCGCAGTGCGCCCTCGGCGACAGTCAGGTAGTACCTGATCACGTCCAGCTTGGTGTGCCCGGTCTGCGGGAAGTAGACCTTGTCCGGGTTGCTGACCGCCACCGTGCGGCCGGCCACCTCCAGGATCTCCTTACGATCAGGCATGCCGACCACGATAACCGGAGCTAGCCAGGGTGTCGCGGCCCTGGAGCGCCGCGCCGGCTGCCGCACGCCGCGGCTGGCCGGACAAAGCGCGAGTACGCGGCATCCTGCGTAAATCCCAGGTTCAGTCGCTTACCTGCGCCGGCTGGCGGCGCACGTACCACCAAGCGGGCTGGCGCCCCGCGGGGTCAGCGGGCCGGCCGTCAGCGCGTGTCAGCGCGCGGACCGCCAGTTGTCCAGCGGCACCGCCAGGTGCAAGGCAACGTCACGCCAGTAGCCGGCCTGCACGACCGCGGCCGGGTCGTCAGTCAGCTCGACACCGGTCAGCCGGCCGTCGCCGTCGTAGTGCAGACGGGCCATTGCCCGGCTGTCGAACAGCCAGTAGTCATCGCGGGGGAGCGCGGCAGCGGCCCGGGAGATGCGGATGTCCTCGCCCGCGTCGGCGTTCAGCCGGTAACTCCAGCCGATCTCGAACCGCAGGTAGTCGGTCAGCGGCTCGGAAACGACGTGCACGCGCCGCAGCACCTTCCCGGCTGCCACCGAGGCACGCACCACCGCGAGCCAGGCCGCCTTGTCCGGGTAGATGACTGGCTCCTGACGGGCCAGGAAGGACTGGACCGCGTCGGCCTCGCCGGGCTCCTCGTACCGCTGCAGCGTCTCAAGCCGGAAGCAGGTGTGCTCGAACCGGCCGAACAGTCCGGGCCAGTCGACGCTGTCGGGGGGAACCACGCGTCCCATCCAATTACGGTAACCCGCCCAGGCAACACCAGGCAGCCCAGAAGCTCTCAGCTGAGCAGCTCGTCGGCCGCGGCCGCGAAGACCGCGGAGTGGGCGTCGGCGTCCGTGAACGTGGTGGCCGGCGACATCAGCGCCATGTTGTGGAACGGCGTCATGAGCACGCCCCGGTTGACGGTGTAGAGGTGCAGGTACTCGTCAAGCAGCGGATCAGCGGCGGCCTCGGACTCGCCACCGGACCGCGGCGGCACCGGGCAGAACCGGTACTCGGCCCGCGCGCCCAGCTGAGTGATCGTCCACGGCAGCCCGCGGGAACTGATCACGTCCTGCACGCCCGCGGTGTAGTGATCCGCCACAGCGATCATGCCGTCGAACGCCGCGTCGGTGAGGACGTGCTCCAGCGTCGCCCGCATCGCGGCGACCGACAGCGCGTTACCGGCCAGCGTGCCGCCCACCCCGCCGGTGTCCTCGACGTCAGCGTCGGCATCGGCCAGGATGCGGCCGGCCAGCTCCTCGGACAGGCCGTAGGCGCCCGCCGGTATGCCGCCGGCGATCGACTTGCCGATCGTGACGATGTCAGGATCGAGGTTCCAGGCGCGGGTGCAGCCGCCGGGGCCGGCGCTGAACGTATGCGTCTCGTCATTGATGAGAACGCAGCCATGCCGCCTGGTCAGCTCGCGCACGGCCGCCAGGTAGCCGGGGTCAGGCAAGACGATGCCGATGTTGGTCAGCGCCGGCTCCATCAGGACGGCAGCCACGTCGCGGGCCGCGAGCTCGCGCTCCAGCCCGGCCAGGTCATTGAACTCGACCACGCGGGTGGTCTGCCGCGGATCGACCGGGGCGCCGACGTTGCCGGGCCGCGATACCGGGCCGTCGGGCCCGGCGAGGATGAAGGCCTCGTCCACGCTGCCGTGGTAGCAGTAGCTGAACACCAGGATCTTCTGCCGTCCGGTGAGCTGCCGCGCGACCCGGATGGCCCACCGGTTGGCGTCGGTCGCGGTGAGGGTGAAGCTCCACCGCGCCAGCCCGAACCGGCGGGTGAGCTCCGCCGCCACCCAGCCAGCATCCTGCGTCGGCAGCATGGTCGCCGCGCCGCCCAGCTCGCCGTACCGGCGGGTGACCGCCGCGACCGTGGCGGCGGGGGAGTGCCCGGCCATGGCGGCGGTGTCGCCAAGGCAGAAGTCGATGAAGCCGTTCCCGTCGATGTCGGTCAGCCTCGCGCCGTGCGCCTCGCCGAAGTAGACCGGGAACCCCCCGGCCCACATGCGCATCCAGGTCATCGGGACGCCGCCCAGCAGGTTGGCGCCCGTCGTCTCGAAGGCGTGCCGCGACCCGGCATGCCGCTGGCCGTAGGTCTCCCGCTCCCGGCTGATCAGCCCGGCGAGGTACTGCCGGTCGAAGACTGCCGAGCCGACGGCCTGCTGGTCCGTCATCCTGGGACCTCCTTAGCCGCGATGGTGCCACTGTAGCGGCCCGGCCGGTGCCCGCCCGGGATGCGATCGCCCGGTGCCTCCGCCGGCCCGTTGCCTCCGCCCGGCCGGTACCTCAGCCGGGCCGGCGCCTCGGCCCGCCCGCAAACCTCAGCCGGAAGGCACCCGGACTGACCTGGCCCACCCGGGCGCCTCGGGCGCGTCGTCCCCGAGCAGGCCGACGACCACCCGCATGCCCCGCGGCGGCTGCTCCGGCCAGGGCGTGAACCCGTCAGTCAGCACCACGGTGATGGCAGGCCTGGGCCGCAGCAGGGCCGCTGCCGCAATGCCAGCGCCCATGTCCGTCCCGCCGCCGCCGGCCAGCTCGACGTGGCGGGCGGAGCTGACCCGGCGGGCCGTCCCGGCGGCGGCGTCGCAGGCGATCACCCGGACACCGCGGGCCAGCCCGACCGCGCGCAGCAGTCCCTCCACCTCGGCGAGCGACGCGGCCAGCAGCTCGTCGGTCATGCTGCCGGAGGTGTCGCAGACGACGGCGACCTCGGGCACGGGGCGGCGCAGCGCGGGCAGCACCACGTTGCCGGCCGCCGCCGCGCGGCGGGATGGGCGCCGGTAGGAGTAGTCGACGGCGCCCGTGGTGTCGGCGACGGCCCTGCGCAGCTCGGCGGCGAGTGCCTTGCGCCAGTCGATGGCCGGCTCGAGCAGCTGGCTGGCCCAGCGCAGCAGGCCGCCGGGCACGGTGCCCGGTTCCCGCCCGCGGGCGATGCAGTCCTGCGCTACCTGCCGGCACAGCAGCTGCGCCTGCCACGGTGGCAGCCGCGGCAGGCCACCGGAGTCCCACGGCCGCGGCAGGCCGTCCGCGCCGCTGCCGCAGTCAAGGCTCCAGCCGTCCGTCCCTGCCCCGGGAATCTCCTTGCGCAAGAACGGAGGTTCGGTGGCCCGTGCCACCGCGTAGTACTGCTCGGCCAGCAGGCCCGTCGCCGATCCCAGGTGCCGGGGCAGCACCGGTCCGCCGGGCAGCTCAAGTCCGGCCGGCACCAGGTCGTCGTTAATCTCTGCGTCGGCGCACAGCACCCAGGTCCTGGCCTGCCCGGCGGTGACGCCGGCCGGCGCGGACCGTTCTCCGTGCGCGCGCAGCAGGTGGCACACGTGATGGACGAGCACGCTGCCGAATTGCGCCGGGGTCCAGCTGCCCGTGAGCGCCGGGTCGGCGTGCAGCCGCCAGCCCTCATCGACGGCGACCGTACCGATGCCGCGGGCCGCGGTCACCTGGGCGCCGAACAGCCCGGTCGCCAGGTACGGGAAGCGCGAGGCTGCCCAGAGCCTGGCAGCTGCCAGGCCCGGCACGCCGCCGGCCTTGCCTGCCCTGCTGGTCCCGCCCGCCTGGCCGGTCCCTGTCGCCGGGTCGCTGCTCACGGTCATCCGCGCAGCAGCCCGGCGTCCCGCAGCACCGGCGCGAACAGCCGCACCTCGGCGGGCAGCGGGGTCCCGTCGGGCCTGCACCTGGCGAGCATCCGGGCGGCGACGGCGGCCACATCGGGTGCTCCGGCCGCCGCCTTGCCGAGGACCCGCCAGCCCGCCGCCCAGCGCTCCGGGGTCGGGTCGGCGGCCACCACGGCGGCCACGGCGGTCACTGCCGCGTAGGCGCGGTCGCCGCGCTTCGGCAGCACGAAGGAGTCCGGGTCGGCGAGGACGGCCTCCGGGTCGGGCAGGTCCATCTCGGTCAGCCAGGACAGGAACTCCACCCCGGCCCCTTCGCCGACCGATCCCCGCACCAGCGCCGAACGGGCCTCGCCGCCGGCTCCCGCGGCCTCGGCTGCCGCCAGCAGCCGGGCTGTCATGTCCCAGGTCCGCGGGCTCGGCCAGCCCTTGCCCGCGGACGAGGCGTCGGCCGGCGGCGCGCAGGCAAGCGCGGGCCGCGCGTGCAGGAACGCGGCCACCAGGCCGCGGGTCACGCCCAGCCCGGCATCCCAGCCGTCCGGCAGCGAGGGAACTCGTGGCGCCGCCCAGCCTCCCGCCAGCCCGTCGGCCACGGCCCCCGGATCCACCTCCCAGGCAAGGTGACACAGCCGGTTGGCCAGCGGAGCCGACAGGTCCCACCCGTCGGCCGCCTGCTCCGGCGGGTTCGCTGCCGCGACGACCGACACGTCGTCGGGCAGTGCCAGGTCGCCGACCACGCGTTCAAGGACCACCCGCAGCAGGGCTGCCTGCACGGCCGGCGGCGCGGTGGACAGCTCGTCAAGGAACAGCAGGCCGTGCCCGGTCTCGGCGAGCCGCCGCGCCCAGCCGGGGGGAGCGAAGCGCACCCCGTCGCCCACGACGATGGGCAGCCCGGCGAAGTCGGACGGCTCGCGGATGGAGGCGATCACGGTCTCGCACGGCCAGCCCATCTGCTCGGCCATGGCCCGGATCGTGGCGGTCTTGCCGGTGCCTGGCGATCCCCACAGCAGCACGGGAACCCGGGCGGCCACCGCCACGCCGAGCGCCTCGACCGCAGCGGCCTGCTGCTGCGCGCCGGTTCCGGCGAACCGCCGCCCGTCTTTGCTCATGCCGTCCCATCGTCGTGCTCGCTGCCGTCCGGTCCGCCGCCGGCCTGCTCGCCGTCCGTTGCCTGCTCGCCGTCCGCGGCGCCCAGGATCCAGCGGTCGCCGGCCGCGTGCACCTTGAGTATCACCGGTTCCGCGCCAGGCTCGGGCACGCCGAGCACGGTGGCCTCCGGCCAGGCCGCCTCCTGGACTGCGACGATCAGGTGCCCGCCGGTCACCGCGAGCCCGGCTGCCCACACCGAGGCCAGCCAGCCGGCCGGAAGCGCGGCGCGGAGTTTCCGGTCGCTGCCGCTGCCGGTCATGGTCAGCTGCCCCCAGCCCGCATCCTCGTGCAGTACCGCCTCGACCTGGCCCGGGTCGATGCCGAGCCAGGACTGGGCGGCGGGCGCCAGCCGCCCGGCCAGCGCCGCGACCAGGGCCGGCCGGGCCGCGGCGCGCTCCCCTGCCCGGCTGCCGCCATCGGCCCAGGCGGCGGCGACCGTGCCGGTCAGCCGCAGCGCAAGCGCCGGGCTGAGGGTGAGCAGGCTGAGTAGTTCCGCCTGCCTGGCCCGGGTGCGATCCCGCTCAGGCGCGCCATACGACAGCACGGTGCGCGATCGCGCGGCCGCGCCGGGTGCGCTGGGTGCCTTGATCGGGCGATGTGACGACGACGACCCGACGGTGCCATAGCTGGCATGGCCACGGGCCGGCGCGCCTCGCAGCAGACCGATGTGCCGGCCGCGCACCAGCCACCGGGCAAGGACAGCCGGGCCGGATCCCGTCCCGCCGCGTCCCGCGGCCGCCGCCGCGGAGCGGCCCGCGGATAGTGTCGCGCCGCGGCCCCCGGCGATCAACGGGCGGCTGCCCCGGAATCCCAGGCCAGCGAGCCTGAGCTGGTCAATCTCGTCGCGGGTGATCGTCAGCTCGTCGGCAGCGGACCGGGGTCCCACTGCCAGTACCTCCAGGTCATCGCTCCGGCTGCCCCATGCCTCGGCCAGCTCGATGCACTCCGTCCGGTCGCCGCCCAGCGCCGCGAGCACCAGTTCCGCCTCGGCGTCCGGGTGGTCGGCCGCGACGAGCCCGCCCTGCTCCCAGCGCAGCTGATGGGTGCCGCCGCCGCACGGCACCCCGACCGACGCGGGCGGCAGCGCAGCCCACCACGGCGGGGTCTGGTGTCCTTGCCCGGCCGTGCTCATGTCCGCACCAGCCAGTCAAGCGGCATCGTGGCAGTGACCCGGCCGGAGCTGCCGGTGAGCGTGACCTCCAGGGACGTCGCATCGGGATGCAGCGGCGGGAACAGCGACATCTGCACATCCGAATGGCCGTTACCGTAGCCGCCGCCATCCGCCTTGAGAACGTGCCAGCGCCCCCTGTCATCGTGCGCCCACCACGACCAGGGGCCGTCCATCTCGCGGCCGAGAGAGTACGGATCGAATTGCTGCCCCCAGCCCAGCACGCGCAACTGGGCACCTCCGGCAGTGGAGCGCAGCCCCGCGAGCACGAACCGCGCGCCGTCGAGTTCCGGCAGGACCGCGGCGGCGGCGGCGGTGCAGTGCCGGCCGTCGCGGCAACGCCCGTTCTCCAGCACGCTCGTCCACGCTTCCGGGAGCTCAGCTTCGGCCGCGCCGAGGCTCAGCGCGGCCGGGACGTCGACGCCGAGATGCCGGGCAAGGGCGGCGAGGCGGCCGAGAGCGGCGCATGCGGGTGGCAGCGCGCCGCATTCCGCCAGCGCCGTCGCGCTTTCCGCGATGCCCGCGAGGCCCTGGTAGTGACGGACATCGTCGCCGTGCCTGGCCGCGTAGCCCAGGAGGTTCTCGGCGGCCGCCTCGAACAGCCGGTCGACCGGGCCGCCGGCCGGGGGCAGCCCTGCTGCTCCGCTGCTCTCGCGGCTGACGTCACCGAGATCCACCCGGACGGGCTCCGAGCCGGGGCTGACGGTCAGGTCCAGCCACCGGATCCCGGCTGCCGGGACCGGGGAGATGTCCAGGGTGCCGGTCCAGTCGCCATCTTCGCCGCCGCTCCAGCTGCCGAGATCGAGCTGGTAGCTGTTGCCGCGGTCGTCGGTAGCGCTCGGCCAGGAACCGCGGGAACCCTGCATCGCCGCCCGCGGGTGCCAGCGAGGCACCTGGCCCGGTGGGTCCACCCGGTGGCCCGCCGCGGTCATGGCCGCCCGGTCGGGCGCGATCACCAGCGCGAGCAGGCGGGTATCGCCCAGCCCGCTGTCCGGCGCCGCCGGAACAGTGATCCCGACCGGCACCGCACGGTAGAGCCCGGCAGGGGCGCCCGCGGCCTGGCGGCGCCTTGCCAGCATGTCCTGCCGCCAGAGCCAGTGCGGCGCGAGCCGTGACCGGGCCAGCAGCGCCGTCTGCAGCCCGGCCAGTACCGAATCCGCGGCAGCGCTCTCGATGGCGCCAGCCTGGACGAGCGCGCTGGCAACTGACCTGAGCCGGTGAACGCCTTCATCGGCCGACGGTTCCCGGTGCCCGGTCGCGGTGCCGGGCTTGACGGGCAGCGAGCCGGTCGCCCTGGCAGCCTGCCGCTGCATGCTCATGATCGCGCCCGTCGTCCTGTTACCGAGCGTCTGCACCGCGCTGAAGGCGCGCCAGCCGAGGGACTCCAGCCTGTGTCCGGCATCCTTGGCGAATGGCCGGAGCCTGCGCGCGGCCTGCTCGCCCAGCGGCTGCAGCCTGCGCGCCGCCTCCCCGGCCAGCGGTCGCAGTGCACGCGCTGCCTCGTCGGCCAGTGGCTGCAGCGCACGCGCGGATTCATCGGCCATCGGTTGCAGTGCGTCGGCGGCTCGCCTGGCCAGCGGCAGGGCCGGCCGGGCTGCGTTCGCGATCAGTGTGACCCCGGGCTGCGCCAGCCTGACGGCGGCGCGCAGCGGGCCAGGCAGCCCGTCTGCATCCGGAGGATCGAACCGGGGGAGTGTGAGCGCACGGCGCAGCTCGGTCTCGGCTCGCAGCCGGAGGTAGGTCTCAGCTTGCCCGGCGTTCACGAATCCAGCGTCCCACCCCCACGCCCCGTTCGGGCCCATTGCCTGTGGCGGCTGATGGGATGATGCACTAGCCGGTCGCGTGGGTTCCTTCATCCGGCCGGGCCACGGGCCAATTGACGAGGACAAGGACGCAGCTGTGGTTCCTGATGCCTTCCTGGGATACTTCACCGCCGCTGCGGCCGCGGCCGGGGCACTGATCGGGCTGCTCTTTGTCTCCATCTCGCTGCGCCCGGACTCGGTCTTCAGCGGCGAGTCGGCCGCTGATGGCCGGGCGCTCGCGGGATCCGCCTTCACGGCCCTGGTCAACGCGTTCTTTGTCTCCCTGCTGGCCCTCATGCCACAGGACAACCTGGGCTATCCCGCCGCCATCCTGGGCGGGTACAGCCTGTTCAGGACGCTGCAGCTGCACTGGCGCATCGGGCGGCGGGATCTCCACCTGGTGTCGCTCATCCTCAGCTCCTGCACGTACCTGGGGCAGCTGGTTGTCGGAGTGCTGCTGATCGCGCTGTCGCACGATTCGTCCTTGGTCTACACCGTGGCCTACCTGCTGATCTCCTCGTTCTCGCTGGCCCTGATCCGTGCCTGGGCACTGCTGCAGGGCAGGCACATCAGCCCGGCAAAGCCGCCCGGCGACCAGCTTGAAAAGCGCGCATGAGTCGAACAGATGACGCTGGTTAAATTTCCATGCTGAGGTATACAGTCTTGTCAGCGATCTATCTTGTCAGCGATCTATGAATCTTGGTCGCTTCGCTGAGCGAACGAGGCTCGGAGGGGCTGGCAATAAAGGTAACTTGCAGGGAGCCTAGTCGCGAGATTGACAAGAAACGCGCCGTAGAGCGCGAGAAGCCTCGCTAGCGCGTGATATGCCCCGTGCGAGCCATTCTCCCCACGGTCGGCCACGCCGCTAGTTTCTGCGCATCTATCCTGGTCACGGCGTCAGCGAGCCGGGCCAGGATAGTCAGCTGTGGACCGCTATCCCAGTTCAGGAACGGCTCGCCCGCTGCTTGTAATGACCTGATTCGCACTTGGGACAGCGCCGGAAGGCTGCGGCTCTTTCGGCCAGTTCCGCATTTGCTGCGATGACGGCCTCGGTCTGCGCCTGCGCCGCCGGACCGCGCATCGGAAGCCCCTGCATGTGCGGGTGTGCGATCGCTTTAGGCACGCGCCAGGAGGTACCGCAGTCATCGCACGTTCTTTCATACTCTTGCGCTAGCCCCGGAATGTGCATCCTGACTCCCCTCCGCCTGCGTCGCCGAACATTCTCCGCGACGCGCGCGTCATGGGGGTAAGAATAGCCCGAACCTGGGGTATGTCCAGGTCAGGGACGTAGCCTAAGCCCAGGTCAACCCGACTTTCGCGGGAGCCTCCCAGACCCCGGGCAGCTGGTTGTCGGAGTGCTGCTGATTGCGCGGCCGGCGGCGTCCCAGTCCGGTCACGAGAGAGGCGCGCGCACCTGGGAGACGGCGCGGGCTACTCGGCGCCGATGACCTTGAAGTCCTGGTTGACGAAGACGTGGTGCGGCCAGTTGACGCCGATGTAGTGGACGTTGTAGTCGCCGTTGCTCAGCTTCACGACACGGTCGACGATCCCCCCGGGTAGGCGGCTAGCGCAGCTTCCGTTGCCTTATTCGCTGCCGTTCCGCTGACGATCGTCCCCGACCCCTGACTCCAGTTCGCCGGGATCTGACCGACCTGCTTTGACGTGGTCGGCGCACCGCGCTGGAAGGGGATCACCTTTGCCGTCGGGGAAGCCGCAGATCCGCTGCCGCCAGCCGGTTGCACGATGACCTGCGTGGCCGTGATGGTCGTTCCGCTGGTCGTCCCGAGTACGAGGACGGGTTTGCCTGTTGTGATGGCACTCGCCAAGGCCGGGCTCGTCCCCTTCTGGTATGTCGTGGATGACGCCTCGTCGACGGTCACCTTCTGACCCGCTGATGTCGTCATGGTGAAGCTCGGGGTGGACACGCTGCCGACCGTGCCGGATGCTCCGCCTGCGGCCGGCCCGGACCGGGCGTTGGATCCCCCGCCGCCGAATCCGTGACCGCCAGCGGAGCTGCTGCTGGCAGCGGCTGGGCTGCTGCTGGAGGCTGCGCTGACGATCCCTAGGAACCGCCCGCGACCGCGATGGCCGCGACGCCAACGATGATAGATCTGGTGAGTTTGCGGGAAGACATTTGCAGAGCTCTTTTCGTCGATGCTATAGACCTGAGTGTGGCAGCCGACGCTGGAACTGCGTTGGAAGAAACCTGGAAGGTTGCCGAGCGACTAGCCGGCACAGGCTGATGCTTAGCTGAGGCTTAAGCGCATGGACAGCATGCGGGGTCGGCAACTAGTTTGGTTGCTGCAAGCAACCTAGTCGCGCGTGAGGCGGTGGGAAACCTGGAGCCGCGATCAGGGGCCACGCCACGAAGGCAGGTTCCCGGGCCGGTGCCGGCTGCTCCGGTCCCGGTGGCCGTGCCGCGTCGCCCGCTCACCCGTCTGACGGTGACGTGGATCTTCGGAATCGCTGGGCTGCTTGCCTACAACTGGTGGGTTTTGGTTCCGCTCAAGCCTGGACTCATGACCTCACCCAACGAGCTGTTCAGCAATCTGGAGGTGACCGGCCAGCCGTTCGCCACCGGGATGCAGCATGCTGATCTTCTCTCCGGGCTGCTGCTGCTGGTGGCGTTCGCCGCGGCGGGGAGCGGGAGCATCCTGGGAGGCCGGCGGGAATGGCTGGCCATGATGGTGTTCGCCGTCGCGGGATCGCTCGGCGGGCTGTTCCCGGAGGTGTGTGCTGACGGAATCAATGCGCGATGCCGGAACCTGGAATGGAGGTTCCAGCTTCCCCTCTCCCAGTACGTGCACGATGCCGCCGGGATCTTCGAGTTCGTCGCCATCACGATTGCCCTGCTGTTCGCCTTCCGGCGGACACGCGGCGGGCAGGCGCGCACCGCGAGGGTCTACCGGGGCCTCGCCAGGGCCGCGCTCGTCGCTTACCCGCTGCTGGGCCTGGCCTACCTGCTGAACAGGCTGGGTGGCGTGATGGAGGCGGTCTTCTTCGTCGGCTTTACGGTGATGGTGCTGACCCAGATTTCCGAACGAGCTCAATCCCTGCGCCGGAGTCGCCTGAACGGCAACGGGAGGCCGGACCCCGCCGCGATCCCGCAGCACCCGGGCATCTCATAGCCACGTTGAGACGGCGGGGCGAAGCTGGCGGCCCTCGCCCGGCCGCCGGGCCTGGCCGGTGCTTAGCCCGGCTGGCGCGCCCTGGCTGGCCGCAGGCTGGGGATGATGGCCTGCACCTCGTCCCGCAGCCGCCGCAGCTCGGCTGCCGTGAGGCCGAGTTCATAGGCGTGATGGTGGCCGGCCTGGGACAGCGTTACCCAGGCAAGCGCCGCCCGGTGGCTGATCTCAGGATTGCAGTAACGGGGCAGCAGGAGGAACTGCGCCCGGCGCGAGCGGCATGCCGCGACAGCAGGGCATGCCGATTCCCAGAACGTGGTCAGCGCGGTTTCCAGGGCCAGCCGGATGAGCCATGCGCAGGCGCGGGGCCATGTCCCGCGCGCACCGCTGATGACGTCGGTGAGCAGCCGGTCCGCCGCCGCGAGGTAGGCGTCCGGATTCACCCCAGGCTCCCGGTGAGCCGCTTGGTGTCGTTCACCAGCGACTCCAGTGAGCCGCGTGCCGAGCCGTGCACGTTGTCCTTGCAGGCATTGAGCGCGTCGGCGGCCCAGGAGCCGAACCGGCGGTTGAGCACGGCCAGCACCTCGCCGCCCCGGCTGGCGTCGCCGAACAGGGCGAGGGCGACGATCTGGTTCAGATTGCCGGCGCCGTCGATCAGCGCGTCGACGGACGCATGGGATTCGCCGCTGCGCAGCCGCACGCGCCTGATGTGCTCATGACAGGCCGCCTCGATGGCTGACCGGCAGAAACCCGCGACGACCGGACGGCGCACGTCCTCGGCCAGGTCGGCCGTCATGGCTAGCGACCTGGCGTCATCCAGGTACCGCCTGACCGGGTCGAGATTCTTGCGCAGCTCCACGATCGACCGCTCGCGGCGCATGACTTCCCAGATCGTGGCGTCGATCTGCAGCCGGCGGATCGCCTCGGGGAGCCGGTCGTCGTGGGTGAAGACGATTACCTGCCGCGTACGAGCCAGGTCCGCGAGTACCTGCGCGAGCCCGTCGACCTTGGACGGGTCCATGCTGTGCACGGGATCGTCGATGAGCAGGAAGCGGAACGGGCTGTCATCCGCGCTGGCGCGGGGCAGGAAGACCGCGAGGCCGAGAGCCTGGAGCTCGCCCTCGCTCATGACGGCCATCGCCTGGGTGGCGGTGCCATCCACGGTGGCGGGGAACGCGAGCCTGCGGCGGGTGCTGGAGCCATCCAGCCGCATGCCATCCAGCTCGACGTTGCTCTCCTGGCGTAGTCGCTCCCAGATCTCCTGCGACCGCTGCGCGAAAGGCGCCAGCCGGGCAGAGCGGATCTCCTCCGCGGCGGACTTCAGCCAGTCGCGGGCGGCCTTGATCCTGGCGCTGGCGCTCTCGTCCTGGGATGCGCGCCGGGCTGCTCCGAGCCAGTGCTGCACGGCGGCGGCATGCTCGCGCCACGCATCGTGCCGGCCCTGCAGCCATTCCGCGGCGGCGGCCCGCGCAGCAGCGAGCGCGGCATGCAGCCGGGGGTAGCCCGATCGCAGCTGCTCAGCGACCTGCTGTTGCGTTGCGTCCTGCCCGGTGGCCCGCCACTTCCGCAGCTCCTCACGGAGGTCCGCGAGGGGCTGCCCGAGGGCGGTCGTCGCGGGTTCCAGGTCACCGGGCAGCGCGCGGGTGGCTGAGTCCAGGAACGTGCGGGCCTCGGTAATAGCCCGGCTGAGCCCCGTACTGGCCTCCCGTGCGTCCGAGGAGCCGGCGCGGAGCCGGGCCAGCATTTCCGCGGTCTGCGCCCGCCAGGGCTCCGTGAGCTCACCTGTCCTGCAGACGGGGCAAGGGCCATCGCCCTGGTCGGCGTGGAAGGCCAGCGCGATGTCCAGCATCTGGCTGACCTGATGCGCCGCATGGCTGCTGCTGGCCGTGAGGGCGGCAGACTGGTGCGCCGCCGTGTCCAGGGCAGTCGCCAGAGCTGCCGCCTCCGCCGTGCCCGGCACGACCGCGGCAGCCAGTCGCTGGCAGGCGGCGACCGCCGGGTCTGCGGCAGTCTCCCCGGTGCTGGCCAGCAGCGCGTCGAGTTCATCCAGGCTGGGCCGGCGTTTCGCGAGGATCGTCACGGCCTTCCTGGCGCGGTCGTCGTCCACGGTGGCTAGCTGGCTCCGCAGCCCGTCACGCGCGTCCTTAAGCTCCCTCAGCCGGTCGTCGATGACCTTGCGGGCGTGCATGAGCCGTTTGTCGGCGGCGGTGATGGGCTCAAGGCCAAGGATCGGCGCGAGCGTGTCGAAGAGCTCGCTCGGGGCAGCGGACATCAGCCGCCCGAAGTCATGGGCGCTCAGGAAAGGACGGTACGTCTCCAGAGCGTCAAGCCAGCCAAGTTCGGCCAGGTCCTGGTAGCGGTTCGCGCCATCGATCACGCTGCAGGTGCCCTGGTCCGGATCAGTATCGGTGTCGCGCCAGGTCCGGGTGATCTGGATCGGCGCGACCGTGTTGTCGGCCCGGATAGCGACCTGGATCTGGCACGAGGAGCTGTCATGCAGGTTGCGCCATCCTGCGCGGGAGATGCTCTGACCGGACAATCGGGCGCTCTTGCCGGTCAGCGAAAGCTCGGCGGCTTCCGCGAAGCTGGACTTCCCCGAGCCGTTGCGCCCGACGACAAGTGTCAGGCCCGGCCGCCCAGTGAGCCGGAGGCTGGCGCGGCCGCCCACCCCGCGGAAGCCTGCCACCGCGACCGAGTCCAGGAAAAGGGAAGCCCGCGGTAGCGCGCCGCGCTCACTGGGAGCCGGCAGGTCCGGCTCCGCTCCCGCCAGCGCGACGGCCAGCTGTTCTTCGCCTGCGTAGGCAGCTAGCACCAGCCCGGCCGTCTCGGCTGGGACGTCGTCGCTGGCCAGCTTGTCGAATACGAGATCCAGAAGCGATTCCTGATCCGGCATGAGGGCTCCCTTCGGTCGCTACCAGGGATGACCGTACGCCAAGTCTGCGGGATAAAACTGGAATTTGCTGGAAAAGACTGGACTGTTGTACAGTCTTTCCCGTGACCGAGTCCATGGAGAGCCTGGAGCGCCGCCTCGGCATGCTGCGCGCCGAGGTGCGGCGGGCTGCCGCCAGCCGCGACGCCGCCCGGGTCAGGGCTCTGCGAGCCGAGCTGCGCAACGCCGAGCGGGACTGGGACGACGCCCTGGCACGGCTGGAGGACAAGCAGCCAGCGGCCGAAGACCCCGCCATGTCGCAAGCCCCGCTGCGCACGCGGCCGGAGGGGAGCGGGGCCGCGGTCGTGACGGCCGGGGCGGCAACAATTNNACCGAGGCGGCGGACAAGGCGGAAGGCACAGCGGCCACAACGCGACCCGCAGAGCAGCGCCGTTCCGAGACTGGTCCGCTGCTGCCGCTGCGGGAGCAGGTACACCAGGCGCTGACGCTGCTCGACGTGCCCGCGGCGCCGAAGCTGCTGAGCGCGGTGAACGAGGCATTCTTCGCCGGCCTGATCCCGTCGGCGCGGCTGACCAGCCTGCGCCGCGACGAGGAGCGCTCGTTCCGGTCAGCTCCGTTTGCCCGTCCGTACTACCTGTGCGCCGCGCTGACCGCCGAGTTGCTGGCCCCGGCCCGGGGGCTGCTCGCCGTATCGACCTGGCCGATGGACCGGCGTGTCATCGGTCCGCTGAGCCCGCGCGTCAATTACCTGTCGGCCGCCATCCGGGTGGCCGAGAGCTTTCTGCGTATTCGGAGTCCCGGCCCGGCCGCGCAGCGGCTGCTGTGGCGGTTCGCCGCCAACATCCCGGGTGCAGCGGACGGTGCCAGGAACATGGACCCCGCCACGGTGGCCAGGGCCGCGCAGGCGGAACTTCAGGTCCACGCGGATGACGACCGGGCGGCCCGCACGGCGGCTGCCGGCCGTGCCCGCCGTCAGCTTGACGATGCGGGGCAGCTGTTCGGTAGCCGTCTCCGGCTGACCGGGCAGGCGGGAGCCGGCCGTGCATGACATCGATGCCCGGCTGGGCCGCATCCGCGGCGACGTCCCGCCGCAGGCTCACAACGCGCGCACGATCGCGGCGCTCACCAGCAACCCCGGCTGTGCCCGCAGGGCGATCATGGACGCGGCTGGTATCGACAAGCCGCGGCTGGCCAGCTACATCGGTTTCCCGGCCCCGTTCGGCCAGTCCCAGTTCGCCATCACCCGGGGCAACGCCTTCGAGGCGCAGGTGAAGGCGAACGGCTGCGCCGAGCTGCTCCGGCTGTTGCGCGAGCAGCTCGGGCTGCCGATCCCCGAGGTCTCCTATGACGATCTCGAAGAAGTGGGCGGTCACCGCAGCCAGCATCTACGGCATGCCCGGACCCGCAGCCTGCTGACCAGAGCCGCCGGGGCGGGCGGCGACGCCGGCACCCTCTTCGATCACCCGCTGCTGCGCCTGGATGTCGGCGGCAGGCCGGTCTACCTGGAGCCGGACCTGATTGCGTTCCGGCTGGGCGGACGCTTCCACGTGGTCGAGATCAAGTCGTTCGCTGTCATCGACGGCCAGGCCGACGGTGATAAGGTCGCCGCCGCCGCGATCCAGTCCGCTGTATACGTGCTCGCGATGCGCCAGCTGCTGGCAGAACTCGGGACCGGTCCCGAGGCGGTTGCCCGCGAGGTCGTCCTCGTCTGCCCGGAGAACTTCTCCAACCGCCCGGTGGCCACGCTGCTGGACGTGCGCCAGCAGCTCACCGTGCTGGGCAGGCAGCTGTCCCGCCTCGACCGCATCGAGTCACTCGTCGGGCTGCAGCCGCCAGGGCTGACCTTCGACCTGGAGCTCGACCAGGCAGGCGTGCCGCACCGCCCGGCCGCCGAGCTGGCCGATGACGTGCGCACCGTGCCGGCCAGGTACGCGCCGGAATGCCTGGCCAGCTGCGAGATGTGCTTCTTCTGCCGCGACGAGGCCAGGGGCCAGACGGCGGCGCTCGGCCGCGCCGCGGCCGACGAACTCGGCGCGGTGCACAGCGTGCAGATGGCGCTCGGCCTGGCCGACGGCACGCTCACCCCCGCCGACGACCAGGCGGAAGCGGCGGCGCTGCTGCGGGAGGCCGCCCGGCTGCGCCGGGAATGCCTTGGCGAGACGGCATGAGCACGCTCACCTCGCTGGCGCGGGCGCAGGCGGTGGCCACCGGGACGGCACAGCCGGTCTGCACCCGGCGGCACGTCCACCTCAGCGACCGGCCGCTTGTGCTCGTCCCGCTGGTCTTGGCAGGAGAGGCCAACGCGCCGCTAGCCGCGCTGGTCGGCGACGACTCCCGGACCGGGCGGCTGCTGGTCGTCAGCCAGCCGCGTAACCGCGACCGCCGGTTCGCCTTCGCGGCCGAGCTGGCGCACATCGTCGTCAGCTACATCGAGGGCTACTACGCATCCGCGCAGGCTGTGCCCGGCGGCCGGGGCCAGGATGACCGGATCCGGTTCGCTGATGCGCCGCAGCTCGTGGTACCCAACCCGGCCTGCATCGCGTTCGTCCGCATGCTCGGCCGGTCGACCCGGTTCCGCAGGCCATCGGGAGAGTACGCAGTAGACCCCGCGGTGCCCGTCCTCGGCCGCTGGCTGTCGTATTTCGCCGAGCGCGCCGAGCATCCCGGCTCGTGCCTGCTGCTCGCCGCCACCGATGCTGTCGCGCTGCACTGGGCAAGCGGCCAGAGCCCGGTCGAGGACCTCAACCTGGCGGCCCTGATGGGCTGGATCGACCCGCCGGCCGGGATGACCGGAGCCCAGGCGGCCGCGGCCGGCGAGGACCCGGTGACCTGGCCGCCGGCGGGCCCGGCGACCGATCCGACGTTCGACAACGAGGTGCTGGCGCAGCTGATCGCCGCGTGCGATCTGCCGGACGACGACGCCCGTGCCCGGCAGCGTGCCGAGACCGCGCTGCAGGCGGCGCTGGCGGCGCAGGTCGCGCCGACCTGGCGGCTGATGTGGCGGGCCGTCGGGCTGCTGCGCGGGATACCGCCCGGTGGCCGGGTCGCCGCCCGATGGGACGCGGACAAGGACTCGTTCACCAGCTATGCCGGGTACCTGCGCGATGACGGGCCGCCGCAGCCACGCCGCGATGCCGCGGTAGCGGCGGCCCTGCGGCTCAACTGGCTGGAGCGGGCGCAGGCGAGCTATACGGCGCAGCGGGCAATGGACGATCCGCTCGTGATGGCTGAGCATCGGCTGGCCGGGGAGGCATTCGCCGGCACGGTGACCGCTGCCGAGCCTGGCCGGCTCGACAGCAGCGGCAAGCGGCGCAAGCTGCGCCCGCTGATCACCGTGACGACTGAGGACTCGCCGCGCATCGACCCGGGGGTAATGCTCGTCTCGCCGTCCCGTCCGGGTCAGCAGGCGAGAGTGATATCGGTGTCCGCTGCGCCCGTGCAACCCGAGTCGGCGCAAGCTGTGCCGCCGCCTGCCGCGCCGTCGCCTGCAACGGCCGTGCCTGCCACGGCCGTGCCTGCGGTCCCGGTGCGCAGCCGGGTGGCGGTAGTCCTCGAGCTCGCCGGCGGCATGGGCCGCGCGCTGGTCCCGGAGCCCGGCAGCGTGCCGGAACCTGGCGAACGGCTGTGCTACACGACGCTGACCGACTCTTACCAGCCGGCCGGCTCATTTCCGG
>PMSW01000134.1 GCA_003168215.1 Actinomycetota bacterium
CCGCGTGGCCGGCCTGCTGATCATTGACTCGCTCGGAGCCGTCGGCGATGGCGGCGTTGCCGAGATGGGCCAGGAGCTGATAGCACGCCTCCTGCCCGATGCGGTTCCCCGTTTCCAGCAGGTGGCCGAGCGGATGTCGGGACCTGACGGCTGCGACGCCGACGCGCTGGAGTCCCTGGCCCTGCTGTGGCCCGGGTACTTCGCGCGGCCCGAGAACGCACCGGTGATCCCGCCGGGAATTCGCACCTCACTGGCCGGCTACGTCGGAACCTTCACCTCAGTGGCTGGGCATCTCGCCGACGGCTCCCTGGCCCGCGCGCTTCGTGACCTCCGCGTGCCAGCGATCTTCCTGCCGGGTGCGCAGAGCCCGATGCCGGTCAGCCAGGGGGAGCAGACAGCCGCTTTGCTGCCGGCATCCGAAGTGGTAATCGTTCCCGCAGCGGGTCACCTGCCCTGGCACGAGCAGCCCGCTGCGTGGCCGACGCGCTGTCCAGGATCCGCAATATGACCGGCGATCTGGAGCCCGCCGGGTAGCGGTGTTCCGGTGACTAGGCGCTGTCGATCACCACCGACACGCCCGGATAGCCGCTCGCCCCGTTCGGTGCCGGCTGGGCCTGCACGGCTGTCTGGGTATAGCCCGTCTTGTCGGTTGCCCGGGCCTGGAGCAGGTGGTTACCCGGAGTCGCATCCCACTCCCAGACCCACTGCCGCCAGGTATCGATGTCGGGAACCGCCGCCAGTCGCGCCTCGTGCCACGGCCCGCCGTCGGCCCTTGCCTCCACCGCGGCGATCCCCTTGTGCTGCGCCCAGGCGACGCCAGCGACGGCGATCGTGCCTGCCTTCAGCGTGGTCAGCCCGTTCGGGACGTCGATCCGAGACTCCGTCTTGATCGGCGCCTGCTGGTCCCAGCCGCGTACCGTCCAGTAAGCGTGGTTCGCGGCGAACGTGGTCACCTCGATATCGGTGATCCACTTACACGCCGACACGTACCCGTACAGGCCGGGCACGACCATCCGGACGGGAAAGCCGTGCTCGACTGGCAGCGCAGTGCCGTTCATCGCGACGGCCAGCATGGCGTCCCTGCCGTCCATGACGGTCTGCAGCGGAGTGCCGGAGGTAAAGCCGTCGACGGACGTGCACAGCAGCTGGTCGGCGCCAGCCCGCGCCCCGGCCTCGCGAAGCAGGCTGGCGACGCTGGCACCCAGCCAGCGCGCATTGCCCACGTAGGGTCCACCGACGGGGTTGGAGACACAGCAGAGCGTGATGTAGTCCTCGGTCAGCGGGCGGCGGATCAGCTCCTTGAAGCTGATCTCGAGTTCCTTCTCGACCATGCCGTGGATCCGCAGGCTCCAGGCGGACGGCGGCACTTCCGGCAGCACGATGGCGGTGTCGACCCGGTAGAAGTTGTTGTTGGGAGTGATGAACGGGCTCAGCCCGGGGATGTTGAAATGGGTGCCGGCCGGGAGCACGGGGCCAGGGCGCACGGGCCTGGGCACCTTCAGCGACCGCTGCGCAAGCGCCACGCTTGATCGTTCCGAGAGAAGCCGGCCGCCAAGGCCGGCGACCGCCGCCGTGCCCGCGGCCGCCGCGCCGGTCAGCAGGAAGCTCCTGCGCTCAGGCTGCACGCGCCGGCCCGGCGGCCCGGGCCGGGACGACCGCGAGGGCGGCCCCGGCGGCGTGCCCCCGCCAGCGCGAGGGCGGGCCCGCGGCTGCCTGGTCGTGGCACCGCCGGCGGCACGTACCAGGTAGTACAGCGCGATAGCGCCGGTGAGCGTCCCGGCCAGGGTCGGCAGCACGTCGGCGGCCGTGGAATCCGGCCTGGTCGTCGCTGCAATCAGGCCGACAGCCGCGAAGACCCCCAGCCCTGCCATGCCGTAGGAGAGCCTGCGGACAGCCACTGCCCCGATCCCGGCCGCGAAGATCGCGAGTACTACCAGGATGCCGCTGACCAGGACCAGCTTGTCGTTCGAGCCGAACGCGGTGATCGCGAAGTCCTTGACGGATGGCGGGGTAAAGTCAATCGACAGGCTGCCGACCGCCACTACCGGCGAGCCGTCCGGGCCAGTGATCCCGGCTACCAGCTGGCCTACCCCGATCGACACCGCAGCGGTCAGCAGGCCGGCGATCAGGCCCCGCCCGGTGAGCCATTTGTTTTGATCAATAGCCACAGTAGTTATTCGTCGCTGCGCCGGCACCGGATTGCCTTTCCGCTGGTAAAGCTTGACCATGAGGGCACCGGCCAGCCCCGGGCGCGCAGCCCGGGCCAGGCCGCGGCCGCGGCCACGAACGAACCAAGCCGCGGTCGCGGTCGCTACGAATAAGAAGTGTGGGCATGTCTGACAGCCAGGAACTGCCTCAGCGCGGGCCGGCCGATGGCGCCGGGGCTGACGCCGACGCCGCGGTGCTGCTCGCCCACGTCGCCCGCGGCGACCAGATCGCCTTCGAGGAAGTGTACGACCTGATGGCCGGCCCGATACTCGGCATGGTCCGTGGCGTCGTCCGTGATGTGGCTCAGTCCGAGGAGGTCATGCAGGAAGTCCTGCTCGATCTTTGGCGGACCGCATCGCGGTTCGACAGCAGTAAGGGCAGCGCGATGGCCTGGGTGATGACCCTTGCGCACCGGCGCGCGGTGGACCGGGTCAGGTCAGAGCAGAAATCAGCGGAACGGGAGTTGCGTGCCGCATCAGCCCAGATCGACTACGACGATGTGACGGAGGCCGTCGAGGCCACCATCGACCGCGAGCGGGTACGGCGCTGCCTGCGCTCGCTGACTGATCTCCAGCGCGAGTCGGTCACGCTGGCCTATTACGGCAGCTACAGCTACAGCGAGGTCGCCGGGCTGCTCGGCGTGGCCGTCGGCACGGTCAAGACGCGGATGCGGGACGGGCTGATCAGGCTCCGCGACTGCCTGGGGGTGGAGTGATGCGACGCGGCCAGAGCGATCTGCACACCCTCGCAGGCGCC
This sequence comes from Actinomycetota bacterium, assembly GCA_003168215.1. Classification (GTDB taxonomy): domain Bacteria; phylum Actinomycetota; class Actinomycetes; order Streptosporangiales; family Streptosporangiaceae; genus Palsa-506. Next base: position 2,965 of record PMSW01000134.1, read on the forward strand.
TATGCGCTTGACGCAGTGCCGGACGGCGACCGGGCGCGCTTCGAGCGGCACCTCGGGCGCTGCGAGGCATGCGCGCAGGAGATCCGCGGCCTCCGCGAGGCGACCGCCAGGCTGGGCGCATCCGCCGCGGTCCGGCCGCGGGCCGAGCTGAAGACGCAGGCGCTGCGCGCGATCGCCCGGACCCGCCAGCTGCCGCCGCTCACCCGGGACGACGCGCCGGCCAGGCCGGGCTGGCGCGCTCGGCCGGGAGGCGGCCGGGCGGTATCCCGGCTCCGGCAGCGGCCCTGGGTGCCGCGCCTGGCCACCGCGCTTGCCGTCGGCTTCCTCGCGGTCGCGGTAGGGATGGGCGTGCTCGCCATCGGCGCCCGCCACCAGGTCGCCCAGGATCAGGACCGGGGCCACGCGATCGCCGCCGTGCTGAACGCATCGGACGTGATCATGCTGACCGCCCGGGTGACCACCGGCGGAAACGCTACCGTGCTGGAGTCCCGCCACGAGCACTCGCTCGTGTTCACGGCGTCCGGCCTTCCCGCGCTGCCGCCGACCAGGAGCTACGAGCTGTGGCTGATGGGCCCTGGCGGGACCAGGCCCGCCGGGATGCTGCCACGTCCCCGCGCAGGCATGATCGGCCCGATGGTCGTCTCCGGCCTGGCCGCCGGCGACCGGATGGGCCTGACCGTGGAGCCCGCAGGGGGCTCGGCGCGGCCGACATCCGCCGCCATCCTGATTCTCCGCCTGGCTTCCTGACCGTCGCGATCCTCCGGCAGGGCACCCCGCGCGGACAACAGCGCCCGGCCGGCAGGCTAACGTGGGGATCCGTGAAAGCATCCCCCGAAGAGCAGCTGCGGCTGCTCGAACTGGCCGACCTCGATGCCGAACTCGGCCGGATTGATCATCGTCGGCAGGGCCTGCCCGAGCACGAGGAACTGCGCAAGCTGGAGGAGCGGGACGCCCAGCTTCGGGATTCCCTCGCCGCCCTGGAGGCCGAGGACGGTGACCTTAAGCGTGCCCAGGGAAAGGCGGAGTCGGACGTCGACCAGGTCAGGAGCCGGGTCGACCGGGACCGCCAGCGGCTTGACGCCGGCCAGGTCTCCTCGCCGCGCGAGCTGGAAAACCTGCAGTCCGAGATCATCTCGCTGGAGCGCCGCCAGTCCGACCTGGAAGAAGTCGTGCTCGAGGTAATGGAGCGCAGGGAGACGGCCGAGCAGAACCGCGGCGCCGCCACGGCCGAGCGGGCGCAGCTCGCCGCAGCGCTCCTGGATGCCTCCGCCCGGCGGGACGTCGCTGTCGGCGAGCTGGCAGAGCAGGCCAGGAAGGCCGGCAGCAAGCGCGCCGAGGTGGCTGCGCAGGAGCCCGCCGAGGTGCTCGCCCTCTACGACCGGCTCCGGGCGCAGCACGGCGGGGTCGGCGCTGCCGCGCTGCGGCGCGGCCGCTGCGAAGGCTGCCATCTGTCCCTGAACACCGTCGATATCAACACCATCCGGGCGGCGCCGCCCGACGAGGTGCTCCGCTGCGAGGAATGCCGCCGGATCCTCGTCCGGACCGACGAGTCCGGGCTGTGACGCGCAAGCTCATCGTCGAGGCCGATGGCGGTTCCCGGGGCAATCCGGGCCCGGCAGGCTTCGGCGCGCTCGTCCGCGACGCGGTGACCGGCGAGGTGCTCAGGGAGGCCTGCGGCAGCCTCGGCATCGCCACCAACAACGTGGCCGAGTACTCCGGGCTGATCGCCGGCCTGCGCGCCGCGGCGGAACTAGCCGTCGGGGCCGACGTCGAGGTGCGGATGGACGCCAAGCTGGTCGTCGAGCAGATGTCGGGACGCTGGCAGATCAAGCACCAGAACCTGCGTACCCTCGCCCGGACCGCGCAGGAGGCGGCGGGCCGGCTGGGCCGGGTTAGTTACGTCTGGGTGCCCAGGGCACGGAACGCGCACGCCGACCGGCTCGCGAATCAGGCCATGGATGCTGCCGGAGGAGATGAGCCTGGCGGGGGAGACGGACAGGGAAAGGCCCGTTCTGGCAGGGTTTTGACTGATTCCTCCGCGGCGGGGCCTGACCTGGCCCAGCCGCTCTCCCCCGGCTGGGCGCAGGCCGAAGGCCAGCCGACCACCACCATCCTGCTCCGCCACGGCCAGACGGAATACTCCGCCGAGCGCCGGTTCGCCGGCCGCGGCGACATCGCGCTGACCGATACCGGCAGGCGCCAGGCGGCCGCGGCGGCTGACCGGCTGACGGCCCGGGGGATCGACGCGATCGTGACGTCCCCGCTGCAGCGTGCCCGCCGGACCGCCGAGGCCGTGGCCACCGCAACCGGCGCTCCGCTGACCGTCGATGACGACCTGGCAGAGACTGACTTCGGCAAGTGGGAGGGCCTGACCTTCGGCGAGGTGTCCGAGCGCTGGCCGGAGGAGATGGCCGCCTGGCTGGCCAGCACGGACGTGGCACCGCCCGGCGGCGAGAGCCTCGCCGACGCCGGACGGCGGGTGCTTGCCGCGCTGGACCGGCTGCTCGCCGCGCACCCGCGCCGGACCTTGCTGCTGGTCAGCCACGTCACGCCGATCAAGACGATCGCCTGCCGGGCGCTCCTGGCACCGCCAGCCGCACTGTTCCGCATCCACCTTGATGTGGCGTCGCTGACGGAAATCGACTGGTTCGCCGACGGTCCCGTCCTGCTCCGGTCGCTCAACGACACCGCGCACCTGCGGCAGCCCGGGGGATAGCGCACCGCCGGCGATCGGGCCGCGGGTGCTCTTGAGCCGGCCGGGGCGATGCGCGCGACGGGCGGTAAGGCACTATCCTCGGGGCAGCGGCGGGCGAGCCGACCGGGCGGCCGCGCCGCGTCATGGCCTCCATGGCGCGGGGAGGAAGGTCCGGGCTCCGCAGGGCAGGGTGGTCGGTAACGCCGACCCGGGGTGACCCGCGGGAAAGTGCCACAGAAAACAGACCGCCTCCGGCCTGGCCGGGGGTAAGGGTGAAACGGTGGTGTAAGAGACCACCAGCGCCCGGGGTGACCCGGGCGGCTTGGTAAACCCCACCCGGAGCAAGGTCAAGAGGGTTCCGCGGTTTCGGCCGCGGGCCTGCGCGAGTGCTTGAGGGCGGCCCGCCCGATGCTCGCGGGTAGACCGCACGAGGCTGCCAGCAATGGCAGTCCCAGATGGATGGCCGCCGGCCCGCGCAAGCGGGTCGCTGTCGTCGGGAATCAGCGCGTAGCGGTCCAGGGCGTCCTGGACGTTGAGGCTGACGTCGATCGGGTCCGCGTCGGTGCTGATCGCGATGTCGTCCTTGACGTTGCGGACGCCGGTCAGCACGGCTAATGCCTGCCCGGCTGCGGTCCGCTCGGTGCCGTAGGTCACGGTGCCGGTGAGGGTGATGTTGCCGTTATTCGCGCTCGCCTCGATGCTATCCGGCACGGCGATGTTCAGCGTGAGCGCGTTGTTCGCCACCGTGGTCAGCGTTGCGTCGTCACGGTAGTCCTCGGCAGACAGCACGACCTCGAGGTGGTTCTGCAGCTTCTTCACGCCGGCGACCCGCCGCGCCGCCGCGGCTGCCTCCAGGTACTGCGGGTAGCTGGGCACGGTGCCGCGCCATAGGTACGGGCTATCAGCAGGTGATGCACGGATCCGCGTGCTTAGGGCAAGCACCATGGCCCGTTCTGATAAAGAAATGCTGCGGCAGGCATTGTGGGCCGCAGCGACTGCAGCTACGCCGCCGTGCGCGCGAGCCGCTCGGTGTCGTCGCGGTAGCGAACCTCGGCGGCCGGGACGTGGACGTCATCTGCGCGCGCCTGATCGCTGCCGATCCGGCCGACGACAGGCCCTGGGTGAGTGGTTATCGTCAAATGACGTATGCCGTTGGCCGCCGGTCCCGCGTGCAATGTGTTTTCGGCCTGCACCACTACTGGTGTCCGGGCCTCGTGCAAGCACCACGGTCCGTTCGGCCTGAAAACTTTTCACGAAGTACGGGCGGCACCTTGTCGAGCTGAACCGGGCCATCGCCGTGGCCGAGCTCGAAGGACCCGAGGCGGGCCTGACCGTGCTCGACGGCCTCGAACTCGATCACTACCGCTACTTCCACTCCGCTCGCGCCGAGCTACTGCGCCGCGCCGGCCGTGATGATGAGGCCGGGGACGCGTACCGGCGAGCCCTCGACCTCGCGCAAACCGACGCCGAGCGGCGATCCCTTCAGAACCAGCTCGCCCGACTGAGACCCCCGAATGACCGTGAGACTGGGACACCGATCCCCAACCGGGGCTCGGGAACCGAGTCAGTGCCAGCGACCCGGACCGCGACGCCATGTGGATGAGGTTCATGCTGCGCCACTGATCATGGTCGGCGTGGGGTGTCGATGGCGATTCAGTGCATCGCGGCAACCGGCATGCCCTCGGGTGAGCGCGGTGGTAGCGATGGCAGGGGGAGTGCACTGGCGTCGCGGAGCCGGTCATGAGACCCAGGCCTGCAGGCCCTCGTCGGTGAGCAGCCGGGCGAACGCCTCGGCGGCGGCGCCGAGGAGGGGCCCGTCCGTGCCCAGCCGGGCCGGCAGGACTGGCGGGGGCGGCGTCGCGCGGAAGGCCATGAGCCCGTCGTGGTAGGCGGCGGTGACCTCATCGGCTGCGATGTGCAGGAGGTCAGAGCCGAGGCCGCCGACGACCACGAGGTGCGGGTCGAGGCCGTTCACCAGGCCGGCGATGCCTCGGCCGATGGAGCTGCCGACGGTCCGGATCGCCGAGAGCGCGCGCGGTTGCCCCGCCCGGGCCGAGGCGAGCACACGGCGGGAGTAGCTCACGTCGTCGGCGGGGACCCGCTGGTGCAGCAAGCGGGCGAGGGCCCGGCCGTCGACGCTGGTGTTCCAGCAGCCCCTGGCGCCGCACCGGCAACGCCGGGCAGGTTCGCCGAATGGCATGTGGCCGAACTCGCCGGCGGTACCGGTCGCGCCCCGTACCGCACGGCCGGCCTCGATGAGAGTGCCGCCGAGGCCGGCATCGAGGTGCAGGTAAACCATCGCGCCCGCGCCCGCGCCGGCGCCGTGGCGCGACTCGGCGACGCCGGCGAGGGACGCGTCGTTGCCCGCCACGAACTCCCCGCCGGGCTCGTAGTGGGGCCACAGCGCTGACAGGTCGATGCTGTGCCAGGCCAGCCCCGGGGCGTGCACCAGCTCGCTGCCCGCGACCGTGCCTGGCACGGCGACCGCCGCAGCCCGCACCCGGGTGCCGAAGCGCCTGCTTACCTGGCCCAGTTCCGCAGTGACCGCGTCGAGTACGCGGGCCTGGTTGCGGTGGTGCGGGCGTTGCGTTGCCGCCACCTTCGTTCCGCCGAGTTCGACCGCGGCGACCTGCCAGGTGTCATGGGTGATGGCGGCGACGGCCACGAGCGGGCCGTCGGGGTGGGCATGCAAGGACGTCGTCGGCCTCCCGCGTCGGCCCGTGGCCAGGGCGGGCCGCTCGGAGACGAGCCGGGTGGCGACCAGGCGGCCAACAGTCTCGGCCGCGAACCCGCTCGGAATCCCGATCTGGGCAGCCACCTCGGCGCGGGTCACCCCCGGGTGGTCGTGCACCGCGCGCGTGATCGCGGTCTGTGCCGATGTCCGCAGCCCGCCCCTCATCTCACCGCCCTGGTCATCTCGTCGTCCATTTTATGCTCGTTCAACGACGATATACTTGCGGGCGTGAGGAGCGTGCACGCTGGCGGCGCGGCTGGCCTGCCAGCCGACCGGGGCAGCGGCGGAAACGGAGGTGGCCGTGATCGCGCTGCTCGCATTCGTAACGGTGGCCGCCTTCGGTACCTGGATTCCGCTTGCCCAGCTGCTGCCCGGCGTGCCGCGGCGCTCCCGGATCTTTTACGTGACCGTCGGCAATGTCGTCTTCGCCGGGATCGCCCTGCTGGCTGGCGGCGGTCACCTGGTGCTCGGCTGGCGGGGCTTCTGGCTGCCGCTGGCCGGCGGCGTGGTGTGGACCGCGGGCAGCTACTCCGGCTTCAGGGCCTCGGAGACGATCGGGATCGCCCGCGCCGCCGGGACCTGGACGCCGCTCAACATCATCGTCGCGTTCGCCTGGGGAGCCCTGCTCTTCGGCGAGCTGGATCACTTTCCCGGGATCCGCTTCATCCTGCTGGCCGTCGCCCTCGCGGCCGTCCTGGCCGGGGTTCTCCTGATCGTCGGCTCCCAGGACAGCTCCGGCGCCCGGGTTGTCCCGGCCGTTCCGCCATCCCCGCAGGCAATCGAGGCGGAACCCGGCCGGCCGGCACCCAGGGCGCTCGGCGGCCTGCTGTGGGCAGGCGCTGCGGGACTTCTGTGGGGGAGTTACTTCGTGCCCGCGCAGTGGGCAGCGGAACCGGCGCAGGTAAGCGACTTCCCGCTAGCCCTCGGGATCCTCGGCGCCGGCCTGGCCCTAGCCCTCCCGGCCGGCGAGCCGGCCCGGCTGGGTCTGCGTGCCCTGACCGCGCAGCTCGGCGCCGGCGTCCTGTTCGGGATCGGCAACTTCACCCTGCTCGGCCTGGTCGCACGGGTGGGCACCGGCACCGGCTTCACCATCGCTCAGCTCAGCTTGCTGGTCAACGCCAGCATCGGCATCTGGGCCTTCCACTCTCCCGAGCCGGGCACGCCGGCGGCCAGGAAGGTCATCGCCGGCATCATGATCGCCGGGGTCGGCGGCTGCCTCATCGGCGCGATGCGATAGCAGACCACGGCGCCCGGCCGGGCGCACAGGTGATGTACGTCCGCGGAAGCCGGGCTGGTGGTGACCGCGAAGCTCTCATTCACCCGCGCATCAACGGCCAGCCGCCCGAATCCGCCACCATGGCGAACGCCTGCTCGCCGCGCACAGAACTGGCCCATCTGCGCATGGGTAGCATCTTTGCCAAGCCGACCCAGGCGATCCGAATCGGCAGCGCTAAACGCACGGCCCTGTCATCTTGTGCCAGCCCGTGGTGTCGGATGTGCTCTGCACTGCCCAAAGGCCATCGGGTAGCGAGGCAGCGGCCGCCGCGGGTGATGCGCTAGGCAGCGGAGAAGAATCTGGCGCAGCCTGCTGGGTCCTCGGAGGCGGGCGGGCAGGTGACCGAACGTTTGTGCCCAGGCCGCCGCAGGTGACTGAGGCGGCTTGGTAGACCCGGCCCGGAGCAACGTCAAGAAGGGACGTGCCTTAGCGCGCGTGTTTCCTGCGCGAACGTTCGAGGGCGGCTCGCCCGATGCTCGCGGACAGGCCAGCTCGGCCGCCGCCTGGCGTCGGAGACGTGCGGTGCCTTGCCTGAGGATAACCGTCCGGAATCGCTGTCATCGGCGGCGCGTGATTACGGGCAGATCAGTTCGACTGTGGGGAAGTAGGTGCGGTAGCGGGCGGAGTCGCGCGTCAGGAGGCGGTATCTGCGTACGGCGGCGTGTGCGCCGACGTAGAAGTCGGGTAGCGGGGATCGTCGCAGGCCGCCTCGCTTGCGGTAGGTGAGGAATGCTTTTCCTGCGATGAATCCTGCCTGGTAGGGGAGAGGCTCGCGTTCGAAGTCGTCTGCGGGGACGGCGTCGTCGAGGTCTTCGATCCGGTCGAATCCGGCCGAGACTTCGGCGTAGATGATCGGGTTGATGACCAGCGTGCCGTTATCCCGTGCCCGGGCGAGGGCGTCCCCGGACCACTGTGCCCAGGCGGCATCCTGGGTCAGGATGTCGAGCATGACGCTGGAATCCACCAAAGTGACCGGCGGCTGGGTCGCCGGTACTGCCCAGAGACGCGGCTCATTCGCCACGCAGCAGGTCCAGCAGCTCGTCGGTGCTCATCGTGGTGGTTGCCCGGCCACGCATCCGGTGCACAAGCCGCTGCCCGCGAGTGCTGCTGGCGTCGGCGCGGACGATGCGCAATGTTTCTCCGTCCTCGATGACATCTACCTCATCGCCCTCGTGCAGGCCGTGCCGTTCGCGGAGGGGAGCGGGGATGGTTACCTGGCCCTTGCTGTTAAGCCGCATTCGAATCTCCTGATACGTAGAACTTCCGACACGTATTACATTACCTCCTGCCAAGGCCATGGTCGAGGTCAGTAGCCTCGGCGAGCGCCGCAGTCTGGATCCGATGCCGCAGTCCGCGGCTACACGAGCGGGGCTTGTTAATGCCGTCGGGTTAACGCGCTGCCTCAGCCTGGCGAAGATGAAGCGACCTCGGCGGACTGCGAGGCACGACGTGGCCGGCGACGGACAATCGACGGATAACAACACTGGATCGGGACAACCGCGCAGGTCATTGACATCTGCCGGTGGGTAAGAGACCACCAGCGCCGTAGGTGACTGCGGCGGCTTGGTAAACCCCACCGGGAGCAAGGTCAAGAGGGTTCCGCGTTCTTCGGGGCGCGGGGCCTGCGCGAGTGCTTGAGGGCGGCCCGCCCGCCGCCTGAACTGGGGGAGACGTTTCCTGCGATGGCTGCCGTGATCCTGAGGAGGCAAGACCGGCCGCCGTATGCTGTCCTTAGGCACGTAGGCCTCGCCGACCAGGTCGGCTATGGTGTCTTCACCTTCTCCTCCGGCACTGCTAGGACCGCCTTCAGCTCTGCCGGGGTCACGGGGCACCAAAAGTCGACTTCGCCGAACTGGCCTATCTCGCTCGGATATATGCGCAGCCCCGGATTCATCTCGGCCTAGGCCAGATCATCATCTTCGATGAATGACCTGCCGGGATGAAGTAGGCGACCGATCGGATCGGGCCCGTCGCCTGGGTCATCGCTGCGGTGCTGATCGGCGGCGGGATCTACTGCTATTGCAAGCAGCCCCCCGAACACCGAGAGAAGATCAGCAAGGTCGCCGGCCAGACCGGCACGCACCTGTCTGCGCAGCAGCTCGCTGAGCTGCTTGCCCCATCCGTTCGGCCTCCGGTGGCGGATCTTCGTGCCTTCCTGCGGGAACACAACGACACGGTCTTTGACCAGGTGCGCCGGGGCGGCTTCGTGCTCGGAACGCACTACCAGCTGCCGGGCTAGGCTGGCCGTGGGTCGGCACCGCAGCAGCTAGAGCGTGTCTCCTATATGCGGGTCCAGGTGATGCCGCGGACAGGACGACGGCGGCGGGCCGCGGGGCGCGGGGCGAGGGGCGGCAGGACAGCCATGGGGCGCGTGGCGCCGGGCTCGGGCCCGGCACGCGTGGCTGGCAGAGTGTCGTACGTGCAGCAACCGCGACATCCTGAGTCGAGATCGGAGCGAGTGTTGAAGGCAGTCCGTTTCAGCCAGTTCGGGGGTCCGGAGGTTCTCGAGGTCGTGGATCTCCCCGATCCGCATCCGGGTCCCGGCCAGCTCCGGATTGCGGTGCGCGCGGCGGGCGTCAACCCGAGCGACTGGAAGAAGCGCAAGGGCCTGATGGATGGGGAGCTCCCGCAGACCATGGGCCACGAGGCGGCGGGCGTCGTCGACGAGCTCGGCGAGGGCGTTGCGGACGTGGCCGTCGGCGATCGCGTGTTCGGCTTCTCCGCCGAGGGTGCGGCCCAGGCCGAGCTGGCGGTGCTGTCCTACTATGCGCCGATCCCGCCGTCGCTTGACTTCCCCGGCGCTGCCGCGCTGCCGGCCGCCATCGAGACGGCCACGCGCGCGCTCGGCCAGCTCGGCGTCGGGAGCGACAGCACGCTGCTCATCAACGGCGCCTCCGGGAGCGTCGGCAGCGCCGCGGTTCAGCTCGCCGTGGTGCGCGGTGCGCGCGTGATCGGCACCGCCAGCCCGGTAAACCACGAGTACCTTCACTCGCTGGGGGCCGAGCCCGTCGCCTACGGCGAGGGCCTCGTCGGGCGGGTTCGCGCGCTCGCGCCCGACGGCGTCGACGCCGCGCTCGACGTCGCCGGGAGCGGCGTCCTGCCCGAGCTCATCGAACTCGCGGGCGGCCCGGAGCACGTCGTGACGATCGCCGACTTCGGTGGCGCGCAGGAGCACGGGGTGAGGTTCAGCAGCGGGGACGCCGGCCGCGCGGTCCACGCGCTCGCCCAGATCGGCGAGCTAATAGAGTCCGGGCGCTTCTCGCTCCCGGTCGCGCAGACCTTCCCGCTCGCCGAGATCGCGGAGGCGCACCGCGTCAGCGAGGACGGTCACGTGCGCGGGAAGCTCGTGCTGGTGGTCGGCTCTCCTATGGGCGGGTCCAGGTGATGCAGCCGGGTACGCCCTGTTGGCGTGAACGCTTCGGGACGGGTCCGCGCCCAGTCCCCGTGAAGACCCGGATCCGGATGTCGGCCAGCACCGTCTCCAGCGCCGCCCCGTCGTTATGCTGCCCGCCGGTGACGACGAGCGCCAACGGCCGGCCGTGCCCGTCGACCCAGGCATGAATCTTGGTGCTTAGCCCGCCACGTGACCGTCCGATGCCGTGACCTGCAGGTTCACATTTTCCCCGGCAGCATCCGCCTCGGCCAGCAACCGGCCCAGCACCCGGCCCCAGGTGCCGTCCCCGAGTCGCGACGGTGGCGCTTCCACACCGTCTGCCACGGACCGAACACCTCCCGCGGCAGGTCACGCCAAGGAATCCCGGTCCGATACCGGTAGACGATTCCCTCCACCACCCTTGCGGTCGTCGCCGAACGGGTGGCCCCGCCGACCCGCGTTCGACGGCAACAACGGCTCGATCCGCTCCCACTGCTCATCACTCAACGCGCGAAACCGCGACCCAATCCTCGTCACCCGTCCAGACTGCCGCCCGCCACGTCACGGATATGGGAGACACGTTCTAGCTCCACGGCGTCCAGCCGATCCAGGCGCACATGGCGACGGCGACGGCGGCGATGCCGCCGATGATGGTGGCGAAGGCGACGACTATGCCTCGCTTGCGCAGCCCCGCCCACCAGCTCTCTTTCGCGGGCTGCTCCTGGGCGCCGGTGCTGGTGGCGTTCCGGCCGGCGATGGAGTTGTGGTCGCCCTGCACGGCACCTGGCTGCCCACCACGCTGGCGTTCGCGCCGTGAGCGGCCTGGCTGCCGATCGCGGTGCCGTGCGCGTCGGACACGGTCACCGGACCGGACGCCGCGGTGCCGACCGTGACGTTCGTGCCACCGCCCGTGGCGTGCTGGGAGCTGTAGTTAATCACCGGGCGATCCCTGGTGATCACGAAGCGCACCGAACCGGCGGCAAGAGCCGCCGCTGCGCCGACGTTCGCGCGGCAACCTGGCGACACTCCGGTCTGCAATCGCGCCGTCAGGCACGCGGCCGGCCGGAACCCTCGCCGGCCGAACTCGTCACGGCACGTGATCGGCCCTGGACTTGGGAGGGCGCGCAGAGCCGGGTGCGTCCGCGGGCACTGCCCGGGCGCGCTGCCGGCGTAGCATTTTCGGGTGGAGTTCAGCAAGGATCTGCGGAACGCGGTGACGTCGGGCGACATCACCGTGTCCTTCCGGCTGTGGCGCCGGCCCCAAGTCAGGCCCGGGGGCCGGTATCGCGTCGGTCCCGCGTGGATCGAGGTCGACTCCGTGGAACTGATGCCCTTTGCCGCCATCACGCCAGGCGACATCCGCCGTTGCGGGGAACGCGACCGGGAATCCCTGCGCCAGCGGGCCGCCCACGCCGGCCCGATCGCTGACGGCACATTGCTGTACCGGGTGGAATTCCACCTGGCTGGGCCTCCGGCAAGCTAAGCGCCCCCAGACCAGATGCTGACCCGCTGGGGTCAATCACCTATGGCGTTCACGGTGATCATCAAGCGCGGCAGAACATCCGGCACCCCGCGTCACGCTCCGTGGCTGTGGTCGAGGACGCTGACGACCAACATCGGCTGATCGTTCGGCTGGCCGGTCGTTGCCACGGTCAGGTCGCGCCGGGCATGAGTGATTGTTCGGTGTACCAGATCACCGGGCAGGTCAGCACCTCTTGACAGCGAAGCCGGGCGCCCGCCGCTCTTCGGGGGCCGCTCCGGTCGGGGTTCCGCCGGCCCCGCCGCCCCCGTGGTGCCCGTCTCGGCCTTGGACCGAGACGGGCACCACGGGCGCGCCCGGCCTGGGCGGCGGGCAACGCGTGGGTGCTGGCAGGCTCGTCAGGACACCGAGACCGGAATCCCAGCCTCGGCCTGGTCAGTCAGACCCGGAGACTTGCGCAGGCTCCGGGTTCCGATGGGCAGCAGAGCGACCACGGTCGCCGCGATGACGAGCAGTACCAGCCATGTGTGAACGTGACCCCACTCCCCAAGAAGCAGAAGGTAGCCGGGAATCGTGCAGGTGGTAAACGACAGGATCAGCGTCAGCCAACCGGTCAGCACCGTGAGGCGCGTGCGGCCAAGCCCGAGTACGAGCCAGAACAGCGCCCACAGTACAGACCACTGCAGCCACAGCAGGCCGATCGTCGGGTCGTGGAACTTGACGATGTTGGTGATGCCGAAGGCGGCCGCCATGATCGCCACCCAGGCCGAATACCAGCCGAGACCGACGGGCTGGTGGCCCGCCAGGTTGCTGATCCCCACGTACAGGTAGGTGAACCCGAACAGGAAGATCCCGGAGTCCAGGAGGATGTCACTCGTCGTCGTGGCAGTCGCGATCAGGTAGAACGGGATCGCGGTCTGCAGGGCGCCGACGAACAGGTTGAAAGTGGCGGCCCCCTTGCCGTCGATCTTGCCCAGCAGGAGCAGGCCATTGACGAACAGCACCGCGCCCACGAACATCAGTCCTACATCAGCCATCGGACTCTCCTAGTTGTAGGAATCGACCGGAGGCAGCCGGTCGTTGAGCAGGTAGTCGCCGGCGTGCATCGACTTGAAGTCGAGCGGGTTGTGCAGTGAGAGCGTGCGGGCATTGCGCCAGTGGCGATCGAGGCCGTACTTCTCCAGGACGCTGCCAGCGCCGCAGACCTTGAACAGATTTGACCCCACGTGCATCGCGGCCTCCGCCGCCGCCTCACGGGCCTGGCCGGTGACCACGGACGCCTCGCCCCGGATGCGCCCGTCGCCCGCATGCGCGACGGCCTCGTCGCACAGTTCCGCGGCACGCAGCGAAAGCAGTTCGGCGGCGTCGACGGCCGTCTTCATTTCTCCCACCCTCAACTGGGTGTAGAGGTCGTCGGTGGCGCGGTCGGCACTGCTCTCGTACCACAGCCGCGATCTCGTCCGCACGAACTCGACGGCGTCGTCGAGTGCGTTACGGGCGATTCCCACGAACACGCCCGTGTGGACCGCCTGGTAGTTCAGCGAGGTGACCGCTCCGCCCCCGCCGCCCTCTGTATCGGGGCTGCCGAGGCACAACTCGTCGGGGATCCACACGTTATGGAACTCGGTCGTGCCGCTGGCAGTGGTTCGCTGGCCGAATCCAGTCCAGTCGTCGTGGATCGTCACTCCTTCGGCGTCGGTAGGCGTGAAGAACACTTTGACCTCGTCGGAGTCGGTGGCGCGGCAGGGCCCGAATGTGATGTCTCCCGCCAGGCTTCCCGTGCAGTAGAACTTCCGGCCGTTCAGGCGCCAGCCCGCACCGTCGCGGGTCACGGTGGTGTTGAAGTCGTTGACGCTCTTGGTGCCGACCTCGGAGTACGCGTTGGCGATCCACAGCTCGCTTGTGAACCGCGGCAGCCACTTGGCTTGCACGGATGGGGAGGCCCATTCCTGCAGCAGGCGGATGCCGCCCGTGTGCAGCTGGTACATCTGGCCGATGTTGGAGTCGCCCGCGGAGATGGCGATCACGACTTTCATCAGTTCTACGAAGGAGCCCCCGTAGCCCCCGTACTCGCGTGGAACCATCAGGCCGAGAAGGCCCGATGCCCGGAAAGCCGCACACTGCTCGTAGGGGAACCTTCGCTCGCGGTCACGCTCGGCCGCGCCGACGCGGAACTCGTCGCGAAGTCCTTCCGCGACCCGTAGCGGATCTTCCAGGGCGACGCCAGCGAGCGGTGCGCTCCTGCTCTCAGTGGTGGTCATGGCAGTGTCCTCTCGGTTCAGACCGGACGGGTGCAGTGGTGGCAGGCAAGGCAAGGTCCTTTCTGTTCAGTCCTCCGGAGCTGAGTGAAGATCAGGCGGGTCGCGCCGCGGCTGGCGTTCAGGTGGTCACGAGTGATTCCGCGTGGGCTCCGCTTCCGGCCAGCAGAGCGGGTGCGTGGGCATCCGCCCAGGCCGCCGCGAAGGGGCCGAAGTCCTCGACCTCGGCTTCGAGCACGAACAGGCCCCGCGCCGGGACGGCGGCGCCGAGTTCGAGCAGCAGTGGCGTGAAGTGGACGTCCACGGCGAGCCGATGGTTGTGCGCGCCGCCAAGCAGTACCGGGACAGCGGCCGCGCCGGCCAGGCTGCCGGTACCGAACCTGTCCAGGAAGCCCTTGAGTAGCCCGGAGTAGGCCGCCTTGTAGGTGGGGCTGGCGACCACGAGCACGTCAGCGCCGATAATCTGATCGACGGCAGCGGTGACCGCCGCATCGGATGGGTCGAGCACCCGCGGCCCGAACGGCGCCAGGTCAACCTCCGTGACCCAGGCGGAGCCCAGGACGCGGGCGATCTCGCGGGTGAGTGTGCGCGCCAGGCTGTGGGTGCGCGACTGCGGCCGGGGGTTGCCGACCAGGCCGACGATCCGCGGTGCGCTCATGCCGTCGCCACCATGGTGCGCGAACAGGCACCCCCGCCGAGCGCCGCGTAGCCGCCACGCCAGTGCAGCAGTGGCTCGGCGCCGTCACCGGCTGTCCCCACCTCCCGGACGCGGCCGACGATGATCTCGTGGTCGCCGCCGGGGAGCCGGTACTCCACGGTGCATTCCAGCGCGGCGAGCACATCGTCCAGCCGCGGGCTGCCGGTCAGGCCTGGGCGGTGTCGGACGCCGTCCCAGGCTGCCGCGAAACCCCGGCGGGCGAAGTTCGCCGACAGATGCTGCTGCGCCGCGGCGAGGACGTTGACGACGAACGCGCCGTGGCCGCGGATCGCCGCCAGCGTCAGGCTGGATCTGTCGAAGCAGACCAGCACGAGCGGCGGGTCCAGCGAGACCGAGCTGACCGCGTTGGCGGTGGTGCCCACCGGCTCGCCGTCGGCCCCCACGGAGGTGACGACCGTGACCCCGGTGGCGAAGTGGCCGACGGCATGGCGGAACTCAGCGGAGGTAACGTCCGCGATGGCCGGGCTGGCTGTAGTCATCGTCACACCTGTCCGTGGTTGGGGGGATAGACGTTATTGAGCAGGTAGTTGCCGACGTGGTGGTACTTCCAGTCGACTGGGTCGTGGCTCGCGTGGGTCCGCGCGTTGCGCCAGTGACGGCTCAGGTCGTAGCGTTCGTCGGCCGCGCTCGCGCCGCTCAGCGAGAACAGGTCACTCGCCACCTCGACCGCGACTTCGCTGCCGAACGCCTTGGCCTGTGCGACCGCGAGCGATCCGCGGGCGGCCGCGTCGGCATCCCTCGGCTGGCGGGTCACCTCGTCGAGCGTCGCGGCGGCGGCGCGCAGCAGCGCCTCGGCGGCGTGCACCCGGGTGGCGAGCCGACCGTACCGGTGGATGGTGTGCGGGTCATCGCTGGCGCGCTGCGCCCACCCGCCGCGGGACGCTTCGAAGAAGGGCCGGGCCTTCCCGCGGACGAACTCGCCGGCATCGGCCAGCGCGCCGCCGGCGATGCCGACCTGGATGGCGGCGTGCACGAGCTGCGCACGGGCCCCGAGCTGCTGAGGCACCTGGAACGCGTACTCGTAAGGGATGACAAGCGACGGGTCCACGGCCACGTCGTCGAAGACGGCGCTGCCGCTGACGGTGGCGCGCTGGCCCATGACGTTCCAGTCGTTGTCGATTACGACTCCCTTGGCGTCGCGGGGGACGAATACGAGCACGAGGTGTCCGTCGTCGTCGAGCGCGCTGACACCGATCCAGCGGGCGGTGATCGCGCCGGTGCAGTAGTACTTGCGGCCCCGCAGGCGTGCCTTGTCGCCGCTGATATGCAGGCGGGTCTTGAGATCCTGGGCGTGCTGCCCGCCGCGCTCGGCCAGCGCGTTGCCGAGCCTGCCGCCCGCGAGGACGTCCGCGAACAGCCGCCGCTGCTGCGCGTCGGTGCCCCACATCGCGAGGACGTCGGTGAACAGGAAGTGGGCCTGCGGCACCTGCGCGAGGGCCGGGTCGACCACGGCGATGACACGGATCACTTCGGCCAGCACGCTGGCCGGCAGGTCCGGGCCGCCGTAGGAACGCGGCACGGTGATGGCCAGCAGGCCGCTGGCGTCGAACGCGGCGATCTCCGCCGCCGGCACCGCACCGGCCCGGTCCCGTTCGATCACGCCGCCGGCGACTGATTCGGCGTAGCTCCGCGCCGCGATGACCGCCTCCTGGCCAGAGGTGACTACCGCGGCCGCTGTGGTGGCGGTGGTCATCGGGCTGCCGTCAGGACACGGTCGGCTTCGGTCAGGCCGGCCAGCGGGTCGGGCACCGCTGCCCGGTCGAGGCCCGCCCGCACTTCCAGCTCACGGACGATCGGCATCACCTCGCGACCAAATCGCTCGACTTCCTCGTGGTAGTGCAGGAAGCCAGTGAGGATCAGGTCCACGCCGAGCTTGCGGTACTCGACGATCCGTTCCGCGACCTGCTCGGCGGTGCCGATGAGCTTGGTGCGGAAGCCATCGTTGTACTGGACCAGGTCGTCGAAGGTCGAGTCGGCCCACATGCCCTTCTTGTCGCCGGCCGACTGGCCCGCCTGCTTGACGGCGGCGCCGAAGCCCTCGACCGCCTCGACGTGCGCTTTCGCGATGATCTCGCGCAGTGTCTCCTGAGCTTCCCGCTCGGTATCGCGGACGATGACGAAGCCGTTCAGGCCGAACCGGGGGCCGTCGGTGCGCCCGACCTCGGCGGCATTCTGCCGTAGCTCGGTGAGCTGCTCGCTGACTCCGTCGAAGTCCTTGCCGTTGGAAAAGTACCAGTCGGAGAGCTGGCCGCCGTTGCGGCGGGCTGCGGTGGAGTTGCCGCCCTGAAAGATCTCCGGGTGCGGGCGGCCGGGCCAGGACAGCGGCTTGGGCTTGAGGCTGAAGTCACGGATCCGGTAGAAGTCGCCGGCCAGGTTGGCGCTGTCCTGCGTCCAGATGCGCTTAAGCGCGGTGATGAACTCGGCGGTGCGGCGGTAGCGCTCGTCGTGCTCCAGCCATGGCTCGCCAAGCTGGCGGAACTCGTCCTTAAACCAGCCGGAGACGACGTTGACCGCCACCCGGCCGCCCGAGAGGTGGTCGGCGGTCGCGACCCACTTGGCCAGCACGCCGGGGTGCCACAGGCCGGGGTGGATCGCGGCGATCAGCTTGATCCGCTCGGTGGCGAGCAGCAGCGCGAGGCTGAAGCTGGTGGACTCGTGCTGGTACTCGGCACCGTAGCTGGCGGTGTAGCGGACCTGGCTCAGCGCGTAGTCGAAGCCTGCCCGCTCCGCGAGCCTCGCGAGCTTGCGGTTGTACTCGAAGGACCAGTCGGTGCGCTGCTCGATGGTGCTGGTGACGAGGCCGCCGCTGACGTTGGGCACCCAGTAGGCGAAGCGGATCGGCTCGGTGGCCGGGTTCGTGGTCACGGTACAACCTCCAGGAGTTGGTGATCGGGGTTCGGCGGGGACAGCAGTCCCTGTCGGCGCAGAACCGGCGTCACACCCTCGCCAAATCGGTAGGCCTCTTCGAGGTGCGGGTAGCCGGACAAAATGAACTCATCGATGCCGAGGTGGTAGTACTCCGCGATCCGCTCCGCCACCTCGTGGTGACTGCCGACCAGTGCGGTTCCGGCGCCGCCACGGACCAGGCCGATGCCCGCCCACAGGTTCGGGGAGACTTCGAGCGCGTCCGTCCGGCCACCGTGCAGGGCGACCATCCGCCGCTGCCCTTCCGACCCCGACGACCGCTGGATGGCCTGGGCCCGCTCGATAGCGGCAGGGTCGAGCCCGTCGAGCAGCCGCTTGGCCTGCGCCCATGCCTCGGCGGCGGTGTCGCGGGAGATGACGTGCAACCGGATGCCGAACCTCAGCTCGCGGCCGGCGGCCTGGGCGCTGTCCCGGACCTGGTCGAGTTTCTCGGCGACGGCACCGGGGGGCTCGCCCCACGTCAGGTACACGTCGGCGTAACTGGCGGCGACCTGGAGCGCCTGCGGCGACGAGCCCCCCAGGTAGATATCCGGCCAAACGGGGGCTGGCACGATCTGTGCGTCCCGGATGTCGTAGTAGTCGCCGGCGAAGTCGACGGGTCGCCCTTGCCACAGCTCACGCACGATGTGCAGGAACTCTGCGGCGCGGCGGTAGCGGGCCGTCTTGTCCAGGTGGTCGCCGAACCGCCGCTGCTCGACATCGTCACCGCCGGTCACGATGTTGAGCAGCAGCCGCCCGCGGGAGATCCGCTGGTAGGTAGCGGCCATTTGGGCCGCGAGCGTGGGGGACATGAACCCCGGGCGCAGCGCCACCAGGAACTTGAACGTCTCCGTGAGCTGGGTGAGCCCGGCGGTCATGATCCACGCGTCTTCGCACCACGAGCTAGTCGGGGTCAGCGCGCCGGTGAAGCCGAGCTGCTCGGCGGACCGCGCGATCTGCCCGATGTAGCTGATGTCCGGCGCCCGCTCGGTGCCGCCCGCGGTGACCCGGCTGCCGGCGGCACCGACCGCATTCCCCAGGCTCACGTCGGTGCGCGAGTCACCGTTGGTGGGGAGAAACCAGTGAAGAACGATCCCCATAGGGTGCTGACCTCCTACCGGTCGGGGGAGAACTCGGGGGTACGCAGCTTCAGCGCGGCCGCGGCGCCCAGCGCTGCGGCATGGCACCCGGCGGCAGCGGCTGCCGTCGCAGCGGTCATGTCTCGCCCTCCTCGCCCTAGCTCGGTCTGCTCGGTCTGCTCGGTCTGCCCGGTCTGCTCGGGAGCCTTCGTGACCAGCATGCGGACGGGCCGATGAGGCGTCCAATACGAATTCCCGAGGGGGTGATAACATAATCCTATTAATCTGCTCGGTAAACTATAGTTTGTTACCGGCCTACGTTGACCGGCCTGCGAGGAGGTTCACCGTGCGGATTGAGCAACTCGATTACCTCGCCGAGGTGGCAAAGCTCGGCTCGTTCCGCCGCGCGGCGGAAGAGCTACATATCTCGCAGCCAGCGCTGAGCGCGTCCGTGCGGAGCCTGGAGCGGGAACTCGGCGTCGACCTGCTGGAGCGGGGCCGCCATGGCGCCACGGTCAGCGGCTCAGGCCGCGAGCTTCTGCCCCACATCCGTACCGTGCTGGACTCGGTGGACCGGCTGCGCCAGGCCGCTGGCGAGCAGCACCGGAGCATTCGCATGATCCGGATCGGCACAGTCAACGCCGCGACGGTGCCGCTGCTGACCCCGGCGATCCGCCAGTTCCGTGAGATCCACCACGCGACCCAGGTCGAGATCATCGGCGCGCAACCGGAGGAGATCCACCGCGCGATCCTGTCGGGAAGCTTCGACCTGGGGCTTGTCAACTACCTGGAGGGCGACGACATGCCGCCCGCACTGGAAACCATGACGCTGCTGCGCGGCCGCCCTGTCGTCTGCATGCGCCCGGACAGCGCCCTGGCTTCGCTGACGGCGGTGCGCGTCAATGACCTGCACGCCGAGCCGCTGATCGTGATGCGCTCCGGCTATCTCATGCACCGCTTCGTTCACCGGCTGATGCAGGGCCAGGTACCGGGGTTCTCCTACTCCACCGACGGGGCGGAGATGGGCAAGCTGATGGTCGCCGAAGGACTCGGGATCACCGTGCTCCCGGATTTCAGCGTCATCGGCGACCAGCTGGAGCAGCGGGGCATCATCACCTGGCGGCCGATCGCCGACGACGACACGCAGGTCGAGCTGGTCATCCACCGGCTCCGGTCGCTCCGCGCGACACGCGCCGTCAGAGATCTGCACCAGATCTTCGTCGAGCGCGCCCGCGTCTACCCCGGCCAGCGAAAGCCGACGGCTGCCGCTGCGGGTTAACCATTGCAGGCACAGTGAGTGCTGGCGGCATGGTGGCTGGCCGGTGCAGCAGCGAGCCGGGCGGCGGCTTCTGACCCCGCCGGGATGCGACGGGCACGCGCCTCCTTCATCTCGAACTAGGTGATAAGCCGAGACGTCAGGCTGGCGCGGCACCACGACCCGGTCGGGATGCGGCCCGCTGCCGGGGCGCGGCGAGGGAGGCCACTGATGACGACACCGAGATACAGGCACTGCTCAAGTAGCTCGAGGCCATCGTCAGGGAAACCTCGACCGGCACCTAGCCTCGGCCGAGGACTGGATGCCGCACGAGTATGCACCGGGAAGTCGAGCGCACGTTTCCGGCCGCCAGGGAGCTGGGGCGTGTGGGTGCACAGGTGGACGCCGGAGGGGAGCCTACACTCCTGCGGCATACGCGACTATCTCCTGGTCACCCGCATTGTCGACCCCAACGCCTGGAGCACGCCCAGATGGCGACGATGCCAGCGGGATGTTGACTTCGGAACAAGCCGCTGCTCAATGGCGGGCCGAGGCGGAGGCCGAACGCTCCGCCGGCCAGAACGCGTAAAGGGTTCGGTCGCCGGCGAGTCTCGGCCTACCGGCCGGCTCGCCCGCCGCCTGAACTAGGGAGACGTGCCCGCGTCTCGGCGTTGCCGCAGTGGCCGGTGACGGCTACCGCTGGCCGTGCGGGCAGCCTGGCAGAGAGGGCATCGCTGCGGTTGACGGTCGCCGACAATCGCACCACGATTAGGGCGATAGACACCTCGAAGGAGCGGTCGCATGATCCTGATCAACATCACGATGCAGATCCGGCCCGGCAAGATGGACGGGTGGCTGGCACTGGCCGATTCCTACGCCAAGGACGTCAACTCCGAGGACGGCTGCCTGTTCTTCCAGTTCGCCCGTAGCCTTGCCGATGAGAACGAGTTCGTCTGCATCGAGGGCTTCAAGGATGCCGAGGCGGGTGCCGCCCACGTCCAGCAGCCGTACGTGAAGAGGTTCTTCGACACCGCACCCGACTTCGTGTCCGCGCAGCCGCAGATCATCTACATCGACACGCCGCATGACGGCTTCGGCCCGATGGGCGAGATCCAGCCTCGCTGACCAGCCGCCTCCCGCCCCCGCGCCCTGCGCCCGGCGAGCTGGCGCGGCGGGACGATACGCGACGACTGGCATGCCGAAGTTGCCGCGTCACGGCCGCGGCGCGCGGTCTGCGCCGCGGCCGTCCCGGAGGTCAGGGCGTTACCTGCTTGATTCGACAGCCAGGGCAGGACGTACCACCGCAAGCCAGCGGGCATCCGGCTACCGGTCCGCCCTACATGGCGCGAGCGGGCAGGCCGGATACCGCGGCGAACCGGGCGTAGTGCTTGATCACCGGATTCCAGCCAGTCTCATATCCCGCGCGGGCCGCAGAGCCGTCTGGCCTGCTATCCCAGCCGGAGTGGACCAGCTCCACCACGGTATGGCCCTGCTCGCCAGGAGTGAACGTCACCTCGACGCTGGTTGCCTCGGTCACCGGCGTACCGGCATGCCAGGTGTAGACGACGCCATGCGGCGGATCCCAGCCGGTAATCGTCCCCCATACCGACGTGGTGCCGTCGGCGAGCGACTCGACGATGCTGCCGCCGATCCCCTCTCCGAAGACCACGCCCGTGGCCTGGTCCTCACCGACGGAGTGGGTCGCGAGCGGCCACCACTCGCCGATGCGGGCGGTGAAGAGCTCGAATGCGCGCTGCGGCGTGACCGGCACGGTCACGGTCTTGCGTATGGGCATGGTGTCGTTCGCTTGCTCACTCATCGGGCAGTCCCTTTCTCATCGCCATGCTGCTTTGATCAGCCTGAGCAGCGTCCTTCCTGGCGGCCTCGGCATAGGTGTCGAGAGCTTCCTGCCAGAAGCCGTCCATCCAGGCCCGCAGGTCCCTCATGCCGGTCGGGTCGACCCGGTACACATTGCGTGTGCCGGACTCCTCGTAGGTGACCAGCCGGCTGCGGCGCAGGACCGTCAGGTGCTGCGAAACCGCGGGCCGACTGACAGGCAGACGTGCGGCCAGCTCGGCGACCGAGGACGGGCCGCTGCGTCTCAGCATGTCCACGATCCGCCGCCGGGTGCTGTCTCCGAGCGCCTCCAGCACCGCTTCGTAAGTCTCCACGAACCGTAAGTTAAACCGAACGAAAGCCCGTCGTCAAGCTCGCCAGGCCTGGCTCCGGTGGTGCGCGGCATTCATTACCCTCTGGTGCTCGATTCTGTTCGGGCGGCCTGAACTATGCGGGAACCTTCAGTCGGGCTGTCCCGCAGCGGGGTAAGCCCGTGCTGATAGGCGAAGGTGACCGCCTGGGCACGGTCGCGTGCGTCAATCTTGGCGAGCAGGTGGTTGATGTGGCTTTTTACGGTGCCTTCGCTGACGACGAGTTGTTCCGCGATCTCGCTGTTCGACATGCCTGTGGCAATGAGTGACAGCACCTCGGCTTCCCGGGGAGTGAGGCCCGCGGGAAGAGGTGAGAGCGGCCGCCGGTCCAGGGCCGGTGACCCGGTGGCGATGGCGTCCACCACGTGATGCTGGACGGCGGGGTCGATGACCGCATGGTTATCGAGGACTTGCCGGAGGGCGTGGCGGATCTCTGCCCCGCCCGCGTCCTTGGTCAGGTAACCGCGTGCGCCAGCCCGCAGGGCGTTGATCACGGATCGGTCATCCGCGTAGGTGGTCAGCACGACGACCTTGGTCGCTGGCACGCGCGCACGCAGCAGGCGGGTGGCCTCGACGCCATCACAGCGGGGCATCCGCAGATCCATCAGGACGATGTCGGGGAGCAGGTCAGCGGCCATGGCGACGGCCTCGTCGCCATCAGAGGCGGAGCCCACGACTTCGACGTCAGGCAGGAGGCCCAGCACCATCGCCAGTCCTTCACGGACAACTCGCTGGTCGTCAGCGATGAGAACACGCATCGGCTGGCTCACGCCGGCACCCGCAACTCCACCCGGAATCCACCGGGTGTCATCGCCGTGGTGAGTTCGCCGCCGAGCAGTTCGGCCCGCTCGCGCATCCCGGTCAGGCCGTAACCGGGGCCGTCGCTGGCTACGCGCGGCGTTTCCGGGTTCATCGCGAAATTCTCGACCGTCAGGCGGGTGCCGCGTGGATCGTAACCGAGGTGCACCTCGACCCGTTCAGGGCAGGCGTGCTTGGTGATGTTCGTCAGCGCTTCCTGCGCTGCCCGGTACACCGCGAGCCCGGCCTCTGACGGGAGGTCGTATGCCTGGCCGGACACCGTGAACTGGCACGGGACGCCACTGACCTCCTGGAACTGCGCGGCGAGACCGGCCAGGCGATCGGGCCCGGGCAGTTCGTCGTCGCGCAGCATCCCGATTGCCCGGCGGGCTTCTTCGAGCCCGGACTTGCCCAGGTGGTGGGCACGCTCGATGACTCCCGGCAGCCGGGGATCGCCGGGGTTACCGGCCGCGAGCATCCGGGCGCCTTCCAGCTGGAGGATGAGCCCGGACAGGGAATGGGCAAGTACATCGTGCATCTCCCTGGCAAGCCGCTGGCGTTCGGCCAGTCCAGCCGCCCGTGCCTGCGCCGCCCGGGTGCCCTCCAGCTCGATCAGGAGCCGTTCGGCTTGGTCGTTGGCCTGCCCGAGCCGTCTTGCCAGCAACGTCATGCCAGGGAAGCCCACGATCGCGATGGCGCTGAGCAGCGCCAAGGTCGGCGAGTCGTGGCTGACGGCCACCGCGACCGCCGCCAGGCACGTGATGCCGACGATGGACAACGCGATCGGGAAGCGATCCGGCACCCGCGGGGCGAGCAGCACGATACCCGCCAAGAGCCCGGCCAGGCCCGGTCCGTCGGGCTGGAGTCCCATCAGCAGTGCCGAACTGGCCACTAGCACTACGGCGAAGACGATGCGGACTGCCACGCGCCGGTAACGGGCCGTCAGCGCGCCCAGCGCGCCCAGCGCGAACCCGCCCACAGCGAGAACGGCAACCACGTCACGACCTGGAATCCCCGGGTTCCGGCCGCTGCTGAACGTGACCGCCACCACCACGGCAAACAGGGGCGGAGCCAGGCGGCGCATCCACCGGAGAGCTGTCTCCTGCTGCGCCCGCGCCCTGCGCAGCGTGGTGAGGGCCGGGCTGCCCGCGAGGTCTGTGCTCATCTGACGAACCTTACGGCGCGCCGGCCGCAGCGGCACCAATTCCAGGCTGGACGGCCTGGTCTAACGCAGGGTGGATACGCCTCCACCCGGGGTTACAGTGTGGCGGGCTGGCGAATGTCAACCCCGCGCCGATGACGTGCCCTCCTCCCGTATCGCACACTTGCACCTCAGCCCGGCAACGCCAAGGACCCGTGATGCTTCCTCCCCGCCGCCGTTTGAAGAATCTGATGACCGCCTTACCGCCACCGTGCTCGGTCGTCAGCCTGCCGCTGGCGGCGGTAGCAGGCCGGGGCACCGGATGCACATGACGACTCTGCCGGGCACCCCCGGCAAGCTGGCCGCCGGTAGCCGCTGGGCCGTTGAGACCCACGGGCTCACCAAGCGCTTCGGGGCGAACACCGCCGTGAACGGTGTCGAACTCCTGGTCCCCCGGGGATCCGCGTTCGGCTACCTCGGCCCCAACGGCGCCGGCAAGACCACGCTCATCCGGGTGCTGCTGGGATTGACGCATGCCGATGCTGGCACGATGTCCCTGCTCGGATACCCGGTTCCGCGGCATCGCGACGCGGCACTCGCTCGTATCGGCGCCATCGTCGACGAGCCCCGGTTCTACGGCCATCTGACCGGCAGGCAGAACCTGCGGCTTCTCGCAGCGGCTCGTGAACCGGCCGCGCAGGACCGTATCGGGCCAGCTCTGGAGCAAGTCGGCTTGGCTCACCGCGCCGACGACCGGGTTTCGAAGTACTCGATGGGCATGCGCCAGCGGCTGGGCGTCGCCGCCTGCCTGCTCGGAGACCCGCAGCTGCTCATTCTGGACGAGCCGATGAACGGACTCGACCCCGCCGGGATAGCCGGGATTCGCGACATGATCTTGTCGCTGGTGGCCGAGGGCCGCACGGTCGTGCTGTCCTCCCACCTGCTGGACGAGGTCGAACGGACATGTGACGCTGTCGCCATCGTTGATCGCGGCAGCATCATCCGGCAGGGACCGATCTCCGAGTTGCTGGCGGGGGCGTCGATCGCGCTTCAGGTCGAATGCTCCGAACCAGCCCGGGCCAGAACCCTTTTCGCGGGTACCACCCTCGGCACTACCCTCGGTGCCCGTATCGAGCCCGTGCCGTCGGCACTGGGCCTGGAGATCACGCTGCCCGGGGGCACCGGACGCGACGTGATCGCCGAAGTCAACCGCGTTCTCGTCGCAGGCGGAATCTCCGTCTACCGGCTTCAGCCGGTCCAGACCTCGCTGGAATCGTGGTTCCTGCAGGTCACAAGCAGGCTGGAGGACCCGGAATGACGACCACGCCCGCCAGCGGCGCGCCGGTGCCCGGCCAGGCACCCCAGACAGCGCCCGGCGAGGCACTCGAGACGCCGCCCGGCCAGACGGCCGACGGTCACTCGCGCGACCGCCGGGGATCCCCGGTTCCCACCGCCGGCATGATCGCCAGCAGAATCATGGAGCTGCGAAAACGGCGCGGCCTCATGATCGCCCTCATCGTGCTGAACATCGGGTTCCCGGCGTTGTTCATGCTCATCCGGCTGCTGCTGCACGCGTTCGCACCGCGAGCTAACCAGCCCGCCGGTAACGACATAATCTTCAAGATCCTGGTAGCCGGCTTCTTGCCCACCTTCGGCTTCATCATGGCGGCCACGGTGGGGTGCACGGCCGGATCGCGCGACCTTACCGAAGGAATGTTCCGGCACCTGGTGGTGACCGGCCGGTCCCGGCTCGCGCTCTACCTGGCCCGGATCCCCGCCGGACTGGCGATTGTCGTGCCGCTGGTCGCGATCGGCTACACGATCGTCTGCGCGGTAAGCGTCTTCGCTGCACCAGCCTTCATCGATGACTCGAACGTGAACATACCTCCCGGCCTGTCACGGGCCGGCTTCGAGAACTGGGCCCGGGACCGCGCCGTGCCGGTCATCTGCCTCCTCTACAACGGGCAAGTTCCGGGGACTGTCACGTGCGCCGGCTCGGCTGGCTGGTCGAAATCAGCAGTCACCCCCGCCCAGCCCGCGCCCGCCGCGCTGGAAGCTCTAGCCGTCAAGATCGCCAGGCAGAACTACTCCGCCCAGGACGGCTACGCCGCGATTTTCCGCTACCCGTCGAACTCGCTCATGATCGAGGCCGGGCTGTGGATCGAACTCGATGCTGCCGTCGGATTCATCCTCGGACTCGGGCTCGCCTCGCTGATGGGGCAGCGAACCGGCCCGGTAATCCTGATAATCGTCTTCCAGATAATCCTGATGCCGATCCTGATCGGGGTGGCCATTCCCCATCTGCAGGACCTGCAGCGCGCGGTCGTCGGGCTGGCCGTGGCGCGCCTGGAGCCTTCCGGGCTGCCGGTGGCAGCCGGGCTGCCGGGGGTAACCGGAGGCGCCGGGGGGCCCGGCAACACACTGCTGCCCGAGTCGGCCACCCAGGCCAGCTGCGTCATCCTCGCCTGGCTGGCGGGCTGGACGATCCTCGGCGCGTGGCGAATGATGACCAGGGACGCCTGAAGAACACCGTGCTCATCGACGCGCCGCCCGGATCGTCAGTGGTTGGGAGTGTAGCCACTGATTTCGCTGGCCGGCACCTTGTAGCCGTACAGGGTGACGAAGGCGCCCATGTCCTGCACGGCGAACGAGAACGTACCGCCCTTCGGGATCGCGAGCCCTGGATCGAGCGGCAGCACGGTCATGCCCAGCGACGCCGGAGTAAGCGTGGTGATCACTTGTGTCACATCACAGTCCGGGCCCTCGTACAAGCCGAGGTCACTTGTCCCGGGGCTAGGGTCGCTGTCCACGCTGACGGTGATCTCTTTGATCACGAAGCCAGCTGACGGATGATCTCGCTGAGGTTGTCACGATGATCCGTGCGGATGAGCATCACGGCCCGGGCACGTGGGTGATCAGATCCGTGCAGGGCTGGCCGTCCCTGCCGGTTTGCTGCATGCTCGGATTGCTCCGCAGACTACCGGGACATCACTTCATTCAGAGGGCACCCTATCGGGGCTGGCCCCGATGAGGGGCCTTGATCAGGAGGGACCCGAATGAATCAGCAGCCCGCAGGAGGCGCCACCGCCCCGCCGGAGGTGATCTACATCATCCGCCACGGCGAAAAGCCGGCTGATCCGGTGCTCGCAGGCCCTGGACAGTCTCCGCCCGCCCCCGTCGCGCCCTTCGGCGTCAACGATCAGGGCATCCAGGACCCGAATTCACTGCTGCCGAGGGGCTGGCAGCGCTCCGGTGCGCTCGCCGTCCTGTTCAATCCCGCCCTCGGGACGCTGCAAGCAGGATTGCAAACCCCCGCGGCCCTGCTTTCACCTTCCTACGGGAACCCCGGCAAGACGGCCGCGCACCGGACGTATCAGACGATCCAGGGTCTCAGCGATCGCCTCGGACTGCAGATCGTCTCCGCCTTCGCCGAGGGCCAGGAACCCCAGCTGGCGGCCAGCGTGGTGAACGGCTACTCCGGCGTGGTGCTGATCTGCTGGGAGCATGACCACATCCCGGCGCTCGCCTCGTCGTTGCCGGCCACACCGGGAACGGCCATACCGCAGAAGTGGCCAGGTGACCGTTTCGACGTCATCTGGACGTTCACACTCGTCCCGGCAGCCGCCGAGGTCCAGTACGCCTTCGGCCAGGCCTCTCAGCAGCTGCTGTCCGGAGACACCGACACGGTTATCCCCGCGTAACTGGCTGCGGCGGGTCGCTGGCGAAAGCTCCCGTGCATCGCCAGAAGCTCAAGACGGTGCTGGCGGCGACCCATCGGCAGTTTCTCGCATTGGGGCGATAATCAGGGGATGGGGGAGCTCCCCACCGGGACCATCACGATGCTCTTCAGCGACATCGAGGGGTCGACGGCGCTGCTCGGCCGTCTTGGTGACCGCTACGGCGCGGCGTTGTCAGCGCAACGCGCCGTGCTGCGCGCGGCCATCGCCGGCGGCCGGGGCCGGGAGATGGGAACCGAGGGGGACAGCTTTTTCGTAGTGTTCGAGTCGGCGGGGGATGCGGTCGGCTGCTGCGTGGCGGCGCAGCGGGCTCTGGCCGGCCACCGCTGGCCCGGGGGTGTCGCGGTGCGGGTCCGGATGGGTCTGCACTCGGGGGAGCCGGCCCGGCATGAGGACGGGTACGTCGGCCTGGATGTGCACCGGGCGGCGCGGATCGCGGCGGCCGCGCACGGCGGCCAGGTGGTGTTGTCCGATGCGACGCGGCTCTTGGCGCAGTCGAGGCTGCCCGCCGGGGTGTCGGTGCGGGACCTGGGCTGGCACCGGCTGAAGGACATTGAGGCGCCGGAGCGTATCTACCAGCTGACCGGCCCAGGCCTGGCGGAGCGGTTCCCGCCGCTGAAGAGCCTGGGCGCTCAGACCAGCCTGCCGGTGCCGCCGACGCCGCTCGTTGGCCGGGACGGCGACCTAGCGCAGCTTCGCGCCGCCATCGCCCGGCCAGGAGTACGGCTGGTGACGCTCACCGGCACCGGCGGCGTGGGCAAGACCCGGCTGGTCCTGGCCGCCGCCGCATCGCTGTGCGAGGCATTTGAGCATGGCGTGTTCTTTGTCGCGCTGGCGGCCGTCCGCGATGCCGAGGTGATGTGGAAGGCGATCGCCGCCGACCTGGATGCCGGCGGGGACGGGCCGCCGGAGGAAGCGGTGACCGGGTATCTGAGCAGCCGCCGGGCGCTGCTGGTGCTCGACAACCTCGAGCAGCTGGACGGGGCGGCCGGTGTGGTCGCCGCGCTGCTGGGGGCCGCGCCGCGCCTGGTGGTGCTGGCGACTTCCCGGCGGCCGCTGCATCTGCAGGGCGAGCATGAGCTGCCGGTGCCGCCGCTGGAGATGCCCCGCGACACAGGGGTCGCGGAGGTGGCATCCTGCGGCGCGGCGCGGCTTTTCGTCCAGCAGGCGGGCATGGTCCGGCCGGGTTTCGCGGTCACCCCGGACAACGCCGCCGACATCGCGGCGATCTGCCGGCGCCTGGACGGGCTGCCGCTGGCCATCGAGCTGGCCGCATCCCGGGTCAAGCTGCTGGCGCCCCGGGCCCTCCTCGCCCGGCTGGATCACAGCCTCGCGCTGAGCGGCGCCGGCGTCGAACGCCCCTCTCGCCAGCAGACCCTCAGGAACACCATCGCCTGGAGCTACGACCTGCTCGACCCGGACCTGGCCGGGGTGTTCCGGCGGGCGGGCGTCTTCGCCGGGGGCTGCGACCTCGATGCCCTGGCCGCGGTGGCCATGGCCGACGGCGGCGATCCAGCCGGCGCCGATCCGCTGGACCTGGTCGCCGCGTTGCTGGACGCCAGCCTGATCACGGTGACGGAGAGCACCGACGGCGAGCCGCGGGCGGGCATGCTGGAGACGATCCACCAGTACGCCCTGGAGCGCCTGGCCGAGGCCGGCGAGGAAGCACAGACCCGGCGCCGGCATGCCGAGCACTACGCGGCATTCGCCGAGCAAGCCACCCCGCAGCTGAACGGCCGGGAGCACCTGGCCTGGCTGGACCGCCTGGAGGCCGAACACGACAACCTGCGCGCCGCCTTGAGCTGGTCGCTGCAGACCGGCGCCGCCGAGGGCGAGCGGGTCGCGATCGGCCTGCGGCTGGTCCAGGCGCTGGGACAGTTCTGGTTCCGGCACGGTCATGTTCCCGAAGGACGGCGGTGGCTGGAACGGGCCATGGACCTAGCGCCGGATGACGCCGGAGCACCGCTGGCCCGGCTGGCCCACTGGCTGGGGGTGCTGCTGGACGAGCAGGGCGAACTCGAGGCAGGTCTGCGGTTCCTGGAGCGCAGCCTGGCCATCTGGCGGGAACTGGGCGACCGCGACCAGCAGGCCCGAGAGCTCAACAGCCTCGGCATCACCCATCGCTGGCTGGGCCACCTGGACACCGCCCGGTCGGTGCTGGAGGAAAGCGCCGCCATCGCCCGCGAGATCGGCAGCGACGTCCGGCTCGCCGCGGCCCTCACGAACCTGGGCCAGCTGGAAAGCGAAGCAGGCCACCTCGACCGCGCCGCGCAGGTCCTCCGGGAGGCCCTCGCGCTGGACCGCAAGCAGGGCGACACGTGGGGAGTAGTCCTCGACCAGCAGTCGCTCGCGGTAGTCAGCCTCCGCGCAGGGCGGATATCGGAGGCCAGCGAGATGGTGTCCGCCACCTTCGACTACGTGGCCACCTCCGGCGACGCCGCCACCCTGATCTCGGCTATCGAGCAGTCCGCCTGCATCGCCGCCGAGCTCGGCGACGTCATGCGGGCGGCACGGCTGGCCGGTGCCGCCGAAGCCATCCGGGCCGAGGCGGGCACGCCGATCCCGCAGCCCGACGCGGCCCTCCTCGAACGGTTCCTGGCCCCGGCCCGAGCCACCGTCGACCGCGACGCCTGGGACGCCGCCCTGGCCGCGGGCCGTGCCCTCACCCAGGACCAGGCGATCACCCTCCTGACCCAGCCCACGCCCAGCCCGCCACCCTCCGCGACCTGACCGACGTGGCTAGGCTGGATCAGGCCCGGGCGGGGGGCGTACCACAGCAATATCGGTGGCGGCGAAGTCATCACCGACGCACAGGACGGGGTGCCCGGTTCGCTCGGCGAGCGCGTATGTGAAGCAGTCACCGAAATTCAGCCCGGCTGGATGACGCCCTTTGCCATATCGCCGCCAGCCGCTCATCGCCCGGGCTGCCATGTCTGCGTCGACAGGCACGATGTCGATCTTCGCGTCACGAAGGAACCGGTCGACAACGTCTTGCCCGGCGGGCCAGAGCCTGGCCTCAATGACGATGCCCAGCTCGACGCGGATGGCGGCAGGCATCAGCCGCGCGAGGGCGTTCTCTAGGTGGACCGCGAGTTCATCGCCCCCCGGCTTGCCGAGGATGACTGCCACCGCTGCCGACGTGTCGACGACCAGGCTCCCGCGCGTCGGCTGCGTCAACGCGGCAGGCCAGCGTCGTCGTAGCCGACGATCTCCTCTGGTGCCCGGCTGTCGGCAACCGGCAAGGCCGCCACATCGGCCGCCAGGCGCGCCAGTCGCGTCCTCATGCTGGCTGCGTGCCTGCCATGCTCACGGTCGAGTCGCTCCCTGAGTGCGATCACGACGGCCTCGGTCAGCGTCTCGCCCGTCTCCGCGGCCAACTCCCTGGCGAGCTGGTCCGCCTCGTCACTCTTGATGCTCAGCGCCATGGAAGAAGTATAGATGGTATAGCAGACTTCTGCCATCCACCTGGTCGCGGACGAGATCAGCACCGCCAACCCGGGTGCGGACTGTGGTTAGCGCAGCGGGCTG
>PMSW01000126.1 GCA_003168215.1 Actinomycetota bacterium
GACCTCGATCACGCCGGCCACGATGCCCGCGGTCGTGCGGACCTCCTGGAAGCCGAACAGGCTGATCCACAGCGCGAGGAGATAGCCGCCGAGAGTCGAGACGACAAAGCCGGCGCCAGCCGCGGCGACCAGCGGGCCGCGGCTCAGCAGCGTCCCGGCGGCGAGGATGAAGGCGGAGATGACCTGGAGCAGGAAGAGCCAGCCGATCGTCGGGATGTGCCGGTATCCGGTGAGGTAAAGGTCAAGGTGTATCGCGCCTGTCGCGGCCAGCAGCGCCGCGCCCGCGAGCCGCAGGGCGAACTGCTGCCGCGAGTTCCCCCGCGCCGGATTGCTCTCCATGACCTATTCCACGCGTCCATCCCCGGGCTGGTTCACCGGCCTATCCGCCGGCTGGTCCATGCCTATAGCCGCTGGCTGGTTCAATCGCCGGTGGCAGCGGCGGGAGCTGGCGGCAGCGGCGGGAGCTGGAACCAGTAGAAGCCATGCCCCGGCAGCGTCAGCAGGTAGCTGAATTCGCCGATGGGCGGGAAGGTGACACCGCCCATGCACTCTACCGGGGTGATTCCCTTGAACCTGCGCAGGTCAAGTTCCACTGGCTGCGGGAACCTGGATAGGTTGTTCACGCAGAGGATCTGGTCGCGGCCCTCGGTGCCTGCGCCGGGCTCGGCGTACTCGCGGACGAACGCCAGCACGCTCGGATTGGACGAGCTCAGTTCCTCGAACCGGCCGAGCCCGAAGACGGGGTGCCGCTTCCTGATCTCGATCATGCGCTTGGTCCAGTGCAGCAGCGAGCCGGAGTTCTTCTGCTGCGCCTCCACGTTGAGCGCCTGGTAGCCGTAGATCGGGTCCATGATCAGCGGCAGGTAGAGCCGGGCCGGGTCGCAGCCGGAGAATCCGGCGTTGCGGTCGGGCGTCCACTGCATCGGGGTGCGGACGCCATCCCTGTCACCGAGCCAGATGTTGTCGCCCATCCCGATCTCGTCGCCGTAGTACAGCACCGGCGAGCCGGGCAGCGACAGCAGCAGCGCGGTGAATAGCTGCAGCTGGTCGCGGTTGTTGTCGAGCAGCGGCGCGAGCCGGCGCCTGATCCCGATGTTGGCCTTCATCCGGGGGTCCTTGGCGTACTCCGAGTACATGTAGTCGCGCTCGTCGTCGGCGACCATCTCCAGCGTCAGCTCGTCGTGATTGCGCAGGAAGATGCCCCACTGGCAGCCGGCCGGGATGGGCGGGGTCTGGGCCAGGATCTCCGAGATCGGGTAGCGCTGCTCGCGGCGCACCGCCATGAAGATGCGCGGCATCAGCGGGAAGTGGAAGGCCATGTGGCACTCGTCACCGCCGACGGCGGGGTCGCCGAAGTACTCCACCACGTCGGCCGGCCACTGATTCGCCTCGGCGAGCAGCACCCGGTCCGGGTAGAGCCGGTCCACCTCGGCCCGGATGCGGCGCATGTACTCGTGCGTTTCCTTGAGGTTCTCGCAGTTGGTGCCCTCCCGCTCGTACAGGTAGGGCACCGCATCCAGCCGGAATCCGTCGATGCCGAGGTCAAGCCAGAACCGCAGCACCTCGAGCATGGCGTCCTGGACATGCGGGTTGTCGTAGTTCAGGTCGGGCTGGTGGCCGAAGAAGCGGTGCCAGTAGTACTGCCCGCGTACCTGGTCGTAGGTCCAGTTCGAATGCTCGGTGTCGACGAAGATGACGCGCGCGTCGCGGTAGCACTCGTCGGTGTCCGACCAGACGTAGAAGTCCCCGTACGGGCCGTCCGGGTCCGTGCGGGAGGCCTGGAACCAGGGATGGGCATCGCTGGTGTGATTCATGACCAGGTCGGCGATGACCCGGATCCCGCGCTTGTGCGCGGCATCTACCAGCTCGACGAAATCGCCGATGTTACCGAAGTCCGGCAATATCGAGGTGAAGTCAGCGATGTCATACCCGCCGTCCCTGAGCGGCGACGCGTAGATGGGCAGCAGCCACAGGCAGTCGATCCCGAGCCATTCCAGGTAGTCCAGCCTGGAGATAAGGCCGCGGATGTCCCCGGTGCCGTCGCCGTTCGAATCATCGTAACCGCGGACGAGCACCTCATAGAAAACTGCCCGTTTGTACCATTCCGGGTCCCGCGGCGTGTCGAAGGAGAACGAGTCGGGCACCGGCTCGCTCACTGCAGCGGGGAATTCTGCCCTCGCTGCGCGCTCCGGCAGCACTGGGCCGCTGGCAGGCACCGGCTTACTTGGCACTGCATTCTCCTGGCGTGCGCTGGATCTTGCCTGGTTTGCTAGGTGCTAACCGTGAAAATGTGCGCTGGCGCCACCGCTGGGTCGAGCCGCACGTAGTTTGCCTGCCGCCATAGGTACGACTCGCCGGAAAGCTCATCGGTGACGACGAACTCCGCATCCCAGTCCAGCCCGAGCGCAGGCATATCGAGCCAGATGGTGGCAGCGCGCGGCTCGCGCCAGTTGGTGTTGACAACGACAAGGACGATATCCCTGCCGGGCGGCCCCCCCGGCGTTCCGCCGGAACTCTTCGAGAAACAGAGTAGCTCCGGCTGGTCGGCCGCGTGGAAGCTGAGGTCACGAAGCCTGTGCAAAGCGGGATGGAATTTCCTGATCATGTTAAGCCGGGTGAGGAAAGGGCCGATGCTCGCGGCCGTTACCTGCGGAGCGCCCCAGTTGCGCGGGCGGTACTGGTATTTTTCCGAATCCAGGTACTCCTCGCTGACGCCGGGCGCGGCAGGCAGGTTCTCGCAGAGCTCGTAGCCCGAGTAAACGCCCCAGGACGGGGACAGCATCGCGGCAAGCACGGCACGCATCCTGAAGGCGGCCGGGCCTGCGAACTGCAGGTACTCGCAGAGAATGTCCGGCGTGTTAACGAAGAAATTCGGCCGCATGTAGGCGGCGGCAGGGCCGGTCAGCTCGCGAAGGTACCCGGCGATCTCGGCGGCGGTGTTGCGCCAGGTGAAGTAGGTGTACGACTGGTGGAAGCCGATTTTGGCCAGCGTGTGCATCATGGCCGGGCGGGTGAATGCCTCGGCCAGGAACAGCACGTCCGGGTCGGTGCGCGCCACCTCGGCGAGCAGCCGCTCCCAGAATCGGAGCGGCTTGGTGTGCGGATTGTCCACCCGGAAGATCCTGATCCCGTGGCTCATCCAGTGCCGGAGAATCCTGAGCGCCTCCGCGTAGATGCCGTCCGGGTCGTTGTCGAAGTTGAGCGGATAGATGTCCTGGTAACGCTTGGGCGGGTTCTCGGCGTAGGCGATCGTGCCGTCGGCCCGGGTGATGAACCACTCCGGATGGGAGCGAACCCACGGATGGTCGGGCGATGCCTGCAGCGCGAAGTCGAGGGCGACCTCCATGCCGAGCTCGCCAGCGCGAGCCACGAAGGCGTCGAAGTCGTCCAGCGTGCCGAGGTCGGGATGGATGGCGTCATGGCCGCCGGCCGGCGAGCCGATGGCCCAGGGCGAGCCCGGGTCGCCGGGGCGGGCGTTCAGCGTGTTGTTGGCGCCCTTCCTCGCCGTCGTCCCGATCGGATGGACCGGCGGCAGATACACGACGTCGAAGCCCATCGCCGCTACCGCGTCCAGGCGGCAGGCCGCCGTGCGCAGCGTTCCTGATCTCGGGTGCTTGCTGTCCGGGCTGATCCTGGCGCCCTCCGAGCGCGGGAAGAACTCGTACCAGGAGCCGTAGAGCGCGCGTTCCCTGTCCACCATGACGGGGTACCAGGCGGACCGGCTGAGCGGATCGCGCAGCGGGCGGGCGGCCAGGATCGCGGTGATCTCCGGGTTGAGAGCCGCGGCGAGCCGGTCCTCGGCCGGGATCGCGGTGTCGCTCAGCAGGGTGGCCACCGCATCGAGCGCGGCCCGCGCCGCCGCGGCGGCGCGCGTCCCCAGGGCCGCCCGCGCGGCCGCCGGATCACCCTTGCCCGACGGCTTGATGTTCCGCGCGGCGCGCCTGAAGAGCAGCGCGCCGGTGGCGAGCATGAGGTCCACGTCCTGGCCGAGCGGGATCTTGATGGCCGCGTCGTGCCGCCAGCCGGCCACGGGATCACCCCATGCCTCCACCCGGAAGTGCCAGAGGCCGGCCGCGGTGACCAGGACCGTTGCGCCGTAGCGATCGGTGCCCGGAGCCAGCTCGCGGATGGCCGTCAGCGGCTCACGGTGGCCGTCAGGCCGGCGCAGCAGCACGCCGGCGCCCAGCATCTCGTGTCCCTCGCGGAACACGGTAGCGCTGACGTCGAAGGCCTCTCCGCTGACAGCCTTGGCGGGGCGCGCCCCGGACTCCACGACCGGCTGCGCGTCGAGGATCGGTATGCGGTCTATCACCCTGCAACGTTACCCATCGGCCCGCGGGTGCAAGCGCCCCGGTTACCGCGAACGTCCGGCACGCATTAGGGTCGCTCTGCGTGAGAGCGATCCGTCGGTTCACCATCCACCCGGTCCTGCCAGAGCCGCTTGCGCCGCTGCGCGAGCTGATGCTGAATCTGCGCTGGTCATGGCATTCAGATACGCTAGACCTTTTTGCCGCGATTGATCCGGGCGGCTGGCAGCGGGCCGGGCAGGACCCGGTAGCGCTGCTGGCCGAGGTGTCGCCGGAGCGCCTCGTCAGCCTCGCGGCTGACCGGCGCTTCCTGCGCCGGCTCGGGGATGCCGGTGACGATCTGCGCGAGTACCTGGCAGGCCCGCGGTGGTACCAGGCCAGCCCTGAGCTTGCCGGGGCGCCGGCCGCGGTGGCTTACTTCTCGCCGGAGTACGGCATCACCGCCGCGCTCCCGCAGTACTCCGGCGGCCTGGGCATACTCGCCGGGGATCACCTCAAGGCGAGCAGCGACCTCGGCGTGCCGCTGATCGGCGTCGGCCTGCTGTACCGGCACGGGTATTTCACCCAGTCGCTGTCCGCGCCCGGCTGGCAGGCGGAGCGCTACCCGGCTGGTGATCCGAATGGCCAGCCGCTCGCTTTGCTGCGTGATGGCCAGGGCTTCCCGGTTCAGGTCACGGTTGCCCTCCCGGAGGGAGCGCAGCTTGCCGCGCAGATCTGGCTGGCACAGGTCGGCCGGGTCCCGCTGCTGCTGCTCGATTCCTACGTGGAGGGAAACGATCCGGCCCTGCGCGAGGTCACTGACCGGCTGTACGGCGGGGGCAGCGATCACCGGCTTCGCCAGGAGCTGCTGCTGGGGATCGGCGGCGTGCGGGCGGTCAGGGAGTTCTGCGCGATCACCGGGCACCCCCGGCCGGAGGTCTTCCACACCAACGAGGGCCATGCCGGCTTCCTCGGCCTCGAGCGCATCCGCGAGTACGTCCAGGAGGGCCTCAGCTTCTCCGAGGCGCTCGTCGCGTGCCGGGCGGGCACGGTGTTCACCACCCACACCCCGGTGTCGGCAGGGATCGACCGGTTCCCCAGGGAACTGATCGAGAAGCAGTTCGGCGGAGCGGCGGAGGACCCCGCCCTGCCGTGCGACCGGGTCCTTGCCCTGGGTGCCGAGACCTTCCCAGGCGGCGATCCTGGCGTGTTCAACATGGCGGTGATGGGCATGCGGCTGGCTCAGCGGGCGAACGGGGTGAGCAGGCTGCACGGCGAGGTGAGCAGGCAGATGTTCACCGGCCTGTGGCCGGGCTTCGACGCCGCGGAAGTGCCGATCACCTCGGTGACGAACGGGGTGCACGCGCCCGCCTGGGTGGCAGCCGAGATCCTTGAGCTGGCCGGTGGCAAGCATGAGCCGGGCGGCGCGGCCAGGCCGGAGAGTGACCCGCCGGAAGGCAGCCTCCCGGCGGACGGCCTGGCCTGGGAACTCATCGCGGCTGCGGGCCCGGAGCGGATCTGGGCGATCCGCCGCCTGCTCCGCGCCCGGCTGGTAACGGAAGCCCGCCGGCGGCTGCGGGCATCCTGGCAGCAGCGTGGTGCCTCCGAGGCCGAGCTGACCTGGATCGACGAGGCACTCGACGAGAACGTGCTGACTGTCGGCTTCGCCCGGCGGGTGCCGTCTTACAAGCGGCTGACGCTGATGCTGAGCGATCCGGCCAGGCTCACCGCGCTGCTGCTTGACCCCGAGCGGCCGGTCCAGATCGTGATCGCCGGCAAGGCGCACCCGGCGGATGACGGCGGGAAGCTGCTCATCCAGCAGATGGTGCGATTCACCGATGATCCCCGGGTGCGGCACCGCATCGTCTTCCTGCCGGACTACGACATGGCGCTCGCGCGGGCACTCGTGCAGGGCTGCGACGTCTGGCTGAACAACCCGCTGCGACCGCTTGAGGCATGCGGCACCTCCGGCATGAAGTCAGCGCTGAACGGCGGCCTCAATCTCTCCGTGCGGGATGGCTGGTGGGATGAGTGGTACGACGGCGCCAACGGCTGGGCGATCCCCTCTGCCGACGGCCTTGCCGACCCCGGCCGCAGGGACGAGGTCGAGGCCGCTGCCCTCTACGACCTGATCGGCCAGTCGGTCACGCCGCTGTTCTACGAGTCTGCGGCGGCCGGCGGCCCGCCGCGCCGGTGGCTTGAGATGGTGGCGCATACCCTGCGGACCCTGGGCCCCAAGGCCGAGGCCACCCGGATGGTGCGCGATTACGTCACCGGCCTGTACCTGCCCGCGGCACGGTCGTCCCGGGCGCTCGCCGGTGATGGCGGGGCAGCCGACGGAGCGGCCGGCACCGCGCGCATCCCGGGCACGGCGGCCGCCGCTGGCCCCGATTTCACCGGCGCCCGCGAACTCGCCGCCTGGCAGGAACGGGTAACCAAGGCCTGGCCGACGATCCGGATCGAGCACGTCGAGGCCGAGGAGGGCGAACAGCGTCCCGGTGCGCGGCTGGTGGTGCGCGCCATGGTCGCGCTCGGCGAGCTGGCTCCGGCGGACCTCACTGTCCAGGTGGTCTACGGCTCGGCATCCAATGAGGACGAGATCACCGATCCGGCGTGCGCCGACCTCGTGCTCGAGGGGCTTCCTGGCAGCAATCCGGTCGCCAGGTATGCCGGCGAGGTGGAGCTGGGCGGTCCCGGCCCGTTCGGTTACACCGTCCGGGTCCTGCCGCGGCACCCGCTGCTGGCCACGCCGGCCGAACTCGGCCTCGTCGCGGTTCCTGACGCCCCGGCCGGGATGACCAACGGGGATCTGCGCTGAAGCCCTGGTGACAGGGCATGCGATATTAGTGCGACATATCGTGCGGGCCTCGTCACCACACGCGAGTAAACCGTCGGAGTGATCGTGACGTCCTCCTTAGCAGGACAACAGGGCAGGCGCGGGAAATTTATCCCCGTGCCAGGCAGAACGCCTGCAAAAGCCAGGGGGGCATGACATCCTGTGATAGAGCGCTCTCGGTGAGTAACGCTATTATGTAGTTACTTTCTGTTACTGGCCAACTACCCCCCAAGCGTGAGAGGACCAGCCCAGTGAGAACCAAGATCAAGCCGGAGAACCGCTTGCTCACCCCGGCCGAGGTCGCAGCGATGCTTCGAGTGGACCCGAAGACCGTGACCCGGTGGGCACGCGGCGGCAAGCTGTCGTCGATCCGTACCCCGGGCGGGCATCGCCGCTACAGCGAGAGCGAAGTTCGCAGTTTCCTGAACGGCTGGCAGCGGGTTTCGCTGCCCCGCGCGTCCGGCGAGTGACCGCCCGGCGCCTGTCCCGGCCCGAGCGCCGGTACAGGCGCCGGACCGGGACAGGGCAGTGCCCGGGCCAACGGCGGCAAGCCGGGGTTTATCGCAGCTGTGACCCTGCTAGGGAGGTGAAGCGCCGTTTTCCCCGTTAACCCGGCATCGGGTGCCCCGACGTCGCCGGCCCGGTGACCGCCGTGGACCGGGATCAGGCCCGTGCGCGCATGCCGCGCTTAGCGGCCCCCGCAGGCTCTGCGCGTTCAGCGGACCTTGCGCGCTTAGCGGCCCCCGCAGGCCCTGCGCGTTCAGCGGCGCTTGCGCGCTTACCGCGCTTACCGCGCTTAGCGGCCCCCGCGGGCCCGCCCGATGGGGCGATCCTGATCGTCACGGATGCCGCAGCGGACGCCGAAGTCCCGCCCGCCTGCCGCGGTCGGGCGGGGGACTTTCCGGCTGGTCAGGCCGAGCGCGACCATCGTGCCCTGGCATTGCTCCTGGACCTGTCCGCTCCGGTCGAAGTGGCGGCCGGCGCGCCGGCCGCCACGGCGGGCGGATCCCTGGCGCGGAAAGACGCGACAGGGAACGGCCAGCCGTTACGCCAAGGCCGTCCCCGCAAGCCCCGCGTCACGCTGCCCGTTATTCTCGCCGTTCAGGCGGTCCTGTCGGCGCGGCTCGTCATCGCCAACACCGCTTTCCAGGATGAGGCACTCTACCTGTGGGCCGGCCGGGCGGAACTGGCGCACTGGACGGGCGGCTCGCTGCTGCCGCCCTACCCGGTGTATTTCTCCGGCGCGCCGGTCATCTACCCGCCGCTCGGCGCCGCCGTGGCGAGCATCGGCGGCCTGGCCGCTGCCCGCTGCTTGTCGCTGGCGTTCATGCTCGCCGCCACGGTCATGCTGCACGGGGTCACCCGCCGGATCTTTGACCGCCGCTCCGCCCTGTTTGCCGCCGCGCTGTTCGCCGGGACGGGCTCCGCGCAGTTCCTTGGCGCGCTGGCCACCTACGATGCGATGGCGCTGGCTCTGCTCGCGGCGGCGATGTGGCTCGGCGTCCGGGCCGCCGGAAGCAAGCCACGCACGCGGCTGGCCCTGCTCGCCGGGGCTGGCCTGCTGCTCGCTTTGGCCAACGCGACCAAATACGCGTCCGCGCTGTTCGACCCCGCGGTGCTCGCGACCGTCATGCTGTACGCGTGGATGACCGGCGGCCGGAAGGCCGGGCTCCGCGCCGCGGCGATCCCGTTCGCTGCGCTGGCGGCTGCCCTGGGCGCGGCGATCGTCGCGGGCGGTCATGCGTACTGGTACGGGATCACCAGCTCTACGCTGACCCGGGCGTCCGGGCCTTCCCCGCCCGCCGGAATCCTGTATCTCAGCGGCGAATGGATCGGCGTGATCGTCGTCCTGGCTATCGTCGGCGCGGTCACGGTTACTGTCACGTCGCGGAGCCTGGCGGCGAAGGTCCTGGCCTGGGTGCTCGCCGCGACATCGCTGCTCGCCCCGCTGGAGCAGGCCCGCATCCACACTCTGACCAGCTTGTTCAAGCACGTCGGTTACGGGGCGCTGTTCGCGTCGATCGTGGCCGGGTTCGCGCTGGCGGCGTTGCCCCTGGTCGTGCCGAGGGCGAAGGCACGACGGGCGGCCCGGCTGGCCGGCGCTGCAACGATCCTGGCCGGCCTGCTCGGCTGCACCACCTCGAGCGCGGCTTATGACGGCTGGCCGAACACCACGCGGGTCACTGCCGCGTTGAGCCGGCTGCTGCGGCCGCATGGGCGTTACCTCGCCGAGGACGACGACATCCTGGCCTATTACCTCCAGGGCCGGGTGCCGTGGGTGCAGTGGACAAGCACCTGGTTCTTCCGCTATACCGACCCGTCGGACGGCAAGGTACTGCTGGGCATACCGGCCTACGCGGCGGCAATCCGGGAGGGGTACTTCACGGTCATCGTGCTGTCCTTCGGGGATACGCTCACGACCGACAAGGCGATCGAACGCGACATCGCCGAAGACGGCAATTACCAGCTCGTCAGCAGCCAGCCCTACCGCACCTCCAGTTTCCGCGGAGACTACCGAATCTGGGTGCACCGGACGCAGGCCAAGCGATGACCGTCCTGGCCCAGGTCCCCGGCCGGCACCGCAGGTCCATCGTCTTGCCCGAGCCGCCCGATGACGCGGAAAAGTACGCCTACGACTGGCGGTCCCTGCCCTACCTGGCGACGATCCTTACGGTCGCGTTCTTTTCCGCGATGGGCGGCCAGGTCTGGTTCGAGATCCATGCCGGAGTGTGGCCGCTCGCCGGGTTCACCCTGCTCGGCGTCAGCGCGTTCGCGTTCTCCATGCCGCTGTGCTTCACCGGCCGCGGCTACGACACCGAGGCGCACGTCCTGCGCGTGCGCGGGTGGCGGCCGATCCGCTGGCCGGAGGTGGACATCTACCTGCCGGTCTGCGGGGAGCCGATCGAGGTACTCCGCAACACCTGGATCGGCGTGTTCGAGCTGGTGCAGGCATATCCAGGCGTCGCCAGGCCCTATGTGCTTGACGATGCCGCCGACCCCGCTGCCGAGCGGCTGGCAGCTGACTTCGGATTCAGCTACGTCGTCCGCCCCAACCGGGGCGAGCACAAGAAATCCGGGAACCTCCGGTATACGTTTGCCCGCACCAAGGGCCAGTATTTCGTGATCCTCGACGCCGATTTCCGGCCCCGCGCGGACTTCCTGGCCGAGACGCTGCCCTACATGGACGACCCCAGGGTGGCGATAGTCCAGACCCCGCAGTATTTCCGCAGCCACCCGGCCCAGACGTGGGTGGAAAGATCCGCCGGCGCGATCCAGGAAGTGTTCTACCGCTCTATCCAGACGGCACGCGACCGGCTCGGCGCGTCGATCTGCGTCGGTTCCTGCGCCGTCTACCGGCGGGCCGCGCTGGAAGCGCAGGGCGGCACTACGCTCATCGATTACGCCGAGGACGTCCACACCGGCCTGGACGTGCGCCGCGCCGGACTGACACTGCGGTATGTGCCGGTCGTGCTCTGCACCGGGATCTGCCCGGACTCGCTGGATGCTTTTATCCGGCAGCAGTACCGCTGGTGCACTGGGTCAACGAGCACCATACTGACAGGCCGGCTATGGACCGTCCCCATGTCGCGCCGTGCCCGGCTTACTTACGTGTCCGGTTTCTGCTACTACCTGTTCACCGGCGTTTCGGTGTTCGTGATCCCGGCAATTCCCATCGGCCTGCTCGCCTTCATGTCCCGGACCATTGAGCCGCGTAATTTCCTGATCCTCCTGCCGGCCGTTATCGTCGGCATGTACCTCTACCCGATCTGGCATTACAGCGAATACCAGCTGTCCGGGATCCTGCCGTTGTCGCTCGCCCGCGGCTGGGCACACGCCCTGGCCCTCTGGGACTATGCGCGCGGTAAGACGATGAGCTGGCAGGCATCCGGCGCCGGAGTCAGCAGCGTCCGCCGGTTCCGATGGGGCATCCTCGGCTGGAACGGCACCGCCGCCCTCGTCTGGCTGGCCCTGGTCTGCTGGCGGACCGTCGAGTATGCGTCACCGCGATTCGCCGTCCTGGGGTGCTTCGGCCTGATTAACCTCGCCGTGGTGGGACGCGCCGCGTTTTCGGGAAGGGGCGCCGCGTGACTCTGCCGCCTCCGCAGCCCGCCGCGCCCCGGCGTGGCAGGCATGCCGGCGCGGCGCAGGCGCGATTACTCGGGATCACCCGGATCACGCAGACCAGTGACCTGCCGCCGGGGATTAATGCGCTGGCTTCGGCGGACGGTAAGACGATCATCGTCCGGGCGGGGCTCGATAAGGTCTCCCGCAGGCGGGCGGTACGCGAGGTGCTTGCCGCGACGCACCGGTTCCCTGGCCTGGTCCTGTGGCCGGCGCTGGCCGACATCCGGATCCGCCGCATGCTCGCCGACGCAGCCGATCTGTGGTCGGGGATCGTGCAGCACCTAGCCGGGTACATCACCCCGGACAGCCCCATCGTCGCTATGGTGGCTTCCGCGGCCGTCGTAGCCGCTGGAGCCGGCATCTCTGTCGGGGTAACGACCGGCGCTATCCCGACGTCGCCGTTCCGCGCCG
Source organism: Actinomycetota bacterium (assembly GCA_003168215.1). Taxonomy (GTDB): domain Bacteria; phylum Actinomycetota; class Actinomycetes; order Streptosporangiales; family Streptosporangiaceae; genus Palsa-506. The sequence continues at coordinate 11,659 of PMSW01000126.1, forward strand.
CGCCGTCCAGCGGGCCTTCTCCGGGGGCCTCGCACCGGCCCATCTACCGGCACCTCGAGCAGTTGCCCGGCTCCTACCTAGGCGTCTACGAGGCGAGCCACCCGCCCAGCTACGGGCCGGTGGGCGGCTTCGCCCAGACGATCGGGCACAAGGTAAACCTCGCGCTCTACTACAGCGGCTGGGGCGAGCCTTTCCAGGCGGCATTCGCCGATGACGCGCTGGCTGACGGCGCGACCCCCGTCATCCAGATCAACCCGGACAAGCCAACCAGCCTGGCCGGAATCGTCGCCGGACGCTACGACGCCTACCTCCGCAAGTTCGCGGCGGCGGTCTACGCCTACGGGCAAAATGTGGTCATCGGCTTCGGTCACGAGATGAACGCCGAGTGGTCTCATTGGGGGTACGGGCACGTCATGCCGGCCACGTTCGTGGCGGCATGGCGATACATCGTCAACCTCTTCCGGGCCGAAGGCGACCACAACGTCACCTGGATGTGGACGGTGAACGTGGACACCCCCGGCATGACAAGCCCGCTCAGCGCCTGGTACCCGGGCAACGGCTATGTCACCTGGGTCGGTATCGACGGCTACTACTCCTCGGCGGCAGGCACGTTCAGCACCGTCTTCGGCCAGACCATCGACCAGGTGGAAGACCTCACCGGGGGGTTGCCGATCCTGATCTCCGAGACCGCGGCCGACTCGCCGGAGGCCGCTGAATCCCGGCAGATCATGGGCCTGTTCCGGGGCATCCAGCAGCGGCAGATCCTCGGGTTCATCTGGTTCGATGAGCCGGGCGCACTCGACTGGCGGCTGGAAGGCAACCGGCCCGCGATCGCCGCGTTCAAGCGGGCCGCGAAAGGCTATAGCTGAGCGGCTCCGGCCGGCTGTTGCCGACTGGCCACGGCGATGTGCACCGCCGCCTGCATCGCGTTCCGGCATCCGCACCGGACAGGGAAGGCCGGGCCAGCTCAGCATGGGCCAGGACAGCCGCCTGGCCAGTTAGCGATCCGAGCCCGGCGGAGGCCGTGGGCTATCCCTGCCCGCCGCCTCGTGGTCGGCGGCCTTCGTGACGCGTTCGAGCGCCGCCCAGGCACTGGCCGGGTCGGCGGGTCGCTCGTCCTGGCTGATCGCCGCGACCCATTCCTTGCCGTCAATACTCAGGCGCACGCTCTGGTGGCCAGTACCGCCCGGCGCGGCGAGTGCCCGGGTGAACTCCGCGGGAGGCGAGGCGGCGTCCGCGACGCTGACGCCGGCCGTCTCCACTACCGCGGCGATCAGGCGCCACAGGTCGTCCATTCGCCCGGCCATGTCAGCGAGCGCATCCGCGAGCGCACAGGCAAGCTCGCTCGCCGGGCCGGGGTCGCTCTCCGCCAGGGCGCGCGCTAACTCGCTCAGGCGCGCCAGGTCGGCGGCCGCTGGCTTGCCGTCCAGTTGAAGCCCCCTCTCCGCTCACCTGAAGCCCATCCGCTGGCCGCGGAGCGCAGGGCCGGACGGGCGAACTCGGCTAGGTACCGTAGCGGCGCTCTGGAGCCGCCCGGTCCTGGCCGGCCAGCGTGACGCCAAGCTGGACGGCGATCGCCGCAAGGAGCTCGCGCGCCTGATCGGAGTTCATTTCCCTGACGCGCTGCAGGATGGCGTCACCAGCGCTGGCCGCCGGCGCCGCGGCCAGTACGGCCGCCGCGTCTGCCCGGCCTGCCTGCTCCAGCTGGCCCGGCGTAACGCCGGCCACGGACGCCATCCGGGCCAGCGTGGCGGCCGGCCCCCGGACGGGCGCGTAGACGCCGGCGCTGACGACCTGGTAGCCGCTGGTGATCTGCCGCCAGCGGCCCTCGCTGATGCCGGCCCGGCGCGCCGCTTCCCGCGCCGACAGCCCGGCCTGCCGGAGCGCTGCGGTAATCAGGGCACCCCAGGGCGGCGGTGCTGGACGGGTAGGCATGTCATCACCTTCGCATAGACTTCGCAGCCGTGCCGTGCCTTGCACGCAGCTTCTCCCTACTGTTTGCAAGGGTTCTGGGTCAAGCTATCCGATGTGCGACCCACCATGTCAACTTCGCGCGAAGTTCTTGACCCTTCGCATTTCTTCGCACTAGGTTTGGCGGCTGGGAGCCCGCGCGCTTTGCGTCCGGGCACCACCCGGCGCGACAGCTCCGGGTTTACCCGAGGGGGGTAACAGGACATGGGAGTGATGCTTTCTCTTGACCGGCCAGGGCCTGCCCGGAGCCGCCGTCAGGGCCAGCACGTCCGTAATTCCGATGATCAGGCCTGCATGGATGCTTTCGCGGCCATGCTGCGCTACGACGCCACCGGCGCAGGCCGGTATCTCAGCCGGCTGGCGAAGACCGTGCTGGCCGGCCGATTACTGCCTGCGGCGGTCGCGCTCGCCGAGGCGGCGGACACGGCGCTCACGAAGAAGCAGCGGGCCAGTCAGGCGGAGCTCACGTTCACCGTCTCCGTGCCGTGCCTGCTTGGCCAGTGCCGTGTCGCCGGCGACGGGCGGGGGTGCGAGGCCAGCACCTGCGAGCACGAATGCCATCACCGTGAGCGCTCATCCGGCGGTGCGCAGGCCGCGGCAGGTGCCGGCGCCGCAAGGCTCGTTTCTCGCCCGCGCCAGCCCGATCCCCGGCGGCACCACCGGGCCGGGCCGCGAACCGGCAGAATGCCCGCATAGGATCGTGGCCCGGCATGGAGGTGCGGCATGGGAGAGTTCGTCCGGCTCGAGATCGATCAGGCGGTGGCAGTGATCCGGCTGGACCGCCCGCCGATGAACGCGCTGAACGCCCAGGTTCAGGACGAGATCGCGGCCGCCGCCGCACAGATCACGGCCGATCACGACATCCGTGCCGCCATCATCTACGGCGGTGAGAAGGTGTTCGCGGCCGGGGCTGACATCAACGAAATGGCGGAGGCGAGCTACGCCAAGATGGCCGCCGACACCAAGCGGCTGCAGGACTCGTTCACCGCGGTCGCAAAGATCCCCAAGCCGGTGGTGGCGGCCATCACCGGATATGCGCTCGGCGGCGGCCTCGAGCTCGCGCTGTGCGCTGACTTCAGGGTGGCAGGCGAGAGCGCCCGGGTCGGGCAGCCCGAGATCCTGCTTGGCGTCATCCCCGGTGCAGGCGGCACCCAGCGGCTGCCCCGGCTGGTCGGGCCGGCCAGGGCCAAGGACATCGTCTACACCGGGCGGTTCGTGACCGCGCCGGAGGCGCTCGCCATCGGCCTGGTGGACAAGGTCGTCCCTGACGCGGAGGTGTACCAGGCGGCGCGGGAGATGGTGGATCGCTATGCCGGCGGTCCTGCCGTCGCGCTGCGCGCCGCGAAGCAGGCCATTGACGAGGGTCTTGACGTAGATCTCGACTCCGGGCTCGAGATCGAGCGGCTGAACTTCGCCGGGTTGTTCGCCACCGAGGACCAGCGGACAGGGATGCGCAGTTTCATCGAGAATGGGCCGGGGAAGGCCACGTTCGCCGGGCGGTGAGCGCGGCTGTCCCGGGCGGGCGCCCGCGGCCTTCGCCAAGCCACCCCGCCCACCGTGCCACCCCACTACGCCAGCAACCCGCCGAGGAGCAGCCAGCTAATGCGCCGAGCAGATGCGCCGAGCGAATCAGGATGACCGCGAGACCGGCCGCGGTCGCCGAACCAGGCCTGCGGCGATGATGGCGATGATACGGAGCAGCCGACCGTTGCCCTTCCCATGGACAGAGCCGCAGCTAAGGACGGTGCCGGATGACCGATCCTGACGACAGCCTCTCGCTCGACATGGTCACCGCGGCGCTTCGCGCGGACAGCGCCGACGTGGCCATCTACGCCCGCGTGCTGACCGAGTCGCTCGGCGATGCGCTGCCGGCGGGATGGGTCACGATCGACAGGGAACGGACCGTATCGGACCGGATGCGCGGCCGCCCCGGCCAGGTTTCCAAGATCACCGTCCGGATGGGCGAGCGCGTCATGACGCTCGGCGTCGAGCGCGGCGCCCCGGTGGCCGAGATCTGCCGCGAGGTCCGCGGCGTGGTGCTGTCCCGCCAGCCCGTTCCGGTGGGCACCTGGGCGGAAGAGCTGGCCAGGGCGCTGGTGGCGCATGCCGAGCAGAACGCGGACGCGGCCAGGGCGCTGCGCAAGCTGGTGGCCGGAGACTGATTGATGCACCAGATATACCGCGCCGCGCTCGTGACCGGGGCATCCAGCGGCATCGGGGAGCGCCTGGCCAGGCTGCTCGCGGCGGACGGCTGTGACCTGGTCGTCGTCGCCCGCCGGGCCGGGCGGCTGGAGGAGCTCGCGGCGACCCTGCGTGCTGCGCACCATGTCCGCGTCGAGGTGCTTCCCGCCGACCTGACCACGCCGGCCGGCCTGCTGGCGGCCGAGAGCCGGCTGGCCGACGCCAGCAGGCCCGTCGAGCTGCTGGTCAACAACGCCGGCTTCAGCCTTTCCGGGCATCTCGCCGACGTGCAGGCCGATGGCGCGGAAGCACAGATCAGGCTTAACGTGCTCGCGCTGGTGCGGCTGACGCACGCCATCCTGCCCGGCATGCTGGAGCGTCGCCACGGCGGCGTACTCAATGTCTCCTCGGTCGCTGGCTTCCTCATCTCGCCCGGCTCGGCGGTATACGCGGCGACTAAGGCGTTCGTGACCTCATTCAGCGAGAGCCTGGCCGGGGAAGTGTCCGGCCGCGGCGTGCACGTCACGGCCCTGTGCCCGGGCCTGACCCGGACCGAGTTCCACGCCGACGGCCACGAGGGCACATCCTCGGCCCCGGCCTTCGCCTGGCTGGACGCGGACCGGGTGGCGCGGGCCGGCCTTGACGCCGTGGCGGCCGGCCGCCCGGTCTCGGTGCCGGGGGCTCAGTACAAGGCAATCGCTGGCCTAGCCCGGATTGTCCCGCGCCGGATACTGCGTACTGCTGGAAAGGCATCGCGACGGGACTGACGGCCGTTATTGCTGAGGCGCGCTTGACAGCGGAACGGACGTGGAATACGTAGGCTGGTGCGGTAATGACTGTGCAGGACCGGACGCCGGGCAAGTTCGGGCCCTATCGCGTGCTTAAGCGCATCGGCGAGGGCGGGATGGGCGTTGTCTACCTGGCCGCGGATACGGAGCAGCGCCCGGTCGCCGTCAAGGTACTCCGGCCGGCGGTGGCCGGGGATCCGGATGGCCGCCGCCGTCTTGCCCGTGAGGTCGAGACGATGCGCCGCGTGCGCAGCCCGTTCGTCGCGGCGGTCATCGACGCGGACGTGGCCTGCGATCCGCCCTACATCGTCACCAGGTACGTTCAGGGCCGGACGCTCGACCAGGTCGTGACCACTAGCGGGCCACTGCAGGGGGCGGAGCTGGCGATGCTGGCGCGCGGGGCGGCATCCGCCCTCACCGCCGTGCACGCGGCGGGCGTGGTGCACCGGGACCTCAAGCCGGGCAACATCATGCTCTGCGACGGAGAGCCCGTCGTTATCGATTTCGGTATCGCGCACTCGCCGGACTCGACCAGGATCACCCAGACCGGAATGTTCATGGGCACTCCCGGCTACCTCGCGCCCGAGGTCATCGAGGGAAAGCAGAGCGGCCCGGCGTCGGACGTGCATTCCTGGGGCGCCACGGTGGCGTTCGCGGCAACCGGCAGGCCGCCGTTCGGCACCGGCTCCTTTGAGACGATCTTCTACCGGATCGTGCACGGCCAGCCGGACCTGGACGGCTGCCCGCGGCCGCTGCTGCCGCTGGTGGCGGCTGCGCTGGCCCGCGATCCGGCCCGCAGGCCCGCCGCCGCGGAGCTGACCGAATGGGCCGCGGCGCTTACTCCCGCCGCGCTGGCGGCTGGGCGCGTGCTGGCGGGCGCGGTGCCCGCCATTGCGCCGGAGGCGGCTGGGCACGCGGCTGCGGTGCCGCGGACAATGGCCGAGCGGGCTGCCCCGGGCGGCCCGGGCGGCGCTGCGGGCGTGCCGTTGGCCGCTGCGTCGGCCGGCCTCGCCGCAGGATCGGCTACGGCCCTGCCGGGAACTGCCCTGCCGGGAACTGCTCTGCCGGGAACCGGCGCCGCCTGGCCGCACGTGACGCAGCCGCTGGCCGCGGGGAACCCCGCGGGCCCCTATGTCGGCGACCTTCTTCCTGCGGTGCAGTATGGCCAGCCCGGAACAGGCACGGCCGGAACNNCGGCCGGAACGGGCACGGCCGGGCCTGTTCCGGCCGGGGCGTCCGCGGCCGGCAACGGCCAGGGGACCGCAGCTCAACGGCGCGCGTCCGGGGTCGGCCGGGCGGACGGCAGGTCCTCCCCGCGGCGCCGCTCGCGCCCGGTATTCGTCGTTGCCGCGGTCGCGGTGGGCGTGGGCGCCAGCGTGATCCTGCCCATCGTGGGAACACTGACCGCACTGGCCGTGCTCGTTTCGCTGCGAGCGGCCGACCTGAGCCAGCGGCGCCTGGCTCGACGGCGCTCGGCCCGCGGCGCGCGGGCATTCGATCCGGCGGTGACGACGGCGATCTATCCGGCCATGCTTGCCTGGTCGGTTGTCACCAGCGTGCTGCTCGCACCGGTGGCGCTCGCCGCCGCCGGGATTGCGGCGGGCATCACCATCGTCGCGGTGCCGCTGCACCCGTTCCCGCGAGCCATTGCCTACGCGGCCGGGGCGCTGGTGGCCTGTTACGGCCTCGGCCCGGGCTCCGGGGGATCAAGGCGGCAGCTCGGCAGGCTCTATAACGCGCTGGGCAGCTCGCCGATTGCGGCCGTCGTGGCGCTCGCCGGGGTTTCCGCACTGGCCGTGGTGGCGATAGCGGCGGCCGCTTCCCAGCTGCCCGTCTACTGGCCGCTGCACCATCTCGGGACGCCAGGCGGCAACTTGCAAGCCCTGCGCATCGCGGTCCAGCACGCGAGAACCGCGGTAATCCGGCTGGCCGGACGGGTCGTACGCTGACGTATGCCGGGCTCAGCTGGCCCGCCGATCGTGCACCTCGGCTCCGATTGTCGCGTTGGCCGGCAGATCCCCTGGCGCGGGCCGCGGTAGCTGGGATGACTCGGGCCGTCCGGTCGGCGGCAGCGGCCGGACAAGCCCGAGGGAGACCACTTCATTGGCCAGCCTGACCCGCCGGTTCGTGCCCTCGGGAATGCGGAATTTCTGGTAGAGGCGGAGCAGATGCTGCTTGACCGCAGCCTCCGTCACCACGAGATCCGATGCGATCTCGCGGGCCGTTGCCGGCGCGACGAACGCCTCGTCAGACAGCGCCGGGCGGCACAGCGACGTCAGCACGTCGAGCTCACGGCGGGTCAGCTCGGGCGCCGCCGATCTGCGCAGCTCCACCTCGGCGGTGAGGTCCTCGCGCTCGATCCCGCCGACCCGGCAGCGTGCCGACCCGAAAGTCAGCACATCCCCGTCGTCGAGTACCCGCCGGGCAACGAGGCGCCCGTTTACCCTGGTGCCGTTCCTTGATAAGCCGAGGTCCGTCACATAGGCGTACGGGCCGCGGCGGACGATCTCGGCATGCAGCCGGGAGACGCTCGGGTCACTGAGGCGGACATCAACGGCGCGGCCGCGCCCGATTGTGGTGACGTTCTCCAGCAACGGTATGACCGTGCCGCTTTCCTCGATGCGGATGAATGGGTCATCCATGACCCGTTCCTCCTGCCTGTCGGAGTAGTCACTGTTGTCTCACGGTCCAGCTACCCTGCCGGCACCGATTCATACCGTATTTGATGCAACCGGTTCAGGAGGGGACCCGGGCCACGCGGCCGGCCGCGCCGCGGCCCAGCGGAACGTACGGGGGCGTAAGGGGCGGCCCGGGCGGCAGCGCCGCTGTGGCGGAAGTACACTGCCGAGCGAGCCGTCCGGGAGGAACACATGGCGGAAAGGCCGTCTAAAGGGCTGGCGGATGTTGTCGCCGCTTCCACTGCGCTGAGCGACATCGACGGCCGGGCGGGCCGCCTTTTCTACCGCGGCTACGATATCAACCAGCTTGCCGGATCCGCGACCTTCGAGGAGACCGCCTACCTGCTGCAGCGCGGATCCCCGCCTGGCCGTGGCGAACTGGCCGGCTATCGCGGTGAGATCGCGGCCGGCCGCGCGCTCGGGAAGCTGGTGACCGCGAGCCTGCCCGAGATCGCCCGCAGCCAGGAGCCCATGGAGGCGATGCGCTCGCTCGTCTCGCTGGCTAGCGCCGACGACCCGGACAAGGACTCCAACGAGCCCGGGCCCAACAGGCGCAAGGCCGCGAGGCTCACCGCGCAGCAGCCCGTCCTGGTGGCGGCATATGACGCCGCGCGGCAGGGCCGCGAAAGCAGCCCTGCTGATCCCGAGTCCGGGGTAGCGGCCAATTTCCTGCTCCAGATCACCGGAACCCCGCCGTCCGAGCGGGAAACGCAGATCCTCGACGCCTGCCTGGTCCTGCACGCGGATCACACCATGAACGCCTCGACCTTCGCGGCCCGGGTCTGCGCGGCAACGCTCTCCGACATGCACTCGGCGGTGGTCGCCGCGCTCGGCACCCTCAAGGGGCCGTTGCACGGTGGCGCGAACGAGCAGGTGATGCGCGGTCTGGAGGCGGTCAGGAACAGCGGGGAAAGCGATCCGGTCGGCGCAGCGGGGGCGCAGGTCGAGGCCCGCCTGCGGCAGGGCGAGAAGATCATGGGCTTCGGTCACCGGGTATACAAGACGGAAGATCCCCGGGCAGCGCATCTGCGCCAGATGTCAGCGGAGCTCGGCGGAGTGTCCGGTGACGACACCTATTTCCGCATGTCAAGAAAGATGGAAGAGGTCGTCTTCGCGGAGAAGGGCCTCTACCCGAACGTGGACTTCTACGCTGCCACTGTGTATCACTACCTGGGCATCCCCACGGACCTGTTCACTGCGGTCTTCTCGGTGAGCCGGATGGCCGGATGGACCGCTCACGTGATGGAGCAGCACGCGGACAACCGGCTGATCCGGCCCGACAGTGAGTACATCGGTGAGCACGGCCTCACCTGGACGCCTCTGGACCAGCGGTGAGGCATGCGGCCGGCGGATCCGTCTGGCTGACGGATCCGGTGCGGCCGGGGCCGCCTGAGCGCGCCGAGCCCTCGCCGCTGCCCGCCCCGGCGCCGCTGGCCGCCCCTCCGGCGCTGACCGAGCTACCTGGCCTGACCGGGCCAGCCGGGATGAC
>PMSW01000012.1:0-8849 GCA_003168215.1 Actinomycetota bacterium
CGCGTCGATCTCGCCCGACGTGGCGGCAAGCCGCGGCACGACCTCCTGCGCCGCGAACCTCAGCACGGCGGTCACGTCCCTCATGACGTCTGCATCGCCGGTCCGCACGGCTTTCTCCGTCAAGCCACTGGCTGGTGTTGTTGTTGTTGCTGGTGGTAGTGGTGGTGGTGGTGGTGGAGGAGGAGGAGGAGGAGAGATTGATGGTGCAGAAGGTGGTGATGCAGAATTTGGTGAGGTAGAGGGTGGTGGGGCGCCGGTCGTCACTGAGCCGAGGACGGCGGCGCAGACATCGGCGGCGCTTGCCGGGTCCCAGCCGGCTTCGTCCATCGCCACGACCAGCTCCCGCGCGGTCTCCTCTGACGCGTCGGTGTCGCCGCGGGACGCGCCGGTGCCAGCGAGGCCGAGGGCGGCCCGGAGACCGGGCAGCGCGCCGGACTTGCCGCCCCAGACCTGCGCCGAGCGGAGGATGACGAGCACCAGGTTGATCAGCGCCTCCCCTTCCGGGGCAGCGCCGAGAATATGCAGGCCGTCCCTGATCGCGGCGTCCTTGACCTCGCACAGGTAGCCGTCGATGTGCAGCACGAACTCGTCGAACGCGGCGGCCTCCGGTGCCTGCTCAACGCCGAGGTCATGGTGCAGCTGGGCGGCCCGGACCAGCGACCAGATCTGCGAGCGGACTACGGGCAGCTTGACCGGGTCGAGGGCGGCAACCGTCGCGTACTCGTCCAGCAGCTGCTCCAGCTTCGCCATGTCGCCGTAGGTGTCGGCGCGGGCCATCGGCGGCACCAGGTGGTCCACGATGACGGCGTGACCGCGCCGCTTGGCCTGCGTGCCCTCGCCCGGGTCATTCACGATGAACGGGTAGACCAGCGGGATCTCCCCGGCCACGGCGTCCGGGGCGCACTCAGCGGACAGGCCGAGGCCCTTGCCGGGCAGCCATTCCAGCGTGCCGTGCTTGCCCAGGTGCACGATCGCGTCCGCGCCGAATTCTTCATCCAGCCACCGGTAGGCGGCCAGGTAATGGTGCGAGGGTGGCAGCTCGGGGTCGTGGTAGATGGCGACCGGGTTCTCGCCGAACCCGCGCGGCGGCTGGATCATCATGACCACGTTGCCGAACCGCAGCGCGGCGAGCACGATATGGCCGTCGTCGGTGTAGAGCTCACCGGGCGGCTTTCCCCAGTGCGAGTCGATGCGGCGGGAAAGCTCGTTCGGGATCCGGGTGAGCCAGCGGCGGTAAGTTGCCTCCGGAATCCTGACGTCGGCGGCGCGGAGCTGATCCTCGGTCAGCCATTCCGTGTCGTGGCCGCCGGCCGCGATCAGCGCGTGGATTAGCTCGTCGCCATCCTCAGGGAAGCCGTCGCCGAGGTCGTATCCGGCGTCGCGCATGCTGCGCAGCAGCCGGACCGCGGATGCGGGGGTGTCCAGGCCGACGGCGTTGCCGACCCTCGCGTGCTTGGTCGGGTACGAGGAGAGGGCGAGCACGATGCGCTTGGCGTCGTTCGGGATCCCGCGCAGGCGGGCGTGCCTGACCGCGATCCCGGCCAGGCGGGCGGCCCGCTCCGGGTCGGCCTGGTAGACACCGATGCCGTCGGGGCCTTCCTCCTTGAAGGAGAACGGGACGGCGATCAGCCGGCCGTCGAACTCGGGGATGGCCACCTGCATGGCGGCGTCCATCGGGGTGAGGGCGGCGGTCGACTCCGCCCACTGGGAACGGGAGGAGGTCAGGCAGAGGCCCTGGATGAGCGGCACGTCGAGGGTGGCAAGACCGCCGGCATCCCAGTCGCCGTCCTGGGCGCCTGCCGCGTTGGCGCCGCCAGCCGCCAGCACGGTAGTGATCACCGCGTCGGCCTGGCCGAGGAGATCGATCAGGCCTTGCTCCGGGCTGCGGAGTGAGCCGCAGAAGACCGGCAGCGGAATGGCGCCGCGGTCTTCGATGGCGGCGCACAGGGTGTCCACGAATCCGGTGTTGCCGGACAATTCGTGCGCCCGGTAGAAGATGACGGCCACGGTGGGCGGCGTCCCGCCTTCCAGCTCCATGATCACGGAGGATCCGGCCGGCTGGAGTGAGCCGGATCCTCCGTGATCATGAACGGGCTGGGCTGGCTGGGCGGGGTGGGCTGGCTGGTGATGGGCGGGGGTGGCTGGCCGGTGCAGGCCGTACTGGGGCATCGGGTGGGGCGGGCTGAAGCCCTCGCCGGTGAGCAGGACGGTGTCGGAGAGGAAGGCGGCGAGTTCGCGCAGGTTGCCGGGTCCGCCCTCGCGCAGGTAGCCAAGGGCCTCGGCGACGACGCCGGCCGGCACCGTGGACAGTGCCATCAGCTCGGCGTCGGGCGCGGCCTCGCCGCCGAGCATGACGAGGGGCAGGCCAGTCGCGCGGAGTGCGTCGATGCCGTCCGGCCAGGCCTGGCGCCCGCCGAGCAGCCTCAGCACGGCCAGGTCGGCGCCGCTGGCGAGCCTCGGGACAGCGTCCGGCGCGACCCGGACGGGGTTGGCCACCCGGTAGTCCGCGCCGGAGGAGCGCGCGGCGAGCAGTTCGGTATCGGCGGTGGACAGCAGCAGAATCGTCGGCACCTGCCTGATCCTCGCACGTCCGCCGCGGACTCCAGCGGGGATGCCCCNNGGATGCCCCGGACTCCAGCGGGATAAGTTGCGGGAGAGTCGCGAGAGACAGGAAGCTGCGGATCGGGTGGGCATGCGCATCGGGCAGATCGTCATCGACGTCACGCCCCTGCGGAAAAGCCGCGACTTTCGCTGGCTGTTCACCGGGCGGCTGGCGTCCATGGTCGGCAACGCGCTGGCTACCGCTGCGGCGAACTGGCAGGTCTACGGGCTGACTCACTCGTCACTGGAGGTCGGCCTGGTCAGCCTGGCGGACAGCGCCGGGATGCTGATCGGCCTGATGGCCGGCGGCGTGCTAGCCGACCGCCATGACCGGCGAAAGCTGCTCACCGTCGTCCGGATCCCGCAGGCGCTGCTTGCCGTGCTGCTGATGGCCAACAGCCTGCTCGCGCACCCGGCACTGTGGCCGATCTACGTACTCACCCTGGCGATCGGCCTGACGGCCGGCCTCAGCTCGCCCGCCTCGACGGCCGCCGTGCCCGCCCTGGTCGGGCCGGGGCGGATGGCGGCGGCCGCGGCATTGACTTCGATGAGCGGCCAGCTGGCGAACCTTGGCGGCCCCGCGCTGGCCGGAGTGCTGATCGCCGGCCCCGGCCTCGCCGTGTGCTATGCCATCGACGCGGCCGGCTTCGCCGTCTTCGGCATCGCCGCGGGATTCGTCCGCCCGCTGCCGCCAGCGCCTGGTGGCCAGCGGCCGGGGCTGCAGGCGCTGGCTGACGGATTCCGGTACGTCCGGCACAACGGCGTCATCGGCGGCATGCTGCTGATCGACACCAGCGCGATGATCTTCGGGATGCCGTCCGGGCTCTTTCCCGCGCTGGCGACCGAGCATTTCCACGGCGGGCCCGCCACCTTCGGGCTGCTGACCGCCGCGCCGGCGGCTGGCGCGATCATCGGCGCGGCCGCCAGCGGCTGGACCAGCCACGTGCGACGGCCCGGAATGGTGGTCATCGGCGCGGGCACGCTGTGGGGCGCCGCCATCGTCGGCTTCGGCCTGTCCAGCAGCCTGCCCATCGGGCTCGCGTTCCTCGCGCTGGCCGGGATGAGCGACCTGATCTCCGAGGTACTGCGCAACGCCCTGCTCCAGTACTACACGCCCGACCAGCTGCGGGGCCGGGTGAGCAGCCTGTACCTGGCACAGGTCAACAGCGCCCCGGCGCTGGGCAACGTCGAGGCTGGCGGGGTCGCCCAGCTGTTCTCGCTGACCACCTCGGTGATCAGCGGCGGCCTCGCCTGCGTCGCCGGCGCGCTGCTGTTGGGCGCGCTGATCCCGGCAGTGCGGCATGCCACGCTGCGTCCGCTCGCCGGGGACCGGCCGTCCGGGACCGGCCCGGCACCCGGGACCGGCCCGGCACCCGGGGCCAGTCNNCATCGGTAAATGGTTATTTCGGCGGCGGCGGGGACGTGGCGCCGTCGGCGACCGTGAAGCCGTCCTTGGCGGAGTTCAGCGCCGACGGACTGGCGATGATTGCGGTGTCGTTGTTGTTGACCATGAAGATCTGATCGAGGGTCGCATCCGCCACCGTCTTGCCCAGCGCCACCCAGACCGGCGTCTTGCCGACAGCCGCCGTGCTGTAGTAGTCAGGCAGCTGGGTGACGTTCGTGGTCGTGGCCAGGGTCGCCAGGCTCCCGCCAACCTCGGGCCGCTCGTGCACGGCCTCGACGTCCTGCTGCGGCGTGGTGTAGCTGACAGCCTTGGTGTAGCTCTTGCCGGTGGTCAGGTCCATGACCGTCATGGACCACTTGTTGGTCGCGGTCTCCTGGACCAGGCCCTCCATCTTGTTACCCGCCTTGACGACCAGCGGGGTGACGACCTCGCTGGCCGGAATGATCTCGGTCCAGGCGTCGTACTTGACCTTGCCGCCGATGTTGTCGCCCTCGGTGCCGTCCTGGATCAGGGTCGAGTTGTTGAACGCCCCGTCGATGCCGACCCAGTCGGAGGAGTACTGCGTCCCCGACTCGACCTTCACCGTCGGCACGGTCCAGGTGCCCTTGACGGCCGTGAACACCTTCGTCTTCTTGCCGACCTGGGCATAGCCCGACCAGTTGGTGGAGCCGACCTGGGTGGCTCCCTTGACGGCGGCCTGAGCGGCGTGAAAGCCCGGCGGCAGTGCCGCACGTATCCCGATGCCCGCGGCGCCCGGCACGATGCCCGCTGCAGCAGAGCCGCCCGCCAGCGCGAGCGCGGCTGCGCTGCCGACGGTCAGAGCCACAAGCTTCGCTTTCAGGTACATATACCTTTCCCCCTAGCTTGATACGACAAAAGCTCTTTCGCCCTGGCAGGCTACACTCCGGAGGCCAGGGCAGCCAGGGATCCTGTGATGCTTTCCGGAAACGTCGCGCTGGTCACCCACGAGGGTCGCCGCGAGTTAACGCGATCGGCGCGGCCCGGCGTTCCTAGGCCGACAGCCACGGCGGCAGCCCCGGTGGCGGCCACGGCAGCGGAACATCAGCTCAGATCGGCGGCGACACCGTGTACCTCCTGCACAAACAATGACTAGCCGAGGCTCCGGTAGACCCCGTCGATCATGGCCATCTTGCGGGGATCATCGGCCAGGTTCAGGCCCATCGCGTTCATCACGTAGGCGATCGCCACGCCCGCCTCGGGATCGGCGCAGACAGCCGATCCGCCGAAGCCGTCGTGGCCGAACGCGGCCGGGTTCGGGCCGAAGTGGTGCCCGGGACCGGACAGGGCGAAGCCGAGACCGAACTCCACCGGGAAGCCGAGCACCAGGTCGGTGAACATGCCCTGGCCGGTGCAGGCAATCTTCAGCGTTTCGGCGGAAATAAGCCGGCTGGAGCCATCGACCAGAGTGCCGAATACCGTTGCCAGTCCGAGTGCCGTGCCGTGCCCGTTCGCCGCCGGGATCTCGGCCATCCGCCAGTCGTCGGCGTTGGCCTCGTCGCCGGTCAGCGGCGGGTTGGCGAGCGCCGCCATCGCCGCGGGGTGCGCACTGGCGTAGGTCTGGGCCATCGCTGCCTGCTCATCCTGCGTCGGCCGGATACCGCGTAGGTCCGAGCACCGGCTGAGCTGGCTCTCGGGCAGGCCGATGTGGAAGTCCGCCTCCAGCGGGCCGCCGATCTCGGATGCGAAGAACCGTCCCGGGGTCTGCCCGCTGACCCGGCGGATCACCTCGCCGATCAGGTATCCGAAGGTGATCGCGTGATAGCCGGTCGCCGTGCCGGGCTCCCAGAGCGGTTTCTGGGCCGCCAGCAGGCCGGTGATCTTGTCCCAGTCGTAGTAGTCCTCGACGCTGACAGGCACCCTGAGCCCGGCGAGGCCCGACCGGTGGCCCATGATCCAGCGGACCGGGATGTCCGCCTTGCCGCCCACCGCGAACTCCGGCCAGTACCTGGCCACCGGCGCGTCCGGGTCCAGTTCGCCGCGATCGATCAGGATGTGCGCGCACAGCGAGGTCATCGCCTTGGTGGTGGACCAGACGTTGGTGAGCGTGTCCTCCTCCCACGGCCGCGTCCCGGCCGGGTCGGCCCAGCCGGCCCACAGGTTCACCACCGGCTCGCCGCCCGCCACCACGGCGACGCTGGCACCGATCTCGCCGCGCTGCGCGAAGTTCGCCGCGAACGCGTCCCGCACCGGCTCGAACCCGGGTGCGCAGTGGCCGTGAATCTCGGTCTCGGCGTCGCTCATGCGTGCTACCTTTCCCGGTCCGGCGCAGCCCGGCGCAACGCCCGTCTCTCCGGAGTGCTACGCCGCCGTAGGCCTCTTTGTCAACGACTTGGCGCGCGAGACGGCCGCCCTGCGTGGCCTACGAGCTGGGTTTCGTCACCCCGGGATTGCACCCGCTGGTCAGGACGGGGCCACGGTGTGCTGCGTCCAGTTCGAGCCGCCGTAAGGCTGGGTCCAGTCGTCGAGCCCGCTGGTCTCGTAGTTGTTGGTGGTGAACGGGGCCACGATGACGGCCTCCGGCGAGCGGGCGCCGACGGTGTAGACGAGGTCGGGCGGGCCGTAGCCCTGGGGCTCATTGACGGTGCCGAGGTTCTCGGGGTTGAAGTTGGCGTACTCGCCGTCTTCCGCCTGCTGCCACCAGAAGATCAGCCGCTGCTGCGATGAGCTGACCTGCCAGACGGCGGTGATCAGGAGGTTGGAGCCGGTGAACGTGATAGTCATCGGCCCGTAGAGTCCCGGCCCGCCGCCCCAGGCGACCGCATTCCAGTCTGTGCCGCTGTCAGGCTTCCACAGGACAATCATCCCGGACCCGCCATACGTCGCCACGGCATCGACGTTGGTGCCGTCCCAGGTCACCGATATCGCACTGAAGCTCTCCCCGCCCTGTGTCCCGTCGGAACTCCAGGGCGCGGAGCTGCCGTAGGCCTGGTAGAAGGACCCGAAGCCGACGGTGGTCCCGACGGCCGCGATGACGATGCCCTGGTTGGTGGCGGTGAGAGCCGCGCCGTACCACTTGTTCTGCGGCGTGCCGCTGGCCACCGTCTCCCCGGTCCAGCCGCCGCTGGAGTTCTGATACCAGAACTCCAGGTCGCCGGAGCCGTCGGCCACGGTGACGACCGAGTTCGTGCCGGTGTGGCCGGCCACCCCGGTCCAGGCGATCTTCGGGTACTGCGCGCCTTCGGCGTTGCCCTGCGACACGCTGCCGACCAGCTGTGCCGCTGACCAGCCGGACTGGCCGAGGATCTGCTGGTAGAACCAGATGTCGCCAGTTGGGTCCTCGGAGATGACCTGCACCGCGGAACTGGTGACGGTGATCGAGGGCGGGCCCAGCGCGCTCCCGTCCGGTGCCTCGTCCGCCACCTGCTGCTGGGACCAGCTCGAGGCGCCAGGCACCTGCTCGTAGGCATACAGCACGCCGTTCGCGCCGGCCGCGGCGGTGATCAGGTCCGTCCCGTCCCACACCACCGGCGCGGCGGCGGACACCACCCCCGTCGGCGTCGACGCCCCGGCAGGCGCCGCCGCGGCCAGCAGCGAGACGGCCAGCACGGCCGCGGCCACCGCCGCCCCGGCCAGCCGAACCCGGGTGAGCGGAGGGACCAGCCGCCTGGACCGGTGGGACATCGCGGTAGTTTCGGTGGATCTCATGACGTCTTCCTTTGCCGCTCAGCTGGTCCTACTGTCCCTACCGAGCCTGCGCCGGCCCGCAGCGCGAGCCAAGGTGGCCAGCCAGCGGATCGCGCGCGTACTAGCACCACGAATGGCTGGCAGGTGGCTACGTCCGGCGACGGCGTTACCTTGCGCGCGGGCGTTCCATCCAGCGTGTATCCCAGGCTCGGTGGGTTCGGCATGTATTCGGCATGATCAAAGCACGCATTTGGGTGGCGGGCGTGGCGGTGATCACCACCGCACAGGTTTGGTGCTGGCGGCGCAGTATGACAAGCCAGCATGATGCTGCCCGTGCGGGCCCGGAACTGCTGCAGCCGCTGATGGCCTGCCCCCTCATCGGCCGCTGCCCTCGCCAGGCGCGTGTCGCAGTAGCTGCGCGGCGTCGGCGGAGCCGTTGGCAACGTCGCAGGCTAGGTCCGATAGCAGCTGGTTGCGGGAACGGGCGGCTGCGCGGAGCACGCTGAAGGCGTCGTCGGTGCTGATCTTGAGCCGTTCGGCCAGGACGCCCTTGGCCTGCTCGATGACGATCCGGCTGGTGAGCGCTGCCTGCAACTGGCCGGTGGCGACTTCGCCGCGGCGGATGCTGCGCTGCTGCAGGATGCCGATCGTGGCGGCGTCTGCCAGGGCCTGCGCCACCCGGAGCCCGGCAATATCCAGGCTGCCGGGGTCGGCGTGGAACAGGTTCAGCGAGCCGATCACCTGGCTGCGGAGCCGCAGCGGCAGCGCGTTGGCTGCGCGGAATCCAGCGGCGATCGCACTGGGGGTGAACTGCGGCCAGCGTTCCCGGGCGCCGTCCAGGTCCTCGCTGACGGCCGTTCCCAGCCGGTAGCAGTCGCGGCACGGCCCTTCGTCGTTTTGCACCTCGAAAAGCTCCAGCAGCCGCGCCCGCTCATCGGAGGCAGCCACCGGCCGCAGTGAGCCGCCCTGGTCAGCCAGCACAATCCCGGCGGCAGCGACATCGAGCAGCTCGACGCAGCGGCCCGCCAGGACGTCCAGGAAGTCGATGACATCAAAATCGTCCACCAGGGTGTCTGCCAGCTCCACGAACGTTTCCGCCAGACGCTGTTCACGGCTCATGGCTGCCTTTCAGCTATCACCTGCGGGCGGCCTCGCAGCCCGGCACGATAAGGCTTCGCGTGCGCAGGCTGGCAGATTC
>PMSW01000012.1:8900-17827 GCA_003168215.1 Actinomycetota bacterium
TCCCAGCAGCGCGTGCGTGGCGGCAGCTAGGAGCCTGGGGCGCAGGGGCCTGTCGGCGCGCGCAGCACCGGCGTTTCCCAGAAGACGAAGAGATGATCCTTTTGCCGCGCTTTAGGCTTGCCGCCCCGGCGAGCCGACCGTAGGCTCGTACGCAGGAATACCGCTCCGGCATACCTGCAGGTGCCCGGGGTGATGGCATTTGCTGCCCCGGACCTCGGCGGCGCCTTATCAGCGCAACGAGCCGGGGTGACGATGAGAAAACCCATTCCCGCAGCGGCACCCAGCATGCCTTCAGCTGCCGGACTTGAACAGGCCATGGCCGCGGGGGCGTGGCTGTCGACCCGCGATCACGGCGGTGTCGCTGTGATGAGCCTGCGGGGCGAACTCGATTTCACCAGCTCGTCTGTGCTGCAGGCATACCTCGGCGATCAGCGGTGGCAGGCGCGGAAGCACTCGGTCGCTGACCTCACCGGCCTGGCCTTCATCGACTGTGCCTGCCTGGGCATCCTCGTCTGGCACTGCATGCAGATCCGGAGCCGGGGCAGCAGCTTTGCCCTCGCCGGGGCGCAGCCAGCCGTGCGCCGGATCCTCGCCGTCACTGGCCGGCTGAACTGGTTTGATGTCCATGACACCGTCGAGCTGGCTGTCACCAGCGCTGGCACGCAGCGATGAACCATACAGCGTTGTGGCTGCCGCCACTTCAGTGCCTGAAAGCGTCCTTGACTTGCCTGCGTCCTGCCTGACGTTTCCTTATCCTGACAGCACGGTCTTTAGCTATCGGCCGACGTTCCCGGTGACACGCCTGTCGCCCTTTCTTCGCCGTCTGCGCGCGATGAGCGATCCGGTGACACGCCTGTCGCCGTTTCTTCGCCGTCTGCGCGCGATGAGCGATCTTGTTTTAGGAATATTCACGGAGATTTCCCGTCTCGGGGTTCGCATGCCAGCGGTCGCGCTGCTCGGGCAACCCAGGCAACGCGGTGCGTCAGCGCCCGCGGTCCGGGTGAGCGCCGGGCACTATCCAGCCGGCGGCCTGCCGGATTCCGCGCTCGCCGGGCGAGCAGTCAGCTTGGGACGCTGGGCATGCTGATGCCGCAGGTGGGATGCCCCGAACGGGCGCGGGCCGGGACTGGCGACTGCTTGCAGCAGTCATGATGCGCTACGCGCTTCGTCGGCTCCTGCTCGTCCCGCTCATGCTGGCGCTCGCCGCAGTGATCCTCGTGCTGCTGCCCATGGTGGCGGCCGGGCAGGCGATTGGCGCGCTGGGCGGCCTCCGCGGGCACGCGGCGCGCTGGCGAGGACTGCGGCTGCTGGTCTTCGCTGCCGTCTACAGCTGGGGTGAGTGCGTGTGCCTGCTGGCCTGCCTGCTGCTGTGGCTGGCCAGCCCGGTGCCGCGCTGGCGGAACGACGCACGCTGGCGCGCGCGCCACGTCCGGGTCCTGGACGCCTTCCTCGGCACGCTCGTGCGCGCCGCCGGGCTGGTCTTCGCCTTCCGGCTGGAGCTGGAGAACCCGCGCGGCGAGACGATCGACCAGAACCGGCCACTCATCGTGCTGGGCAGGCACGCAGGGCCTGGAGCGTCCTTCGTGCTGGTCCACGTGCTGCTGCGGGCACGCGAGCGGGTGCCCAGGATCGTTCTCAAGGCGCAGCTCAGGCTCGATCCTGCTCTCGACGTGCTGCTGACGCGCCTTGGCTGCGTGTTTATCGGGCAGGCGCGAAATGCCGCAGCTACACCGGCCGACGCCGTCGCCGAACTGGCCTCGCATCTTGGTCCGGGCGACGCGCTCGTGCTATTCCCCGAAGGCAGCGACTGGACGCCCACCCGGCATCGGCGGGCGGTCCGCAGGCTGCACCGCAAAGGGCTGCGCGCGCAGGCGCTCGCCGCGGCCAGGATGCCGAACGTTCTGCCGCCGCGCCCGGCCGGCACGTTCGCAGCGCTTCAGGCAGCTGCTGACTCCCAGTTGGCGGTGTTCATGCATACCGGCCACGACGAGCTGCTGGACGCCGCTTCGGTCTGGCGGGCACTTCCGCTGCAGCGAGAGCTGCACATGGCCTGGTGGAATGAGCCCAGGCCGGTAGTGGCCAGCGAAGAGGAATGCGCCCGCTGGCTCAACGAGGTCTGGGGCCGCATCGATGCCTGGATCGGCGAGCAGGCGGCGATGACCGAACTCTTGCAGCAGAAGCCCGCCGCACCCTAACGCCGCGCCGACACCACCTGTCCAGCGGCCGGCGCGGCGGAACCCTGGCCTGCGCCGCCAAGAAGGAGGCCGCGCGCCAGACCGGTGGCTGGCCGGGGCGGATCCCGGTACCGGAGGATCCGCCCCGGCCAGCCGGTGGCGTTGCTCGTTCCGGTTAGCTGCTGGTGTTGATGGTGCCGTTGACGCCGTGCGGGAAGAACCCGCCGGATGTTGCCTTGTCCGGGGTGAGGTAGACGATGTTCAGGACGTGGCCGGTGGTGCGGCCGAAGGCCAGGCCGTGGCTGTCGGTGGGCACGATGTTGGCGCGGCCGTGCAAGGTGGTGCCCTGGTCGTCGTTACTGGGCCCGTCGAGGCTGTCGCGGGCGGCGGAGATCGCGTCGGTGTCCTTGGACAGGCCGCGGTCATACAGCATGGTGCGGACGGTCGAGGCGTGGTAGGCCTCGACGGCCAGGATTCCGGCGGCGGCGCTGAGGTAGGTCTTGTTGCTGATCAGCGGGGCGGCGCCCTTGTAGGCTGTCACGCCGACGTCTTCGAAGATGAACGCGCCGAGCAGGAAGTTGTCCTCGTTGGCGTAGACGTCGAAGGTCTGCCCGGCCTTGATCAGCCCGGCCGCGATCGCCGCGTCGGTGAAGCTCTTGCGGATGTTGATCGTCGGCCGGGCGACGGCAGCGGAGCCGAGTGCCGCGCGCAGGAACTCCACGTGGTCGAGCTCATCGCGGGCGATCTCCTGCGCGATCTGGTGGACCTTCTTGCTGCCGAAATGAACCTTCCGGCCGCCTTCGACGACGCCGCGGCGGCCCTTGCCGTGGGTCAGGCTTTCGGGGATGCCGTGCCCGTGTACCGCGTTGGAGTAGAACTCCGCTTCCAGGTACTCCAGGTTCAGCGCGAAGTTCAGCACCGCCCCGTCCGAGATGCTGTTAGCCGCATCCGCCGCCGCCGACGCCGCCGGACCGGTCAGCGCGCCGGCCACGCTCGCGCCGACAACGCCCAGCCCCGCCGCGCCCGCGCTCTTCAGGAAACGGCGCCGGTCCGCCGGGTTCTCCGCACTCCGGTTAATCAGCTGAGCGACGTAATTCTTACCGAACATGCACTTTCCTCCCAGATCTGATGGCCCCTGTATCTTCCGACACCATCTGGTGAATTCCTGACCGTCCGCCTCTCTGATTGCGGACAGTCCGCCTACTACCCAGCTGGCACGGGAATAATCAGCGCCTACGTGCGGCCGTTGGCGCGACGGTCGAGGCCCGGGCGACCGCCGACCCTGCCAGCACCGGATGGCAGAAGCACCGCAGGAGAATCAAGACCCCTGAGGGCCAGCGACCGCATCCTCAGCGGGCGTTGCCTTGCGGGGCCGTTCCATCCAGCGTTCGGGGCTGGCCAGCTCGCCGTAGCCGTGCCGCCGGTACAGGCTGCGGCCTGGCTGGGTCGCCAGGACCTGGCGGATATCGCGGACGGCCGGATGGCCGGCAGCTGTTCGCACCAGGAACGAGCCAAGACCGTGACCGCGATGAGCTGAGTCGACGAAAACGTCGCACAGCCAGGCGAACGTGGCGTAATCGGTGACGAACCTGGCGAAGCCAGCCTGCTCCCCCTCCGCCGTAAAGAGCCCCACGACCAGGGAATTCTCGGCGGCACGGACCATGACGTCGTAGGGCCTGCCCGCCGCCCAGTAGCTCTGCAGGCTGAGCCAGCTGTGCACCCGCTTGATGTCGGTCAGCGAGGCATCGTCACTCGCCCAGTAGCCGTGCGGGCCTTCCCACCTCATCGCAGTCCCCCGGCCGGCGGGATCACCGGCAGGCCCGGCGGCGGCCCGGCCGAGATCAGGCTCAGCAGCGCTTCGGTGTCGAGATGGCCGGCCACCAGGTCGCCGAGCACGTCGAGGCGGGCCTCCCGGAGCGCGGCGAAGTCAGTACCGGGAGCGGGCACGAAGTCGCGCCCGGCGAGCGCGGCGACCTCGGTCAGGAACGCGCGCCGGAACGAGTCGTTCTCCATCGTGCCGTGCCAGCTGGTACCCCACACGGCGCCGCAGCGGCAGCCGTCCAGGAACGGCTCGGCGCCGCCGCCATCGACGACCGCGACACCGTGGTGTATCTCGTATCCGGTGACCGGCGCGCCATAGGCCGAGCCGGACGGACGGCCCAGTTGCTTCGCCGCGCCGAACTCCACCCGCACCGGCAGCAGCCCCAGGCCGGCCACCCGCCCGGCCCCGGACTCGACCTGGTCGTCGATCTGGCGGCCCAGCATCTGGTAGCCGCCGCAGACGCCGAGCACCGGCAGCCCCTTCCGCGCCCGGGCGGCGATCACATCGGCGAAGCCGCGGGCCCGCAGCCAGGCCAGGTCAGCGACGGTCGCCCGGGAGCCCGGCAGCACGACGAGGTCGGCGTCGGCCAGCTCGGCGGGCGCGTTGGCGAAGCGCACCAGGACCCCTGGCTCGTTTGCGATGGCATCGATATCGGTGAAGTTGCTGATCCGCGGCAGCCGGACCACGCTGACCCGCAGGACGTCCGGGCCGGCCGCGACGGCGCCTCCCCCGGGCTGGCCGGCCGAAGCCGCAACCCGCGAGTCGAGCGCGAGCGAGTCCTCGGCGTCCAGCCACGGGCCGCCGCGCCACGGCACGACCCCGAGCACCGGCCGGCCGGTCAGCTCCCGCAGCATCCGCACTCCGCTGCCCAGCAGCTCCGGCGCGCCGCGGAACTTATTGATCACGAACCCGGCGACCAGGGCCTGATCGGCGGGCGCGAGCAGCGCGAGCGTGCCGTACAGCGCGGCGAACACCCCGCCCCGGTCAATGTCGCCCACCACGATGACCGGCAGGCCCGCAGCCCGGGCAAGTCCCATGTTCGCGATGTCGGTCTCGCGCAGGTTGATCTCGGCCGGACTGCCGGCGCCTTCGCAGATGACGACGTCGAACTCACGCCGGAGCTGGGCCAGGCTATCGAGCGCTACGTCCAGCAGCCGACCCGAATGCTGCCGGTACTCCACCGCGTCGACCTCTGCGCCGGCCTGCCCGAGCACCACGACCTGGCTGCGCCGGTCGCTGCCGGGCTTGAGCAGCACCGGGTTCATCCTGGCGTCGGGCTCGATGCCCGCCGCGGCCGCCTGCATCGCCTGCGCCCGGCCGATCTCGGCACCGCCGATGGTGACAAACGAGTTCAGCGACATGTTCTGCGCCTTGAATGGCGCAACCGAGACTCCCTGCCGCCGCAGCCAGCGGCACAGACCCGCGGTAATGACGCTCTTGCCGGCATCTGACGTGGTGCCCGCGACGAGCAGCGCGCCGTTCACCCGGTCCCCTCCTCTGCTATGGCCGCCAACTGATCATCGAATGGACAGCTCAGCGCTGAGCCGGAAGGCAACCCCACCACGCTAGCGTCAACCGGAACACCAGCGGCACGGCCTTGTCGCCGGCAGGTGCGGAAGCTAGGCCGCGCCGCGGCCGGGCAGAGACCGCGACGCCGCACAACGAAGGAGGGCACCGCAGACGCTGCGGTGCCCTCCTGGAGAGCCTGGCGATGGAGAGCCTGGCGGCCGCGCTACTTCAGCGCCGCTCAGGACAGTCCAAACTGGCCGGCCTTTACCCTGGCGGCGAACACCGCCCACTGCGCGCTCGTGAACACCAGCTTCGTGCCGCCCGGGTCCTTCGAGTCACGCACGGCGACGACGCCCGGCAGATTGCGCGCGACCTCGACGCACTGGCCGCCGTTGCCGCCGCTATAGCTGCTCTTGCGCCAGATGGCATTGGTTAGCTCCATATTTCCTCCGCCCATTTCCTGATCAAGTCTCGTGATGCGCTGCGGGACAATGCCTCCGCCCGGACAGTATCGAAGATCAGCATAACCTCCGCGACAGCGGAGGGATTCTCCAGAATGTAGCCCTCCGTCACCGTCTCCAGGTATGCCAGCCTGGACGTGTCGTCCACGTCGGCAACGGCGAAGGCGCCAAGCAGAGCATAGTGCGCGCCCGCGCCGTAGGGCACGACCTCGACATTGATATTCGGCCGTTCCGACATCTCGGCCAGGTGCAGCAGCTGCTCGTGCATGACCTCGACGTCGTTCGCCTGCCGGTGCAGGGCACCCTCGTCGATCACCGCCCACAGCAGCGGCGGGCTCTCCCGGTCCAGGATCAGCTGCCGTTCCATCCGCGCGGCAACGAGCTGGTCAACCTCGTCTTCGGTGGTATTCGGCCGCCCCGACAGCACGTTCCTGGCGTACGGCTCGGTCTGCAGCAGGCCATCCACGAACGACGGCTGCCACGAGCGGAGCTGGGCAGCCGTGGCCTCGATCTCCGCATAAGGCCGGAACCACGACGGCAGCGGCGTGGTCCGCGCGTGCTGCTGAAGCCGGGCCAAGGTTCCCGGCGTGCCGAGTGCCTCGTCGCAACGCTGCGCGAAATCAAGCCGGGGAGCACGCCGCCTGCTCTCAATCATGCCGATAAGCGACGCGCTATAATTAATCCGCGCAGCCAGTTCATCCCTGGACATACCCGTCTTCGAGCGGGCTGCCTGTAATTCGGTGGCGAATAAGGAAAGGCCCGAATTGTCAGAGTCACGGCCCCTGGTCATAAGTCACATCCTTACACGGCTCCCGCTGCACCTGGACATCCGGCGCGGCTGCCGTCACGGTCGCCAGCTTTAGCTGCCAATCGTATTCCCCTGACCGCACACTATGGGGAGCCAGCAGATGACGGCAAGCGATTACAGGGGGACTACGTGAACAATGCCGATCCAGGCACGCCACCGGGGAACGGCCCGTCCCCGACGCAGGCGGAGCTTGCCGTTCTGCAAACGCAGTTCCCTGGTTTCCGGATCTGGCGAGAGCGAGCCTGCGATCATGCCCGGTACGTGGCCCGCAGCCTGCACCCAGGGCTGAGCCCGCACACCGTCGTCACCGACGACATCGGCGAGCTGCGGGCAGCCCTGGAGCCGTCCCGGCCCGCGGCCTGCCCCGGGCCGCGCGCCACGCGGCAGTAACCGCCGCGGCGCCCCAGCCCACCCGCTGCCGACCACGCCGCCCCAGAACGTGCCTCTTATTCCATGATCATGGACGATTACTCCACGATCATGGACGTCAGGGCCGCGATCCCGGTAGCCGCGATGGTGACAGCGCGGGACAGCCGGATCGCGCGGCTGATATCAGCCGTCCCGGGAGCGCGCCCGCCGCCAAGGCACGGCCGGTGCTCGGCCACCCCTCCGTAGGCGCTGGTGCCCCCGAGCCGAATGCCGAGCGCCCCGGCGAAGGCAGCCTCGCAGCGGCCCGCGTTCGGGCTGGGATGACGCGGGCCATACGTGCGCATTGCCCGCCAGGCGGCGGCCGGGCTGCCGCCGGCCAGCGGCGCGCAGGCCACGGTCAGCAGCCCGGTGAGCCGAGCGGGACCCCAGTTCACGATGTCGTCGAGCCGCGCCGACGCCCAGCCGAACCTCGCGTACCGGCGCGATCGGTAGCCGACCATCGAGTCCAGGGTGTTCACCGCCCGGTACGCCGCCAGGCCGGGCAGGCCGCCCACCGCGCCCCACAGCACCGGGCCGACCGCCCCGTCGCTGGTGTTCTCGGCAACGGACTCGATGACCGCCCGGACCAGCTCGGCCTCGCCCAGCAGGCCGGGATCGCGGCCGCACAGGCTGGGCAGCGCGG
Organism: Actinomycetota bacterium; assembly: GCA_003168215.1. Classification (GTDB taxonomy): domain Bacteria; phylum Actinomycetota; class Actinomycetes; order Streptosporangiales; family Streptosporangiaceae; genus Palsa-506. The sequence goes on from PMSW01000012.1 coordinate 16,726, forward strand.
CCCGGGCCGCGGGGAGGTCCCCGGCCGACAGGGCCGCGCGGATGCGCTCGGCCTCCGACGCCAGCGAGGCCGAGCCGGTGACCGCCCATGCGGTGGTGGCGGTCAGCCCAAGCCGTGCCCACGGCCGCCGCCGGGAAAGCTGATCGGCCATCGCCCCAGCAGCTATCACCGGGAGTACGCAGCCAACGGTGTACACCAGCCCGCGAAGCCGGCTGTCTGCGTAGACGCGGTCCTGCGCCGCCTGCGCGGCCCGGCCGAAGATCGCCACCGGATGCCCGCGGCGAGGATCCCCGAGCAGCGCGTCCGCGGCAACGCCTGCCACGATGCCGCCTGCCAGCGGCCACCGGCAGGCCTTTAGGCAGGGGCGCGCTATCCGGCGCCCAGCGCGGCCCGGCCCCGGCCCGCGACGTGATCCGTCCTGCTGGCGGAACGCGCCGCCGGCCGCTATCCCGGCAAGCTCGGCGAGGCCTATCACGGGATACGACGATAGGGAGCGCCCCGCGCCCCGCGCACGGCGGCCCATGGCCGGGCTCGGCGCCGCGGCCGCCGGGACGGCGCCGGCCACCGCGCGCATCTCTGCTAGCCGGATTCCGCGCAGACCGGGTCGAGCGCGTGGCCCTGGTCATGCACAATAAGTCCGGGCGCCTGTAGCTCAGATGGACAGAGCAGCTGCCTTCTAAGCAGCCGGCCGCAGGTTCGAGTCCTGCCAGGCGCGCCAGGAGTTACCGACAGAACTGCCGGTGTCGCGCCGGCAGAACTGCCGTGGTAACAGTCTTTGAGTATGGTCGCGGGGTCTGACAGCTGGTGCTGAGCGCTGTTGTCGCGCGGTTCGGGAATGTGAATGGTTCGCTGGTGCCGTTTTCAGGGTGTCCGGGCGTGGCTGGCTGGCTCGGGGTGCTGGTGGCCGGTGATCGGTGCTGGCTGCTGTGCTGGTGCTAACCGTCGGGGAGGTAGCCGGCGAGGCTGGTCCGGCGGCGGCGGGCTCTGCGGGCGATGCCGGCTCTGTCGTGGGCGGTTTGTGCTCGCCAGGCGCGGATTTTGCGGATGTTGGCGGCGATGAGCAGCAGTGCGCAGAACAGTGACTGGGCGGCGATGCCGCGGA
>PMSW01000030.1:0-137 GCA_003168215.1 Actinomycetota bacterium
AGTTCGGCCTGCCGTGCTACACGGAGACCAGGATCGGGCCCCCGGCCCGTACGCCGTGGGATCTGAGCAGGTCGGCCGGGGGATCCAGCGGCGGAGCGGCGGCAGCGGTCGCCGCGGGCCTGGCGCCCGCCGCCCAG
>PMSW01000030.1:162-29259 GCA_003168215.1 Actinomycetota bacterium
GACATGTACACCCAGCCGCCGCGGCCGGCCGGCGAGACGTTCGCCTCTCAGGCCGGCCGCGAGCCGGGCAGGCTGCGCATCGGCCGGTCGCTGCAGCACGCGGTCGAGGGAGCCGAGGTGCATCCCGATTGCGTCGCTGCCTACGAGGACGCCAGCGCGCTGCTGGCCAGCCTCGGGCACGACGTCGAGGACGTGGAACTCCCCTTCGGCCCTGATATCGTCCCGATGTTCGAGATCATCTGGTACTCGATGGCGACGCTCGCGCCGGTTGGCCCGGCCCAGGAAGACCAGCTGCTGCCGCTGACCCGCTACCTGCGCAGCCGCGGGCAGGCGCTCAGCGCGCCCGAGCTGCTCTTTTCCCAGGCATACCTGCAGGCCATCATGCGCAGTGCCATGAAGATCCTGAACGGGTACGACGCCGTGCTCAGCCCCACCCTGGCATCACCTCCGGTGCCGGTCGGATACTTCGATGAGGTGGCGCCAGCCGAGAACTTCGAGCGGCAGAAGCGCTTCACCCCCTATACCGCCCTGTACAACCTGTCCGGTCAGCCAGCGGTCAACGTGCCGCTGTACTGGAACGCCGACGGGCTGCCTATCGGCGTCATGCTGGCCGGCCGGATGGGCGATGAGTCCACGCTGATCTCGCTGTCCGCGCAGCTGGAGGCCGCGCGGCCGTGGAAGGACCGGCACCCCCCGATCTGGTGAGCCAGCCCATCGCCGCCGGGGCGGGCACCCGGCGAGGATCGAACATGTCCGCGTCGTCGGAGACGCTGTCGCCACCACTGCCGACACTGGCTCATGATGGAAGAATGGATGCCGCAGATGCCGCCGTGAGCGGCGGTACGGGCGTGACGCCCGGGGCCTGCCCGTTCACCGTGGACAGGCCGATCATGCGGCAACGCTGGGAATGGCTGACGTTCCTGCACTGGTCCTTCGACCCGCCGGTGGTGCAGCGACTGCTGCCGGCCGGCCTGCAAGTCGAGACCTTCGGCGGGGCGGCATGGGTCGGGCTGGTGCCGTTCTTCATGCACGTTGCCACCGGCGGCGGCAGCCGGGCGCCGTGGATATCCGATTTCTGCGAGACCAACGTGCGGACGTATGTCCGGGACGCCGAGGGACGCTCCGGGATCTGGTTCTTTTCCCTCGACGCCGCGCGCCTCGGCGCCGTGGCCGTCGCCAGGACCACCTACCGGCTGCCGTACTTCTGGTCCTCGATGCGGCTCTCCGGCCATGGGCCCGATGTCTCCTACACCTGCCTGCGCCGGTGGCCAGGCCCCCGGGACGCGACCAGCCAGGTACGGATCAGGGTCGGCGAGCCGTTCACGCCCGGTGAGCTGGACGAGCGTGATCATTTCCTCACCGCCCGGTGGCTCCTGTTCAGCGTGGCGGGCGCCCGGTACCGGTTCGCGCGGGCGTGCCACCAGCCGTGGCCATTGCACCGGGCGGAAGCCAGCGTCGTCGACGACCGGCTGGTCGCGGCGGCCGGGCTCCCGCAGCCGCAGGACCCGCCCCTGGTGCATTACTCGCCCGGAGTCGATGTCCGCATCGGCCGGCCGGAAAGGCCGGGCCGGCAGCGGCCCGTCTGACATTCCGTCGCGCTCGGCGCAGTGGCCCGCCCGGGACTTACTGAGGCGTTTACCCAGGGCTTCCCGGGGGCGGCCAGGGGTTTCCCCGGGGCCTTCCCGGGGCCTTCCCGGGGCCTTTCCGGGGCGGCCGCGGCGCTTGCGGCAGTCGATCGCCGTCGCAGGGCACTATCGATCGCCGCCGCCGGAAAACCGGGGAGCGGATCGTCCGCATCGCGGATACTGGGAAGGAAGGCTTCATGCCGGGAATCGAAGGCAAGGTCGTCGTCATCACGGGCGCCAGCAGCGGAATTGGCGAGGCGACTGCGCTTCTGCTCGCTGAGCGCGGTGCGAAAGTCGTACTGGGGGCGCGCGGATCGGGTCGCCTTGAGGCGCTGGCGGCCCGCATCGCGGATGCGGGCGGTGAAGCCGCCTATGCACGCACAGACGTGCGACGGCGCGACGACCTCTCTGAGCTCGTCAAGTTGGCATGTGAGCGGTACGGCAAGCTTGACGTTCTCGTCAGCAATGCCGGTGTGATGCCCGTTTCCCCCCTCGATGACCTGCGCGTCGAGGAGTGGGAGGAGATGATCGACGTCAACATTAAAGGTGTTCTGTACGGCATCGCGGCAGCGCTGCCCGTCTTCCGCAAGCAGGGTTCCGGGCATTTCGTCAACATCGCTTCTACTGCAGCATTTATCATCATGCCCAGCATGTCGGTCTATTCCGGTACGAAGATCGCCGTGCGCGCCATCTCCGAGGGCCTGCGCCAGGAGGCCGGCGACAAGCTGCGCGTGACGATTATTTCGCCTGGGATGACGCGGACGAACTTCGCGGAAGTTATGACAAATCCGGAGGTGAAAGCCCAGCTCGAAGAGAGACGGGACAAGACCGCAATGCCGCCGGATGCCATCGCCCGCGCTATTGCGTTCGCGGTCGAGCAGCCGGCCGATGTTGATGTGAGCGAGGTTGTTGTCCGTCCCACCGCGTAGGGGCAGTAACGCCGGCTCTCTGCGGCAGCGCGTTAGCTGCCTTCCAGCGCGGTGTCGTCCTCAAGGTGCAGGACCACTAGCCTCGGTCATTCGCGGCGATCGACCGAGGCGAGTAGCCGGCACCACGTTGCGCGCCGGCCGGCTGGTGGGCTTGCCAGGTCGCGCGGCGGCCGACCGCGATGGTGCAGTGGTTCCCGGCAGGGCAGGATTGGCCGCATGAGCGATGACGCGTTCGACCTTTCCAGGACCTTCGTTCACCTCGGCCTCGGCGCACGGGCGACCCCGCTGCCCGACTTCGAGTGGAGCGCCGGCTACCTGGCCAGGTACGAGGATGAGCATGCCGCGGACGGCGACGAAGGCCGCCTAGTCACGATGAGCCCGCAGGACCGCACCTGGACGAGCTGGGAACGGCATCCGGCAGGCGAAGAGGTGGTGGTGCTGCTATCCGGCCGGGTGGATCTCGTCCAGGACAGAGACGGCGAGGAGAACGTGGTTGAGCTGCGGCCGGGCTTCGCCATGATCAACCCCGCCGGGGTGTGGCACCGCAGCGTCGTCCACGAGCCTGGCCAGGCAATATTCATCACCCCAGGGCGCGGGACGGAGCACCGGCCGCTGACCTGAAACGGCTGGACCCGGTCGACAGCGAAGGGTTGCCGCCCCACCCGGCGGACGGAGTCGCGGTCAGGCTGCTGGTCGCGGTGCTCCAGGCCGTCGTGGGCGCAAGGCTTGGCCGGGCACTCACGCCTCGCCAGGCAAGCAGCTGGCGGCCCTGCAGACGGGGCTGACTCGCGGCGATTGCGCTGGCTGCCGGGCCGGCGGGTGGCGAGCAGCGGAAGGCTGCTCAGCGCGATGCCGGTGAGGACGGCCGCGCCGCCGAGGATCTGCTGCGGGCCGGCCGGGTCGCCGAAAACGAGGACGCCCGCCACGGCGCCGACGAGGGGCTCGAGGTTGAGGAAAGCCCCGGCAACCTCGGCGGATACCCGGCTCTGCCCGTAGGCGAAGAGAGTGAAGGGCAGCAGCGTGCCCGCGGTCGCCAGCGCGATGGTCGCCAGCAGAGCGCCCGAGCCGCTGGGAGCGGCGGGGATGCCCTCCGTGGTCACGGCGACCGGCAGCACGGCGAGTGCCGCGGCCAGGAACTGCACGGCGGTCACCGCTACCGGGTCACGGCCGCGCAGCAGCCGGACCTGCGCCACGGTGAAGGTGGCCGACAACAGCAGGGACGCCAGTACCAGGCCATCGCCGCCGGTGGTGGCGCCGCCTCCCTCGCCGCCAGCGACAAGGCCGACGCCGGCCAGCGACACCGCGAAGCCAGCCCACGCCACCGGGCGGGCCACGGTGTGGTGCCACAGGGCCGCGATGATCGCGACCAGCACGGGTGCGGCGCCGATCAGCAGCGCCGCGTGGCTGACGCTGGTTCGCGTTAGGCCGGCGTTCTGCACGACGACCGTCCCGCCGTATCCCACTGCGCCCCAGGCCAGCACGGCGGGGGTGCAGGCACCGCGCAGCCTGGAGCGGGCAGCCACCAGCAGGACGGCGGCGGCCACAGCGAAGCGGGCGAAGGCGAGCCAGGCTGGCGGCAGCCACTCCAGGGCCACCCTGGACAGCGGCACCGTGGTGCCCCATAGCAGCCCGGCGGCGGCGAGCGCGGCGATGGCGGGACGGCGGTAGGTGTTCATAAGCCATCGTCACGGAGGTATTCATGAAATTCGCTACTGAGGCAGATATACAAGATAATGTTTGGTGATATGGCCGTTGAACTTGATGAAGTTGACGTAAAGCTCCTCACCGCGCTGCAGGCTGACGCGGACCGCACGAACGTCGAACTCGCCCGCCTGGTCGGATTGTCGCCCGCGGCGACCTTGCACCGGGTCCGCTGGCTGAAGGAGTCAGGCGTCATCCGCATCATCAGCGCCCGGCTTGACCCGGCCGCCGTCGGGTTTCCCCTGCAGATGTACGTCACGGCCACCCTCGCGCGCCATGACCCGCGCTCGAGCCGCATCTTCGACGAGCAGGTCCGGGCGCTGCCGCAGATCATCGCGGCGGACAACGTCGCCGGCGAGACGGACTACATGCTCACCGTCGTGGCCAGGGACGTTACCGAGCTACAGCAGGTACTGGCCGCGCTGGCCACCCACGGCGGCCAGCGGCTGGTGACCTACCTGCGGCTGGAGGAGATCAAGCCCCCCTCCCGGCTACCGCTCACGCCGACCACGCCGGCTCCCGGGCGCCCGGCCCGTCAGCGTCGCCGGGCCACCCCCCGCTGACAGGCGTCCTGACGTAGCGATCTCACATCGGCTTGGCGTCCACTGTTGCTGAGTGCAGGCGGCTAAAGCGGGTCCGGTTGCTGCTGAATGCTGAATGCTGATGGTTGATGATTTCTGGCGAGTTGACGCCTGGTCGCCGTCAGCGTTTTCCGCTGGCTAGCGCCCCCCTAGCCGGGCGGCGACTGTCGTACGCAGCCACGCCATGTCATCGAAGGCGTCGGTATTGTCGATGAACTGATCTACCGTCCCGGTCACCGGCAGCCGGGCGATCACCGGATCGGCGATCTCCCGCCGCAGTGCGGCGGTGAACCGGCCGGCGCCGATGACCTGAAACGGCCGCTCATAGTACGGCCGCGTGGCGGTCCCCAGCGTTGCGGTGATCGCGAGTTCGTTATGCAGGCCAGCCACGGCCTCGTAGGCGGCGCTGAGCTGGCGCTCGCGCTCGGGCCAGCCGGTCGCAGAGGTCGCGCCAGCAAGCACTGGCCCGAGCGTGGCGGCCGAGGGCAGCGTGGCAAAGGCTGTACCGAGCCACTTGCTGTACGGCGGATAGCGGCGCTGCATCAGCAGGCACAGCCGCATCAGGTCGCGGGCCAGCCGGGCAGTGACGACGGCGGATCCCAGCTCATCGCCTGCCTCGGCGCACCGGCCCGGAAACGCTTCCTCCTGGCTGACTCGCTGCCACTGGCAGGCGAGCACGTACAGCCAGACGTCCCGCGGATACCAGGCGAGCCCGGACCGGACAGTGCCGAGGCCGCCAAGCCCGTCAGGCCCACGCCGAGGTCCAGGTCCAGGCCGAGGTCCAGGTTCAGGCCCACGCCGAGGTCCCGGTCCCGGTCCGCTCGCGACGTCCAGCCCGTCGTGGAACACCGCACCAGCGGTGACCTCGGCCAGCCGCTGGGCGGGCGTGGCGAGCCAGTCGAGCAGGGTCACGCCGCGGCGCGGGTCAAAGCCAAGCTGGCCGTTCAGCCACGAGCCGAGTTCGGCCACCTCGATCCGGTGCCGCGGCTCGGCGCTGGCAGCGGTGGTGTCAGGAAAGGCCGTCGGCCAGCCGCGGAAGGTGTCCGGCAGCCGCCCGGCCAGCAGTTCGGTGATCTCCCCGGCACGGCCGGTGTCACCGGGAGCCAGGAAGATCTGCAGGCGCGGCCCCCAGTTGTGATCAGTGGAGCGCGGCGAGTCGAACCCGAGCACGTCTGATCCCCAGCCGATCAGCGCCGCGGAGTAGGGCACGCCGGGGAAGGACTGGTCAAGCAGCGGTCCGACCACCTCGGCGTGATAGTGCGCGGCCAGTTCCAGCCCGGGGATGAACGGCGTGCCCATGGACAGAGCCTGCCGCGCCCCGGCGCTTGGCCGCAGCCTCACTATCCCGAACGATCCGCGTCATCCGTCGCGCCAGATCCTTCGGGATAGTGAGGGATAGTGAGGGATGGTGTTGTTCGGGTCACCGGGGCGGCACGGTATACGGGTCAGCTGATCAGGGCGACAGGACAGCCCGGAGCGCATGGCCGGAAACCGGAGTAGCCACGCCGCCGGAGCACCTGGGCCACCTGCGCGGCGACCCAGCAGGGGCGCTGACTGACATCGACCCAGCCGTACCGGAGGGTGACGATGCCGTCCGCGGCGGCCGAGTTGTCGCGCCGAATGTCACGCCAGCGCAGGTCACCGGGATGGGCGGCCCTGCCATCAAGCTCGACGGCGACGCCGTACTCCTTGTAAAGGGCATCGCGGTACTCGTTGCGGCCTGCGCGGCGGGCGAGTGCCTGCCGGCTACCGGGCGGCAGCGCATGCGGCCGCTCTACATCACGCAGATAACGATGCTCGAGGCCAGAATGGACGCCCGCCCAGTCGGCCGCCAGCGCCTCGGTGAGGTCACGGCGCCAGCGCAGCCGGTTGCGTAACGCCATGGCGTCCAGTAACCGGGCCTGAGTGGTGACCCTGCGGCCCAGCGCCCGGGTCATCCAGCCGTAAGCGGCCTCGGCCGTGGTAGCCAGCTGAGTCAGGTCCAGCACGGTTTCCTCGATCCGAGTCCGTGCGGGCGCCAGGGCTGGGTGCCGGACTTGGCGCACCCGGCCGGACACATGGACCACAAGTCCGGGAATGCGGGCAATGCGCCTGCTGTCCGGGATCGTGACGTGAATCGGCGTGCTCGGCGAATCGACCAGCGCGGCAAGCTCGGCAGCCGTGTGGTAGCTGAGAATGGCGCCCGGACCAGCCCGCAGTACGGCGCCCCACAGGACAGCCGCGCGTCCCGGCTCACCGGAGAACACGGCATACACGCCGGCATGCATGCGCTGCCAGCGCTCCTGCCGGACTCGCGACCTTATGAAGTCCTTGGTAAGGCCGCCTTGACGTACCTGGCCCATGGTCAGGATTCCTTGCTGGAACTGCGCCAGCTCGCGAAGGTGCTGAGGTAGCTCGTTCGGCATAACGTTCAGGGTGACCAGCAACACCGACAAAAAGCGATGCCGACGGGGCTGCTTGTGGATAACCCGCCCCGGCGTGATGATCCCGAAGGAGACGTGCTGATCCCGAAGGATTTGCGTCCTATGTGGCGCCGAATCCTTCGGGATCATGGCCGGCCGCCGCTGATGCCGAGTTCGGCTCGCGCGATCATGGACCAGTGACGGACCCTGAGCTGATCCGGCGGGCCGAGGCGGCCGGAATTGCGCATCACTACCGGGACTGGCGCGGCGAGGAAGTCGCGGTGAGCGATGAAACCATCACGGCAATCCTCGCCGCCCTCGGCGATGCCCCCGATGCGCCCCGTGCAAGCGACGCGGTTAGTACGCCCAGTGCGCCCAGTGCGCCCAGTGCGGCTGGTGTCTCTAGCGAGGCTGGTGAGGTCAGCGTGATCGGGACGGGTGATCCCGGCGCAGGAGGCCGCACCGCTCCTGCGCCGGCCGGCCGTTCCTGGGGATTCGCCGTCCAGCTGTACTCGCTGCGCTCCCGTTCCTCCTGGGGCCATGGCGACCTGCGCGACCTCGCCGAGCTCGCCGCCTGGAGCGGCCGCGACCTGGGCGCCGGCTTCGTGCTGATCAACCCGCTGCACGCGGCCGAGCCGCTGCCCCCGGTCAGCCCGTCTCCGTACCTTCCGATGACCAGGCGATTCACCAGCCCGCTCTACCTGCGGATCGAGGACGTACCCGAGTATCAGCAGCTCACCGAGGAACAGCACGAGCACATCGAGGAACTCGCCGCCCCGCTCCGTGCCCGCAACGCCACCAGCGACCTGATCGAGCGAGACGAAGTCTGGCTCGCCAAGCGGGCAGCCCTGGAGATCATCTACCGGATTCCGCTGAGCACCCGGCGGCGCGCCAGCTTCCGGCGTTTCCGCGAGCGGGAGGGCAGCGATCTGCAGCACTGGGCGGCCTGGTGCGCGCTGGCGGAGATCCACGGGCCTGACTGGCGGTGCTGGCCGGATGAGGCACGGAATCTGCGTTCGGCCGGAAAGGTGACCGCGGGCACGCAGCCGTGCGCTGCGGTGAGCTTCCACGCCTGGCTGCAATGGCTGGCCGACGAGCAGCTGGCATCGGCGCAGCGGGCCGCGCTGGCAGCGGGAATGGCCGTCGGCATCATCCATGACCTGGCCGTCGGCGCGCATCCGGGCGGCGCGGACGCGTGGACCTACCAGGACAAGATCGTCCGCGGGATGAGCGTCGGGGCGCCGCCGGACGGGTTCAACCAGCTCGGGCAGGACTGGGGACAGCCGCCCTGGCACCCCGGGCGCCTCGCCGCGGCGGGTTACCGTCCGCTGGCCGGCCTGTTCGAGGCGGCACTGCGGCACGCTGGCGGGCTGCGGGTGGATCACGTGATGGGGCTGATGCGGCTGTGGTGGGTGCCGCGCGGCATGACGCCTGACCGCGGGGCGTACGTGCGGTACGACCATGAGGCGACGGTGGGCGCGCTGGCCAATGAGGCGGCCCGGGCCGGCGCGCTGGCGATCGGCGAGGATCTCGGCACCGTCGACCCGTGGATCCGCGAGTACCTGGCCCAGCGCGGCATCCTCGGCACGAGCATGCTCTGGTTCGCCCGCGAGCCGGACGGGACGCCGCTGCGCCTGGAGCACTGGCGGCGGCACTGCATGGCAACCGTGGGCACCCATGACCTGCCGCCGGTCACCGCATTCCTCACCGGCGAGCAGGTGACCGTCCGCGCGAGGCTCGGCCTGCTGAAACAGCCAGAAGATACAGAACGCAGCAACGCGGAGCTGATGCTCTCAAGATGGCGGGACACGCTCGTGGCTGAAGGCCTGATCCAGCCAGGTGATCGTCCCGGGCATGCCGAGTTCACCGTGGCGCTCTATGCCTACCTGGCGAAGACCCCCGCTGAGCTGATCAGCGTCTCGCTGGCTGACGCCGTCGGCGACCGCCGGGCGCAGAATCTGCCGGGCACCAGCAACGAGTACCCGAACTGGCGGATCCCGCTCTGCGACTCGGGTGGCCGCGCGGTGCTGCTGGAGGGCCTGCCCGGGCTGCCGCTGGTCCGCGCGGTCGCCCGGGCGGCGGCCGGGCTACCACCCGGACCTGAGCCAGGCGGCTGACCGGTCAGCTCGCTGGGGCGTCTAGCTGGTCAGCTGGCCGGATCGGATCGGGTCGGGTTGGCCGGATCGGGTTGGCCGGATCGGGTCAGCTCGCGGCGGCGGCGTCGCGCTGCTGGCAGCGCAGCGCGCGGGCGACGTCGTCGCGGCCTTCCGACAGCAGGCGGCGCAGCGGCGCGGGGAGATCGCTGCGGGCAATGTAGTCGTCGGCCATGGCGATAGCGGCGGGCGTGATCATGGCGCGCGGGTACGCGTTCTGCGCGAACCATTGCGCCATGTCAGAGCCCCAGTCGGACCACGCCCGCGTTGCCTCGTCGAAGAAGCGTTGCCCGTACGGCTCGAGCAACTCCGCGTGGTCGGGATCGGTAAAGCCGTCCAGCGTCGCGCGGAAGACGGCGCTCGGCAGCTCGCCGCTGACGATCTGCGCCCAGGCGGCCTCCTTGGCCATCGGGTCGGGGATCGAGGCACGGCAGGCGGCGGCGTGCCGTTCGCCCGCGTCGGTGCGGTCCCTGTCCAGCTCGGCGTCGATCTCGGCGGGCGCCGCGGCGCCGCGGCTGACCAGCCGGCGCAGCAGCAGCCAGCGGAACTCGGTGTCGATGGCGAGGCCCTCGATCACCACGGACCCGGCCAGCAGCCCGGCCAGCAGCGCCAGATCGGCCAGCGTCGTGGCCGTGAGGGCCAGCGCGTGGGCGTACGCCAGCTGCCGGTCCGAACCGGGCTCGGCGTCCTGCAGGCGTTCGCGCAGCCCGGCGGCGAAGCGCTCAAGGCCCTCGCTGCGCCAGGCCGGGTCGGCGAACTTGCGCACCGCCGCGGCTGACTGCGCCAGCACGCCCTGGAGCACGGAGATATCAGCGATGGAGTCCGCCGCGGACAGGACCAGGCTGACGTAGTCGCGCGCGGGAAGCTCGGCGTCCCTGCACATGTCCCAGGCGGCCGACAGGCATAGCGCCGCTGGCAGCGAGCCGGCGAAGTCGCCAATCCCGCTGATCAGCGTCGACAGCGAATGATCGTCCAGCCGGATCTTGGCGTAGGTCAGGTCGTCGTCGTTGACCAGGACCAGGTCAGCGCCGCGCTGGCCGGCCAGCGCGGGAATCTCGGTGCGCTCGCCCGCTATGTCGGTCTCCACCCGGCGCCGCCTGATCAGTCCGGCGTCGGTCCGGTCGTACAGCCCGATCGCGATCCGGTGCGCGCGGAGTACCGGGTGGCTGGCTGCCGCCTCCTGGACGACAGCGAATGTGATGAAGCGGTCCTCACCGTCGCAGCTGTAGTCGGGCCGCAGCGTGTTCACCCCGGCTGTCTCCAGCCACTGCTTCGACCAGGCCGACAAGTCCCGGCCGGACGCTTCCTCCAGCGCGGCGAGCAGGTCCCCCAGGGTGGCGTTGCCCCAGGCATACTGCGCGAAGTAGGTGCGGACCCCGGCCAGGAAGTTGTCCCGGCCCACGTAGGCGACGAGCTGCTTGAGTACGGCCGCGCCCTTGGCGTAGGTGATTCCGTCGAAGTTGGACTGCACGGCCTCGATGTCCGGGGCGTCGGCGGCGATCGGATGGGTCGAAGGGAGCTGGTCCTGCCGGTACGCCCACGCCTTCGACGCCTGGGCGAATGTAGTCCAGGCCTGCGGCCAGCGAGTCGCCTCAGCCTGCGCCGCGGTGCCCGCCCAGGTGGCGAACGACTCGTTCAGCCAGAGGTCGTCCCACCAGCGCATGGTGACAAGATCGCCGAACCACATGTGCGCCATCTCATGCAGGATCCCCTCGGCACGGCTCTCCCTGACCGTGTCCGTCACCCTCGAGCGGTACACGCAGTCCTCGGTGATCGTCACGCAGCCGGCATTCTCCATGGCGCCTTCCTTGAACTCCGGCACGAAAAGCTGGTCGTACTTGCCAAAGGGGTATCGCACGCCGAATGAGTCGTGGAAGAAGTCGAAGCCCTGCCTGGTCACCTCGAAAATCTCGTCCGGGTCCAGGTAATCGGCCAGCGACTGGCGGCAGTAGATGCCGAGCGGGATGCCGTCATGATCGGCCCGCACCACGTGGTAGGGGCCGGCCGCGATCGCGGTGATGTACGTGGACATCGGCCGCGTAGGCGGGAAATGCCAGCGCCGCACGCCGGGTCCGGCCGGCGCGGCGGTCACGTCCGGCGCCATGTTGGAGATCACCAGCCACGTGTCCGGGCAGGTCACGGTGAACTCGAATCGGGCCTTCAGGTCCGGCTGGTCGAAGCACGCGTAGATCCGGTGCGCGTCGAAGGGCTCCAGGTCGGAGTAGAGGTAGACGCCCTTGTCCACCGGGTCGGTGAACCGGTGCAGGCCCTCGCCGGTGCGCGAGTACGCGCAGTCCGCGACGATGCGGAGCTCGTTGACGTCGGTCAGGCCGTCGAGGATGATCCGGTCCCCGGCGACCTTCTCCGGGCCGACCTGGCTGCCGTTTAGCGTGATCTCGCGGACCTCGGGAGCGGCGAGGTCGATGAAGGACGACGCGGCCGGGGTGGCCGCGCGGAAGGTCACGGTCGTCTCCGACCTGAACCTCGTCTCGCCGCCGGTCAGGTCGAGCTCGATCCGGTAGGACTCGATCTCGATCAGCCGAGCGCGGTCGCGCGCCTCATTGCGCGTGAGGTTGCTAGCCACGGTGCATGCCCCTTTCCTGGGCTGGCCGTTGGGGCATAATCCCACGTCCGGCTACGGAATGCCCAGGCGCGGCTGCCGGTTGTCAGCTCACGGGACGCTAGTGCCTGCAGCCCCTGGCGCGCACGGCAGCTGAGCTGGCCGCGGTAGCTCGGCTGGCGCGCGGTAGCCCAGTGCGGCGGGCGCTGCCAGCGTTCCGTGCCTGACCCGTTGCTGAGGAACCGTTACTCCCGAGGAGATGTGCATGACCGAGCAGGAGCCCACCCCGGTTGATTTCTGGTTTGACCCGCTATGCCCCTGGGCGTGGATTACCTCGCGGTGGCTGCTCGAGGTCGAGAAGGTACGCCCGGTGCTGCCCCGCTGGCACGTGATGAGCCTCGCCGTGCTCAACGAGAACAAAGAGGGCATGCCGGAGAACTACAAGGAAATGATGGCCAAGGCGTGGGGGCCGGTCAGGGTCTGCATCGCGGCGGAACAGAAGCTCGGCCCCGAGGCCCTCGGGCCGCTGTACACCGCGCTCGGTACGCGTTTCCACCACGAGAAGGCGGAGCGGGACCGGGCCACCGTCGAGGCCGCGCTGGCTGAGGCCGGGCTGCCCGCCGGCCTGGCCGACGCGATGGACTCGACGGACTACGACGAGGCCGTGCGGGCATCGCACGCCGACGGCATCGACCGAGTGGGTTACGACGTCGGCACCCCGGTGATCGCCGTGGGCGACCTGGCGATCTTCGGGCCGGTCATCTCCCCGATCCCGCGCGGTGAGGCCGCTGCGAAGCTCTGGGATGGCGTCATGCTCATCGCGGGCACGGACGGTTTCTTCGAGCTGAAGCGCAGCCGCACCAGGGACCCGATCTTCGACTGACATCTGCCGCGCCGCGCCTGCCGCGAGTGACATCTGCCGCGAGTGACACCTGCTGCGCCTGCCGCGCAGCGGGAGGCGCGGCGCGGTCCGGGTAGCCCGTGCCGGACCGCGCTGGCTCGCAGTTCCGGACGTTATGGCTGGCTGGTCACTGTGATCCGCCATCGGCATTGCGTCCTGATCGCCAGGTAGTGGGTACCAGCGTCCTGGTGGACCCAGGTCACGCCGCGTCCTGCAGTCCCTAGCCTGGTGACGTACGTGCCGTCCCCGCTGCCCGTGCCGGTCCCGCCGCCGGTGCCTTGCTGGCTTACCGTGAAGCTGCCGTCGGGGTCGAACTCGGTGCAGTTATAGGCCCAGGCGAGCTTCCAGGTGCCGTCGCCGCCGATCGTGAACGTGCTGGTGTTGGCGCTGCCGGTGTGGGCGTACACCGCGTGGAGCCCGGTCGCAGCCGGTAGCCCGGCGGCTGTCGGCCTGCTCGGGGCTTCGCCGTGGCGGGCCCGGTTGCCGCCGGTCCGGCTCTCGCCGGCGCGAATGTGGCCGGCCTGGCCGTGGCCGGTCTGGCCATAGCCGGCCCGCAGGTAGCCGGCCCGCAGGTAGCCGGCTTGGTCGTGGTGGCCGTCCCGCACGTCGCCCGCCTCCGCATCGCCGGCCGGCCGGCCGCTGCTGCCCAGCCCCTTCTGCAGCGCGGCCGGGCCGCTGGTCCTGGCGATTGGCCCTGTCGCCATGGCGACTATGGTCACCGCGGTGATGACCACGAAAAGGCCCGTGACCCAGACGCTGGCGATGAGGAAGAGCTTCATCGCGCGGTGCGCCCGGCCACGCAGCACCGCATTGCCGCTGAGCGCGGCAGCGTGCTGAGGACCGCGAGACGGGTGGGGGGGCCACGCGTACGGGGACTGTCGGGTCATCCGGGTACCTTTAGGTGCGTGTTTCGGTTCTGTCACGGAAAGTAACTATCTTCTTTCGTCACTCAACGGGAGCGTTGTATCACGAAATGAAATGACGGCCGAGGGTTACTAGCATTTTTCCTGGTAAATGGCTTGCTCCGCGATTGCCCCCGTGGGATTGCACGGCTGCGGCTGCCAGACAGTCGCAGGCATTATGCGATTTGTAGCCAAGATTCCGGCTCTTTGTCAGCTAGTTTTCTCTACATTCTGTAATCACCCGGAAGGAGCCTGCCGGCCCCGTGTGCCTGCCGCCCGTGTGCCCAGCCAGCCCGTGTGCCAGTCGCCTCATGTGCCCTGCCGGCCCGTGTGCCCAGCCGGCCGTGTGCCTACGGGGCTCGCGTGCCCAGCCCGGGCCCGCCGGGCACGGCGGCTTCGCGGGACGGACGCGGTGAGCGAGGATGGAAGGCATGCGCAGCAACTACATCGGCGGTGCCTGGACCTCCTCGGCTAGCGACTCGGGCATCGACGTAGTAAACCCGGCGACCGAGGAAGTCATCGACCGGGTCCCTGCCGGTCATCCCTCTGATGTCGATGCCGCGGTTAGCGCCGCCCAGACCGCGTCCTCCGGCTGGGCCGCCACGCCCGTGGCCGAGCGGGCGCGCCAGCTTGAGGCGGCACGCGAGCTGCTGGCGGAAAGGGCGGACACGGTGGCGGCGGCCATCGCGGCCGACATGGGGGCACCGCTGGCCTTTGCCCGCAAGGTCCAGGTCGGCACGCCGCTCGCGGTGCTCGCCAGCTACGTGGAACTGCTTTCCTCGTATGACTTCAGTGGCGAGCGGGTCGGCAATTCGCTGATCGTGCGGGAGCCCGTCGGCGTTGCCGGGGCGATTACCCCGTGGAATTACCCGCTGTACCAGATAGTGAACAAGGTCGCCGCGGCGCTCGCCGCCGGGTGCCCGATCGTACTGAAGCCGAGTGAGGTGGCGCCGCTCGCCGCCTATGAGCTAGCGGCGATCTTCCAGGAGAGCGGCCTCCCCGCGGGCGTATTCAACCTGGTCAGCGGAGTCGGCCCGGTGGTGGGTGAGGCTATCGCCGGCCATCCCGGCATTGACATCGTGTCCTTCACCGGTTCAGCGAGAGCCGGGGCGAGAGTCGCCGAAGTCGCCGCGGCGACCGTCAAGCGGGTCACGCTCGAGCTAGGTGGCAAGTCAGCGAACGTGATCCTGCCGGACGCCGATCTGGCTACCGCGGTCAAGGTCGGGGTCGCCAAGGCGTTCATCAACTCAGGCCAGAGCTGCAACGCGCTCACCCGGATGCTGGTCCACTGCGACAGCTATGACGAGGCTGTCGGCCAGGCGGCCAAGAACGCGTGGCGCTATACGACTGGCGACCCGCTGGCCGAGGGCATCCGGCTCGGCCCGCTGGTTTCCGCGGCCCAGCGGGACAGGGTGCGGGGGTACATCGAGCGCGGGATAGCCGACGGAGCGCGGCTGGCCGCTGGCGGCCCGCAGCCTCCGGCCGGGCTGGAGACCGGTTACTACGTGCAGCCGACGGTCTTCGCCGACGTCACGCCGGGCATGGTCATAGCGCAGGAGGAGATCTTCGGGCCGGTGCTCTCGGTGATCCCTTACTCGTCCGATGACGAGGCGATCGAGATCGCCAACGGCACGCCGTACGGCCTGGCCGCCGCCGTCTGGTCAGCCGACCAGGATCACGCGGTAGCCGTCGCGAGGAGGCTGCGCGCGGGGCAGGTCGAGGTGAATGGCGGGGCCTGGAACGTGGCCGCGCCGTTCGGCGGATTCGGCCAGTCGGGGTACGGGCGGGAACTCGGTGTGCACGGCCTTGAGGAATACCTCGAGATAAAGGCCATGCAGTTCTGAGCCCGTCTGCCAGACTGGCCAGCGTGCGCGTCTACCTAGGATCCGACCATGCCGGCTACGAGCTGAAGGGCCGTCTCGTCGAATGGCTGGCCAGCGCCGGGCATGAGCCCGTCGACTGCGGTCCGGGCAAGCTCGACGACACCGACGACTACCCGCCATACGTCATGCGCGCGGCCAGTGGTGCCGTTGGCGACCCCGGCAGCCTCGGGATCGTCATCGGCGGCTCGGGCAACGGCGAGCAGATCGCGGCGAACAAGATTCGCGGCGTGCGCGCGGCCCTGGCCTGGAGCGAGGAAACCGCGCGGCTGGCGCGGCTGCACAACGACGCCAACGTGCTGAGCCTCGGCGCTCGCGAGCAGCCCATCGCCCGCGCGGTCACCTTCGCCCAGGTTTTCGTCGCCACCGCATTCTCCGGCGCTCCCCGGCACGCCCGGCGGCTCGCGATGATCGCCGACTACGAGGAAACCGGCGAGCTGCCTCCGCTGCCCGGCTCGTAGCCACCGGCGCCGGCGCTGCCGGGGTCGTCAGCCCGGTCGGCGTGGCCGGCGTGGTTCGCGTGGCCGGGCAGGGCGCGGCCGATGCTGGGCGCACTGTGGCGGGCCACGATCACCGCTGCGGCCGCCGCCGGACGTGTCGCCGGGGCGGCGGTGACGGCCGGGCTGCCGCAGGAGGGCGGGCGTCCGTCCTGGCTGAATCCGGCGCGGGAGGCGAGCCCGCGGCGCCCGCCGTCCCCGCGGTGGCGGCGGTGCTTCCGGATGTGGCCGTGCTTCGGGGGGTAGCCGTGCTTCGGGAGGTGGCCGGGGTTGGGGTCCTGGCTGAGTTCGCCGTCCTCGGTGAGCCTGCGGCAGCGCCGGGGCTGGCAGCCCGCCCAGAGCCGCGGGCACCCGGCGTGCCTGGGCTGTCACGGGTGGCACGGCCGCTGCGGGCGCCGGTCCCCGGTCTGGCCGCCGCTGCGTCCGCATCGGCTGCCGCCGCCGACGCCACGTCATGCTGCTGCGGCCGTGATACGTCCCTGGCCCGCATCGCCGCATCCACCGTTATCTTCATCGCCGGCATCACAGCCTCCTGGCCCAGTCTCGCACGGCCCGCTCATGACGGCGGCCCGGCGGCCCGGCCGCTGATGGTGATGATCGAGATACGCTGGACCGTGGCGGAGCGCCCGCGACGACCGTGGCGGGGCGCCGCAAGGACCGTGGCGGAGCACCCGCGACGACCGTAGCGGAGCGCCGCAAGGACCTTGGCGGAGCACGCGCAAGGACCGTGGCGGGCGCCCGCGATGACGGATGTGCCCGGAAGGAATGAGGACAGTGACTGGCCCGGAAAGACCAGCAGCGATTTTGCCATCGGCGCGCAGCGCCGCGGTGCCGGGGGGCTAGCGATCATGGTGGCGAAACGCAAAGCTGTCGTGCTGCTCAGCGGCGGCCTGGACTCGGCCACCGCGCTTGCCATCGCGGTCAGCGAGGGCTACGAGCCGTACGCGCTGAGCTTCAGCTACGGGCAGCGGCACACCGTGGAACTTGACGCCGCAGCGAGCGTGGCCCGCGCGCTGGGCGCTGTCCGGCACGTGGTTGCCAAGATCGACCTGCGGATGTTCGGCGGATCGGCGCTGACCGACGATGCTCTCGCCGTGCCGCACCACGACAGCGCCGACGACCTGGACGATGCCATCCCGGTCACCTATGTGCCGGCCCGGAACACGATCTTCCTGTCGTTCGCGCTCGCCTGGGCGGAAACCCTGGGCTCATCGGACATCTTCATCGGAGTGAACGCGCTGGACTACAGCGGGTACCCCGACTGCCGGCCGGAGTACATCGCCGCTTACGAGCGGATGGCCAACCTCGCGACCAAGGCCGGCGTCGAAGGCCGCCAGCAGCTGACAATCCACACCCCGCTCATCCAGCTCACCAAGGCGGAGACGATCAGCCGCGGGCTGGCGCTCGGCGTGAACTACGGGCTTACCCACAGTTGCTACGACCCGGTCGACGGCGGGGCCTGCGGCACCTGTGACTCGTGCCTGCTGCGCAGCCGCGGCTTCGCCGAGCTCGGCCTGACTGACCCGGCCATGGCGGTCGCCGGGTGAGACCGGCGTACCGGGTCAAAGAGATCTTCTATACATTGCAGGGGGAGGGTACCCGGGCCGGATGGCCGGCCGTGTTCTGCCGCTTCGCCAGCTGCAATCTGTGGACCGGGCGGGAACGTGACCGGCATCGCGCCGTCTGCCAGTTCTGCGACACCGACTTTGTCGGGACGGACGGGCCAGGCGGGGGCAGGTTTGGCACCGCCGCCGACCTCGCCGCCGCCGTCGCCAGGGCGTGGCAGGGCCAGCCCCATGCGCGGAGCAGGCCCTATGTGGTATGCACGGGCGGAGAGCCGCTGCTCCAGCTGGACACGGCCGCGGTCGGCGCCCTGCACGCCGTGGGGTTCGAGGTGGCGGTCGAGACCAATGGCACCCGGCCGGCGCCTGCGGGCCTGGACTGGATCTGCGTCAGCCCCAAGGCCGGCGCGGACCTGGCGCTGACCGTCGGCGACGACCTCAAGCTGGTGTTCCCGCAGCCGGGCGCCGAGCCGGAGCGATTCGAAGATCTCGACTTCGCGCATTTCCTGCTGCAGCCGATGGATGGCCCGGATCGCGAGGCGGATACCCGGGCCACGATCGAGTACTGCCTGGCTCACCCGCAGTGGCGGCTGAGCCTGCAAACCCATAAATATGCGGGAATTGCCTGATGGAGATCTACCGAGAGTTCACCTTCGAGGCCGCGCACCGGCTGCCGCAGGTGCCCGCCGGGCACAAGTGCGCCCGCCTGCACGGGCACTCCTACCGGGTAGAGATCCACCTCCGCGGCGACGTCGACGAGACCACCGGGTGGGTGCTGGATTTCGGCGAGATCTCCGCCGCGTTCCGGCCGCTGCACGATCAGCTCGATCACCGTTACCTCAACGAGGTGGCGGGCCTGGACAACCCGACCAGCGAGGTCCTGGCCCGGTGGATCTGGCAGCGGCTGACCGGCGAGCTGCCACTGTCGGCCGTCGTGGTACGCGAGACGTGCACGTGCGGATGCGTATACCGGGGTGAGGACGGGCCGGGCTGAGGATGAGCCGGGGTGAGGACGGACCGGGCTGAGGATGGGCCGGGCTGACTGCGCGGGGCCTCATTATCTGTCGCGCTGAACGACCAGGCAGATCTCGTCGGCGGTGCGGAACCGGCCGATCTCCGTCAGCGCGTGCTCAGCGCAGAAGCGCTGCAGTTCCCGCGTCTCCCGGCGCTCGATATCCCGGCGCTTGGCCATCGCCGTCCGGCAGCCGCTGATGACCAGGCGGTCGGCGGGTATGGCGGCCAGTGTCCGCAGCAGCCCCGGCGCCTGGCGCCTGACGGCGGGCACCACCTTGAGCAGCAGGCCGAGGTCACAGCGGGCAGGCAGCCCGGCGGCGAACGCGGCCTGCCAGCCATCGGCGATATTCCACTGCAGAGGGCGGATCCGCTGGTCCGCGCGGACGCGGGCGTATTCGCGCAGCGCCGTGATCGCGCGGGAGTCCTTGTCCAGTGCCCAGTACTCGCGAACTCCGTGGCCGGCCGGGGGGTCGAGCGGGAACAGCAACGGCAGTACACCGCATCCGGCGTCGACAACCGTCTCGACGGCGCCGGTGACGACGGTGAGCTCAGCGACGAACTCGTCCAGGTGCGGCAGTCGCTCGGCCGTGCTCACGTGCGCTGCGGCGACCGCGGTGACCAGCTCGGTGACCAGGTTCGGCAGCGAACCAGGCGGCAGGCCCGCGAGTGCCTGCACGGCATCGTCGAACGCGGTCCCGGCCGCCCGGTACCGCCTGAGCCGATGGTAGACGTCCCGCTTGGTGGCAGCGGCCGCGTCCCGGTAGACCCGCAGCCGGCGTACGTCACCGGGCGAGTTCGCGCTGGCTGCCGCCGCTACTAGCCGGGGCCGGGCCTGCCAGTCCGCCAGGATCATCGCGACCGCGTCGGCGCGGCTGATCCGGTAATGCTGCACAACCTGATCAGCGAGGTCTGCTGCGAGCCACGCGAGCAGGTCTTCAGGAGCTGGCTGGCCGGTCACGTCCGTCCTCTACGGTGCGCCAGGACGTGCGCAGAGCGCTGCCAGGGAACCAGGCATCGTGCACATCGAGTACCTCGGCCAGATACGCAGCCAGAGTGCCGGCATCGAGCCGGCGAGTTATCTCCTCCATGGTCGCGAGGATCGTCCAGAGATTGTGCCGGAACAAGTCGTCTCCGCCCGGCAGCTCCGTCATGGCCGGCGGGCAGACCGGGCATGCGCACCGGTACTCCCCGGCGCGGATCGGGCCGATGTCGCGCAGCGACCCGTACGGCGTCATGTACCAGCCGCCGCGGGCGAAGTGGCCATAGGAAGCGGAGTCGAAGATGCTGACCCCGGATGCGACGAGGAACGGCAGCTCGCAGGGATCGCCAGCACCGTAGAGATGGATCGGGACATCCGGCCCGATGACGCGGCGGGCATCGGCGGATACCTCGCAGACGAAGCGGATATCGTGATTCCGGGTGAAGAACGGAACCAGGCTGCCCAGCGCCAGGTAGCGCACCCCGAGATCACGCAGCACGCTGCTGCTCTCGTGCCGCAGGTCGGGAAACCGGCCGCCCTGCTGGACACCCGCCAGCACGCCGCGCTCCACGATGCGCAGCGCCTGGCGGATCCTGGTCTCGGTGGCACGCAGCTTTGCCTCGGCGGTAACCCGGTTATCACCGGGCGGAGTGACCAGGTCCAGCGGGGCCAGCACGTCGCTGCCGATACGGTCCTGGAACCTGACGATGTCCGCGTTGTTGAGGTAGAGCCGGCGGGTGAAGCCCTGGAACGCTCCCGAGTCGGTGGCCACCAGCCGCTGGAAAGACAGGTAGTCGTGCAGGTTCTGCTCTGTCATCAGCCTGCGCTTGAGGTCACGCTGCTTGTAAAGGAAGTAGGCGTTGACTATGCAGCCGTCGACGGCGGGGCCGTCCTCCCAGCCGTCGAGCAGCCCAGCCAGCCGGTGCGGCTGGTAGACAGGCAGGAACATGGGGAGGCGGTGCCGGGTGCCGCGATTGGTGACGAACTCCCGCGAGAACATGGTCAGGCTGCCTTCGACCCCCTAGATATCACTGCGCCTGCACAGTATCGACACCACGATGGAGTTGGCGAACGGCTGCCAGCCGCCGCTGAGAACGTGCCGGAACAGCCGCATACCGATACAGTGCGGCCCATATGGTTACCTCGGTGCCGCACCGGCAGTTCCGCGCCGCGCAGGCGGCGGCGGTGCGGGTGCGCGGCTGGATTCGCCGGCAGTTCATTACCAGGAACCGGCGGCTCTTCGTCGTCCTCGCGGCCGTCACGGTCGGCATCGGCATCGCGGGCGCGCACGTGTCGCAGTCGTGGTTCCCGCCTGGTGCAATGATCTTGCCAATCATGGCCGGGGGACTGCTGCTCTGGCCGCGCGCCCTGCTGATCTTGTTCGGTGTCGTTGCGGCGACGCTGGCCTACGACGTGCCGGGCGGCAGGGCTGGTCCCGGCATCATCGCGACGATCGTGGTCACCGCCGCCTTCGCCCACGTGCTAGCCAGGACCAGGAAGAAACTCGGCGTGCAGGGCCTGCGCGGGGATCAGATGCTGATCGAGCTGCGGGACCGGATCCGGGCGCAGGGCAAGCTGCCCGCCCTGCCGGATGGCTGGCGGTCTACCTCGGTACTTGAGCCGGCCGACGGCGCGTCGTTCGGCGGAGATTTCCTGGTGTCCGCCAGCGACGGCAAGACCCTTGAGGTGGCGCTCGTCGACGTGCCGGGAAAGGGGATCGACGCCGGTACCCGCGCGCTGCTGCTATCCGGTGCATTCGGCGGGCTGCTTGGCTCTGTGCCGCGGGGCGAGTTTCTCGCTTCGTGCAATGCCTATCTGCGCCGGGGGTCTTCCGCCGAGGGTTTTGTCACCGCCGTGCACCTGTCGGTGGACCTCGCGACCGGGGACTACATTGTGGCCTCCGCCGGGCACCCGCCGGCGGTGCATTTCGACGCGGGCGCCGGGACGTGGCGGATTACCAAGGCGCGCGGCATCGTCCTCGGGGTGGTTTCCGACTTGCGCAGCGTTCCCGAGCGCGGCACGCTCCGGCCGGGTGATGCGCTGATGCTCTACACCGACGGGCTGGTCGAGGTTCCGGGCCGGGATATTGACGCGGGGATTGACCGGCTGCTCGGCGAGGCGGACCGGCTGGTGGCCTCCGGATTCGTTGCCGGGGTCGGCCAGCTTGTCCGGTCTATGCAGGCAGGCGCGCGCAACTCGGACGACTGCGCGCTGGTTCTCATTTGCCGGGTCTGACGGAGGCTGCGCGGCCTGCTGCCACCGCGCGGGCCGCTGCCACTGCCCGGCCTGCTGCCACTGCCCGGCGCAATATGGCCTTTACGTAGGACATTAATTTTGCCGGCTAAGGGATTTGTTGCAATCGGGCGCGGAGGCAACAAGTCTCTCGCGCTGGCCTGGCCGGCATATTAGGATCTGCTCACCACGGTGATCTGCCCGGTTCCCCGGAAAGGCGACACGGACGTCAGGTGACATCCGCGTCATGGTTCTCGGAAAGGCGACACGCATGTCATATGACGTCGATGTCATTATTTGCAATTCCATGAGAACTGTGCAGAAATAGTGACCGTGATGCGCGGCCGTACACCAATGGGAGAGGGGCTCCCCACTGGGACATCCAGCATGTCCGCCATGTCCGCGGACACGATCGCGGTCACAGCCGCCGGAGCCGCGGCCCGGGACGGCACTTCGGCCGGCGCCGCTTCCCCGGCCGGCGCCGCTTCCCCGGCCGGTCCTGGTATCCCGGCGGCGATGGCCGCGCGGTCAGCGGGCGAGAATTTCCCGGTGGCCCTCCGGCTGCTGCCCGCGCGGCACCGCCAGCACCTGATGGCGGTGTACGGCTTCGCCCGGACGGTCGATGACATCGGGGACAGGGCGCCAGTCGCCGAGCGTGCACGCCTACTCGATGAGCTGGAAGCCGACCTTGGCAGGCTCTACCCGGACCGGGGGGACGCGAGCCAGCGCCCGGCGGGGGCCGCCGGGAGCGGGGCGGGCCAGGACGGCACAGGCCAGGACCGAATAGGCCAGGACGGCACAGGCCAGNNAGGACGGCACAGGCCAGGACGGAGTGCCGGAGCTCAGCGTGATCCGCGCGCTTGGCCCTGCCGTCACGCAGTGCGCGATCCCGCGGCAGCCCTTTCTCGACCTGATTCAGGCCAACCGGCAGGACCAGCTCGTGGCCCGCTACGAGACTTTCGATGACCTGCAGGGGTACTGCCGCCTTTCGGCCAATCCGGTCGGCCGGATTGTCCTGCATGTCTTCGGCGCGTTCTCGCCGGCCCGGGCCGGGCTCTCCGATCAGGTCTGCACCGCGCTCCAGCTGGCCGAGCACTGGCAGGACGTCGGCGAGGACTTCCGGGCTGGCCGCGTCTACCTGCCCGGCCAGGACATGACCAGGTACGGCTGCGCGGAGTCCGACCTTTCCGCGCCCGTCGCCTCGCCCGCGCTGCGCGGCCTCGTCGCGTTCGAGACGGCGCGCGCCCGCGCGCTGCTCGATGCCGGCGCTCCGCTGGTTGGCACGCTGCGCGGGTTCGCCAGGGCGGCCGTGGCCGGATACGTGGCCGGCGGCCGGGCAGCGCTGGCCGCGATCGCGGCCGCCGATTACGACGTGCTCCGGGCCACGCCTCGCCCGCGCGCCGACCGGACTGCGGCGGAGCTGCTCCGCTGCTACGCGACGGGGCGGTGACGCGGTGGACACCCGGGTTCCCGTGCCCGTCGAGGTGCGTGCTGCCTATCAGCACTGCGAGCAGATCACCAGGACGCAGGCGAGGAACTTCTCCTACGGCATCCGGCTGCTGCCCGCGGCCAAGCGCCGTGCGCTGTCCGCCGTCTACGCGTTCGCGCGGCGGGTCGACGACATCGGTGACGGCTCGCTGCCCGCCGCCGACAAGCTGGCGGCGCTCGGCGGGGCCCGGGCCAGCGTGACCGCCCTCGCCGGGCCGGCCGCGGATCTGTCCGGCGACCCGGTGCTCGTCGCGCTGGCCGACGCGGCCACCCGGTTCACGCTCCCGCTCGGCGCCTTCGGGGAGCTGATCGACGGCTGCGAGGCGGATGTGCGCGGCACGGCCTATGCGACCTTCGACGACCTGGAGTTTTACTGCAGGTGCGTCGCCGGATCGATCGGGCGGCTGTCCCTGGGCGTGTTCGGCTGCCGGGACGCCGCGGTCGCGGCGCCGCTGGCGGACGCGCTGGGCGTGGCCCTGCAGCTGACCAACATCCTGCGCGACATCCGGGAGGATTTCAGCAACGGCCGGGTGTACCTGCCGGCCGACGATCTTGACCGCTTCGGCGCCGTGCTTGTCCCCGGCGGCGGCACGGAGCTGCCGGGCGGCGGCACGGAGCTGCCCGGCGGCGACGCGCTTGAGGAGGTTGTCCGGTTCGAGGCCGAGCGCGCCCGCGGCTGGTACGCCACCGGCCTGCGGCTGATGCCGTTGCTTGACCGGCGCAGCGCGGCGTCCGCCGGGGCCATGGCCGGCATCTACTACCGGCTGCTTCAGCACATTTCCGCGTCGCCGTCGGCAGCGCTGCGGCGCAGGCTGTCGCTGTCGGCGGGGGAAAAGGCGATGGTGGCCGCCAGGTCGCTGACGGGCATGACCCCCGTCGCGCTGCCCGCCGGTCCCGCGGTGCGGCCATGACCGCCCGGGTCGTGGTCGTCGGCGGCGGTCTCGCGGGGATCACCGCCGCCGTCGCACTGCGCGAATCAGGCATCGGCGTCACGCTGCTGGAGGCCAGGCCCCGGCTTGGCGGGGCGACCTGCTCCTTCAGCCGGGACGGCCTGATGATCGACAACGGCCAGCACGTGTTCCTCCGCTGCTGCAGTGCCTACCGGGGCCTGCTGGCCAGGCTCGGCATGACGGGGTCGGCCCCCATCCAGGATCGGTTCGACATCACCGTGCTCTCCCCCGGCGGCACCGCCAGGCTGCGCCGGACCTCGCTGCCCGGCCCGCTGCAGATGGGCCGCGCGCTGGCCGGATACGCACTGCTCTCGCCCGCCGAACGGCTCCGGGTGGCGCGCGCGGCGCTGGCCATGCGCTTCGTCAGGCCGGGCAAGCCCGGACTGGACAGCGAGCGGCTTGGGGACTGGCTGGCCGCCCGGGGACAGGGCGAGCATGCCCGCCGGGCATTGTGGGACCTCTTCGTCGTCTCGGCGCTGAACATCGCGGGTGACGACGCGAGCCTGGCGCTGGCTGCCACCGTGGTCCGGATGGCCCTGCTCGGCGCCAGGGACGCCGCCGACATCGGCGTGCCCGCCGTCCCGCTCGGCGAGCTGCACGGCGCCGCGGCCGCCAGGCTGCTGCAGCAGCTCGGCGCCGAGGTGCGGCTCGGCGCGACCGCCGTCGGCGTGACGCCTGAGCCTGGCGGCGGGCTGAGCGTCCGCGCCGCGTCCGGCGCAGATCGCGCGCAGTCGGCACTGCCGGCGGACGGCGTGGTGATTGCCGCGCCGCCCGAGCCGGCCGCCCGGCTGATGCCCGCCGCGGCAGGGGGCGCCCGGTGGGCCGCGCTTGGCTCATCGCCGATCGTGAACGTGCACGTGATCTACGACCGGCGGGTCACCAGGCTGCCGTTCGCGGCCGCGGTGGACTCCCCGGTGCAGTGGGTTTTCGACAAGACCGCATCCGCGGGCCTCGCCGCGTCGCCGGGGGCAACGCGGGGGACGGCCGGTCAGTACCTCGCGGTTTCGCTGTCCGCCGCTGACGACTACATCGACGTCCCGGCGGCGCAGCTTCGCGAGCAGTTCGTGCCCGCGCTTGCGGAGCTGTTCCCGGCGGCCAGGGATGCGCGGATCAGCGATTTCTTCGTGACCAAGGAGCGCCAGGCGACATTCCGCCAGGCACCGGGCTGCGGCCAGCTTCGCCCGGCCGCCGCCACCAGCCTGCCCGGGCTGGTGCTGGCCGGCGCGTGGACCGATACCGGCTGGCCGGACACCATGGAGGGCGCCGTGCGAAGCGGGCTGAACGCGGCTCTGGAACTGAAACGCGGCCTTGGCTGGCCGCCCGGCCGGGGCAAGGCCTGCCCGGCGGGCGCGCCCGCACGGGCCGGGGCAGGAGCGCTGTCATGACCGCAACCATTCCGGCCGGCGTGGAAACGGCCCGTGATCTGGTCGGGCCGGCGATCGCCGCGGCGGTCAGCCGGCTGAGCCCGGATGTGCGATCCGTCGCCGCCTATCATCTCGGCCTGGCGGACGCCGACGGCCGGCCGGCCGGGGCCGACGGCCGGCCCGGCGGGATGGGCAAGGCCCTACGGCCGGCGCTCGCCTTGCTGTCCACGCGGGCCGCCAGGACCGCGCCGGAGCGCGGGGTGGCCGCCGCGGCGGCGGTGGAACTCGTGCACAATTTCTCCCTCGTGCACGACGACATCATGGACGGTGACACCGAGCGCAGGCACCGGCCGACGGCGTGGACCGTGTTCGGCGTCGGCGCGGCGATCCTGGCCGGCGATGCCCTGCTGGTGCTTGCCCAGGACATCCTGCTGGAGGGCCCCGCGCCGCAGGGGCTGTGGGCGTCGCGCTGCCTGTCCGCCTCGGTACAGCGGCTCATCGCGGGTCAGGGCGCGGACCTGGCCTTCGAGCGGCGCGATGACGTCACGCTCGAGCAGTGCCAGGAGATGGCGGGTGACAAGACCGCCGCGCTGATGGCGTGCGCGTGCAGCATCGGCGCGATCTACGTCGGCGCTCCCGCCGAGCTGGCGATGGGCCTGGCCGGATTCGGCGCGCACGCCGGGCTCGCGTTCCAGCTGACCGATGACCTGCTGGGCATCTGGGGCGCGCCGGAGGTCACCGGCAAGCCGGTCCGTTCCGATCTTCGGACCAGGAAGAAGTCGCTCCCGGTCGTTGCGGCGCTGACCAGCGGTACCCGGCCGGGCGACGAGCTCGGCGCGCTGCTCAGCGGCACCGAGCCGCTCAGCGAGGATGACCTGCTGCGGGCGGCTGACCTGGTCGAGGCGGCAGGCGGCAAGGCGTGGACGGAGGCGCAGGCGGACGTGCAGCTCGCCTCGGCCGGCGAGTGCCTGGCCGAGACGGACATGCCCGACGACGTGCGGGCCGAGTTCGCGGGGATCGCCGAGTTCATCACGGCGCGGCAGAGCTGAAAACGAGCGGCAGGGCCGAAGAAGCGGGGGAGCAGCGACATGACAGTGACGGCGAGGTGACGGCGGCATGACGGTGACGCAGGCGCGCGCGGGCGAGCAGTCGGCGCCGGAGGCCGCGCGGGCGGCGCTCGAGCGGGCGGCCCGTCACCTGCTCGACCAGCAGCACGTGCTGGGCTGGTGGCAGGGCGAGCTGGAGACCAACGTCACGATGGACGCCGAGGACCTGCTGCTGCGCGAGTTCCTCGGCATCCGGACGCAGCAGGAAACGGCCGCCGCGGCCCGGTGGATCAGGTCGAAGCAGCGGGCGGACGGGACCTGGGCCAACTACTACGAGGGCGACGCGGACCTTTCCACCACCGTCGAGGCGTACGTCGCGCTGCGGCTGGCCGGCGATTCGCCGGATGCCAGTCACATGGCCATGGCGGCCGGCTGGATCCGCGCGGCCGGCGGCATTCCGGCGACGCGGGTATTCACCAGGATCTGGCTGGCCCTGTTCGGTGAGTGGTCCTGGGACGAGCTCCCGGTGATGCCGCCGGAGATGATCTACCTGCCGGGCTGGTTCCCGCTCAACGTGCATGACTGGGCCTGCTGGGCCAGGCAGACGATCGTCCCGCTGACCGTGGTCGGATCCCTGCGCCCGGTCCGCCCGCTGCCCTTCGGCCTGCCCGAGCTGCGGCCCGCCGGGGGAGACGCCCCGGCGCCGGCCGCCGGCCGGGCGGCCAGGCCCGGCTGGCCGGCCTTCTTCGGCGGGCTTGACCGCGTGCTGCACCTCTACCAGCGGCATGGCGCGGAGAAAGGGCCGATGCGCGCGGTCAGGACCGCGGCCATGCGGCGCTGCGCGGACTGGATCATCGCCCGGCAGGAGTCCGACGGCTCCTGGGGCGGGATTCAGCCGCCCTGGGTGTACTCGCTGATCGCGCTGCACCTGCTCGGCTACGGCCTGGAACATCCCGTGCTGAAGCGCGGCCTGGCCGGCCTGGACCGGTTCACCATCTGGGCGGACGGCGACGGCGGCCGGACCCGGCGGCTGGAGGCATGCCAGTCGCCGGTCTGGGACACCGTGCTGGCGATGATCGCGCTTTCCGACGCCGGCCTGCCGGCCGACCATCCGGCCCTGGCGTCAGCGGCCCGGTGGGTGCTCGATGAGGAGATCCGCGGGCCGGGTGACTGGCAGACCCGCAGGCCCGGGCTCAGCCCTGGCGGCTGGGCCTTCGAGTTCGACAACGACGGCTACCCGGACATCGACGACACCGCCGAGGTCCTGCTCGCGCTCCGCCGGGTCGCCCCGTCCGCCGATCCCAGGTCCGCCGCGGCCATCGCGCGCGGCGTCCGCTGGCTGATCGGCATGCAGTCAAAGGACGGCGGCTGGGGCGCGTTCGACGCGGACAACACCAGGAAGATCGTGACCAAGCTGCCGTTCTGCGACTTCGGCGCGGTGATCGACCCGCCGTCCGCGGATGTCACCGCGCACACGGTGGAGGCGCTCGCCGCGGAGGGCATGGCCGGCCACGTGGCGGTGCGCCGCGGCGTGGCCTGGCTGCTGCGGGCGCAGGAGGACGACGGATCCTGGTTCGGCCGGTGGGGGGCGAACTACGTGTACGGGACCGGCGCGGTCGTGCCCGCGCTGATCGCGGCGGGCGTGCTGCCCGGCAAGCCGGCGATCAGGCGTGCCGTCCGCTGGCTCGGGGAGCACCAGAACCGCGACGGCGGCTGGGGTGAGGACATGCGGTCCTACGACGACCCGGGCCTGGCGGGCCGCGGCGAGTCGACGGCCTCGCAGACGGCGTGGGCGCTGCTCGCGCTGCTCGCCGCCGGCGAGGCCGCCGGGGGCGGGGCCGCCGGGGGCGGGGATGGCGCAGCCTGCGTCGAGCGCGGCGTCCGCTGGCTGGCCGATCATCAGCGGCCCGACGGTACCTGGGACGAGCCGCAGTACACCGGCACCGGGTTCCCCGGTGACTTCTACATCAACTATCACCTGTACCGGCTGGTCTTCCCGGTTAGCGCCCTCGGGCGCTACCTGGGCGGCGGTGCCGGATGAGTGAGCAGGGGGACGGTGTGACGAGTGGCCGGGCGAGTCCGGCGGCGGGTGGCCTCGTGGTCTGCGGTCGGGAGGTCGCCCCAGANNGCGGCATCGGCGCCGACGGCGACGTCCGGCAGACCGGCTACGGGCCGCGGAAATCCGCAGCCGAGGCGGCGAAGCTCCGCTCTGGCCCGTTTGAAATGCTGGCGATCGCCGGTACCGGGGGTGGCCTGTCCGCGGACCTGTCGCCCGGTGACCTGGTGGTTGGCACGCAGGTCAGCGGCACGGGGGCAGTGATCAGCTGCCCG
>PMSW01000174.1 GCA_003168215.1 Actinomycetota bacterium
CTAGCCGCCCGCCGCCCGCCGCTAGCCGCTGGTTAGTCGCCTTCCGAAGCGGCTTGCCACTGCCGGTAGAGCGCGATGAACTCATCCTGCATCTGCGGGGTCAGGTCGTCGGCCGTGACCTGCCCGGCGAGCTCGATGGTGGCCCGCATCTGGGCCAGGTACTCGGTGCAATGCGGGCAGTCGGCCAGGTGCCGCTCGAACCGCCGCCGCCCGGCAGCGGACAGCGCGTTCTCAAGGTAGTCGGTGACCAGTTCGACGGCCTGCTGGCAGACGATGTCACGCCGTCGCAGCGGTAGACCCAGGCGCATCGTCAGGCCCTCCCGAACTCTGTCTCGAGAACCTGGCGGACCCGGCTCCTGCCCCGGTGCAGCAGGACGCGCTGGTTGCCGTCGGTGATCTCCAGCACGTGACATACCTCGTCGCTGCTGAGCCCCTCGACGTCCCGCAGCGTGACCACTTCCCGCTGCCGGGCAGGCAGCTCCTCGATGACCGACCGGATCCGATGCGCGAGCTTGCCGGCCCGCAGCCGGTCGTCGATGTCCTCGATCCACTGCTCCGGCGGGGCCACCCATGTGCCCGCCGCATCGAAGCGGGACTGGTCCACGGCGGGCCCGGCGTCACCGATCGCGACAGTGCGCCGTTCCCGCGCGCCCGCGGTCCTGGCCCGGTTGACCAGGATGCGGAACAGCCAGGTACGGAACGACGAGCGCCCCTCGAAGCCGCCGATGCCGCGCAGGACGCCGATCCAGGTGTCCTGCACGACCTCCTCGGCCACCGCCCGGCTGGGCACGAACGACGAGGCGAGCCGGATCATGGAGTCGTGATAACGCCGGACAAGGACGACGAAGGCCTGCTCATCACCCGAGCGCAGGCGCTGCAGCAGCTCCATGTCGTCGTCCACGGCCGGCAGTTTACGGCGTATGCGGCGTGGCCGGCCCGGAGGGATCCGGCTCCAGGTCCAGGGCGCACGAGTTGATGCACCACCGCTGGCCGGTAGGCCGCGGGCCGTCGCGGAACACGTGGCCGAGGTGCGACCCGCACTGCCGGCACCGGACCTCGGTCCGCATGCCCAGGAAGCCCCGGTCCTTGTGCAGCGTCACTGCCTCGGCCGCGGCGGGCTGGGTGAAGCTGGGCCACCCGGTGCCCGAGTCAAATTTCGCGTCGGACGAGAACAGCGGGGCCGAGCAGGCCGCGCAGCGATAGATCCCGCCGTCGTGGCAGTTGACGTACGCGCCAGTGAAGGGACGCTCGGTCCCGGACTGGCGAAGCACCCGGTACTGCTCGGGCGTCAGCGTGCGCCGCCATTCCTGATCGGTTGCCTGCTTCGCGTCCATCCGGGTCCTCCTGCTGGTTCGTGCTAGCTGCTGGTTACTAACCAGGCCAGCCGGGAAATCATTTCGGCTGCGGACACGCCGCGCGGCCGCGGCCGCGTCGGCGGAGTCGGCGCGCAGCCCACGGGCAGGTGCGCAGCCCACGGCAGGTGTGATGCCCGCGGGCAGCTGCGGTGCCCCGGGTTTCCGGGGCACCGCAGCCGGTCCTCGCGTTATCAGGCAGCGAAGATGCCCTCGCCGCCGACAGCACCCGCCACGGTCACTGACCCGATCTCGGTAAGCGAGCCGCTGGGGCCGACCTTGTACTCGTCCACGATCCCGCTCCCGCCAGTCTGGACGTACAGGAAATGCCCGCCGGCTGACGCGGACGCGTCGACCGTTCCGGTATCAGTAGGGGTCTCGCCGAGCAGCGTCAGGTTGCCGCTGGTGCTGGAGGAGTAGCCGCTGACGTCGGCGCTCCCGGCATTGGATGCGTAGAGGAAACCGCCGGCCGGCGCCACCCAGCAGGTCGCCGCCTGGCTGTTTCCCACGGAGTCGATCAGGCTGACTACGCCGTCCGGCGCGAGGGCATAGCTGGCAAGCGCGTCAGTGCCTGCGTCGGCGATCACGAGGTGGCCCGCCTGGTCAAAGGAGATTCCGAACGGGACCGTGCCCGGCTCGGAGTTCACCACCGGGCTGCGGGACAGGCGCCCGCCGGCATGCACGGCGAAGACGTCGATGTCGCTGCCGTTCGCCTTGGTCGTCACGATCAGCTGCGACCCGGCGGGCGAGAACGCGACCTGCCCGGGCGTGTTGGTGAATTGCGGGGTCGCCGTCGGGTCCAGGCCCAGCGGCCGGTTCGATCCCGGAATCGGGAACAGCCGGCCGAGGAAGACCCGGTATCCCTGGACGGATCCGCCGTTCTCCGCGTTCACGGCATAGACCAGATCGCCGTACGTGGCCACGCTGACAGGGAACGAGCCGCCCGAGTTAATGACCTGGCGGAGGCTGAGCTTGTCGCCGCTGACCGAGAAGACCGACAGGGTGTTGCTGCCGGCGTTCACCGCATAGAGCAGTCCGTGCTCCGGGTCGTACCTGAGCGATCCCTGCGATGCCAGGTGATCGACCACGGATCCGGTCAGCACGCCGCCCAGCCCGTCGGTCGAGTAGCTGTGCGCCCAGGTCAGCTTGCCGTCGCCGGACCGGTGGTAGGCCACGACCCGGTTGCCCGTCGTGTTGTCGGTCTGGACGAAGACGGCGTGGCCGGCGCCGGGGAAGGAATCGTGCGCCGTGGCTGCGCTGGCCGGGCCGGCGAATGCGGCGGCCGTGGCGGCGGTGAGCGCCACCGCAGCTGCTGCGGAACCGAGGCGGTTCAGGGCTCTCATGCGTGCTCCTCGCGTTGAAGTTCGGGGGTGTGCCGAACTTCAGTCCCCGCCGGAGCCGCCGCGTTACAGTCCGGCCGTACCAGCCGCATCGCGTACTCGGCCACTGCGGCCGGCCGAGCTGACTTTCCCGGGCAATGCCGGGCCAATGCCGCCTTCTCGTCATGAGGCCTGCAGGCTGCACGAGGCAGATATGCAGCCCCGGATGTTTAACTCGTTCCTGCTGGGTCACACAAGGGGCGGCATCCAGAGAAGGAGTTCGTCATGATGATCATTCTTGTAGTACTGCTGCTGGCAATTCTCCTCGGCGCCGCCGGTTTCGCGATCCACCTGCTGTGGGTGCTCGCGCTGATCGTGCTGGCAATCTGGCTGGTCGGGTTCCTCTTCCGCGCCGCCGAGTCGACGGGTCGTTCACGTCGCCGCTGGTATCGCTGGTAGCTAGCCGCTGGCAGGCAGTATTGCCGCACTCAACGGAGTTCGGGCAGGTCAACTAAGGCATGGCAGCCGGTCACCCCGGCCGCCAGAGAGCAGCCGCTTGCCGGCCGGCGTAAGTCGGAGCAGCCGGCCGGCAAGCGGCATACGTGCGGTAACCACTTGCGGCAGCACCGGCAGCGGGCCTATCAATGTCCGCAGACCCGAACCCGGCCAGCGGGGGTCTAATCCGACCAGCAGAGAGGTGGCAGCGATGCCGGCAGGAAAGGGCCGACGCAGAGGTCCAGGCACCGGCCGCGCAGGCCAGCGACGGGCAGCGGTGCACGGCATCGACCGGCTCGTGCGCGACGTTCGGACCGGCCGGTTCGAGCGCAGCCTCTCCGCGCTCACCGCGGCCGGTGCGCTGGTCACTGCGGCTGAGATCTATTTCGAGCACGACAGCGCCAGCTTCGGGAACAAGATGATGTGGCTGCCGGTCGTCCTCGGCCCGGCCGGCGCCGCGGCCGGCGTCGCCGGATTCTTCAGCCGCCGGATGGCCAAGACGGCATTGCCGGTTGCCTCGGCGATGATCGTCGCCAATGGCGTGCAGGGAACATATCTGCACGCGCGCGGCATAGCGCAGAAACCGGGCGGCTGGGCTAACGCCAGGTACAACATGGAAATGGGCCCGCCGCTGTTTGCCCCGCTGCTGGTGACAATGGTCGGCGGGATGGGCCTGCTTGCCGCGGTCCTGCGGCGCGAGCAGTGACCGGCATCAGCGGCCGTCGCCGGGAGCGATTTCCCGGCTTTGACGTAGTGGCACAGGCCAGCAAATGGGATCCCGTGACGGCGGGCTCGGTGCTCGCGCGGCTTGGCCCGCAGCCGGACGTGAGCTTCTTCACCCCGGCCGAGCGTGCGGTGGCAGCTGCGCTGCTCGACCAGCTTCTCGGCCAGCATGAGGAACCGCTGGTGCCCGCTGCCCAGATGGTCGATGCCCGGCTGGCAGTCAGGCAGACCGACGGCTGGCGTTACGAGGACATGCCCGAGGACGGCCAGGCCTGGCGAGACTCACTTTCTGCGCTGGACGCTGACGCGGACGGCAGGTTCGGGTCCGGCTTCGTGACGTGCTCGCCGAAGGAGCAGGCGGCGCTGGTGCAGGCCGTTCAGGATCTCGGGTCGGGCGACTGGCACGGCCTGGTCGCCAGTCACGTGTGGAGCCTGTGGATCCGGTACGGGTGCACCGCGTTCTACTCGCACCCGCAGGCGTGGAACGAGATCGGGTTTCCCGGGCCGGCCTATCCGCGCGGCTACAAGAATCCCGGCATCGACGCGCTGGAGCCCTTCGAGGTGCGCGACGCGCAGCCGTCCGACAACCCGGTGCGGGACGGAGCCTGATGCGCGGGGTGCGCGCCCGCAACGAGTCCGCGTGGCTGCTCCCGAACGACGGCACCCGCACCAGCCACGGGCTCCGCCGCGGCATGCGGGAGTTCGCGGACGATGACGAGGTCGACCTTGTCATCGTCGGCTGCGGAGCGGGCGGATCGACGCTGCTGCAGCGCCTGGCCCGGGCGGGCTGGCGGGTCGTCGCGCTGGACGCGGGCCCGTTCTGGGATCCCGACGCCGACTGGGTAAGCGACGAGGCCGGCTCCCATCACCTGTACTGGACCGAGCCGCGGGTCATCGCCGGCGATGACCCGATCCCGATGGGCTCGAACAACTCCGGCCGCGGCGTCGGCGGCTCGATGGTGCACTACGCCGGCTACACGCCGCGCTTTCACCCGAGCGACTTCATGACCTGGACCCAGGACGGAGTCGGCGCGGACTGGCCGATCCGCTACCCGGACCTGCGGCCCTACTACGCCGCGATCGAGCAGGAACTGCCGGTCGCCGGCGAGCACTGGCCATGGGGCGATCCGCACTCCTACCCGCACCGGCCGCATCCGGTCGGCGGCAACGGCGAGCTCTTCCTGCGCGGCGCGGGCCGGCTGGGCATCACCGCGAAGGTCGGCCCGGTCGCGATCACCAACGGCCGCTTCGGCAACCGCCCGCACTGCATCTACCGCGGTTTCTGCCTGCAGGGCTGCAAGGTGAACGCCAAGGCGTCGCCGCTGATCACCCACATACCCGACGCGCTCGCCCGCGGCGCGGAGGTCCGCCCAGACGCCATGGTCACCAGGGTCGAGATCGACGAGCGCACCGGCCGGGCCACGGGCGTGCACTACTCCCGCGGCGGTGTCGCCCGCTTCCAGCGCGCCCGGATGGTCGCCGTCGCCGGCTACTCGATCGAGACCCCGAGGCTGCTGCTCAACTCGGCCTCAGAGCGCTTCCCCGCCGGGCTGTGCAACGACTTCGATCAGGTCGGCCGTTACCTGATGGTGCAGGGCGCGCCGCAGACCGCCGGGCGCTTCGACGCCGAGGTGCGGATGTACAAGGCGCCGCCTCCCGAGGTCAGCACCGAGCAGTTCTACGAGACCGACCGGGCCAAGCCCTACCAGCGAGGGTTCTCCATCCAGACTGTCTCGCCACTGCCGATCACCTGGGCCGAGCACGTGGCGGCGCAGGGACACTGGGGCCCGGCGCTCCGCGAGTACATGAGCGACTACGTGCACTGGTCATGCCTGGGCGCCCTGTGCGAGCTGCTGCCGCAGGCGGAGAACCGGGTGACCCTGGCCGAGCAGACCGATCAGCGGGGCATGCCGGTGGCCAGGTTCTCCTACTCCCGGTGCGAGAACGACCGGCAGGTAATGCGGGCAGCACAGCAGGTGATGGAGGACATCCTGCGCGCGGCCGGCGCGGATGAGGTGATCACGATCGACCGCTACGCCCACCTCGTCGGCGGCGCCCGGATGGCCGCGGATGAGCAGCACGGCGTCGTGGACGCCGACTGCCGCAGCTTCGCCGTGCCCAACCTCTACATCACCGACGGAAGCGTGCTGCCCACGCAGGGCAGTGCCAACCCGGCACTGACGATCATGGCAGTCACGGCCCGTGCTGCCGACCGCCTGATCGCCGGTGCCCGCGCCGGGACCGGCTGAGCCGCTAGGCTGCCGCAGATCCTGGGTAGTGCCCGAAGTTCGTCACCGCCGCCGCCGTCGCATGATCAGCCAGCCGGCCAGCAAGGCCCCGCCGGCGGCTATGGCGAGGCCAGCCTGGCGTTTCCGCGGGCTGCCGGCCGCTCGTCTCGCTGTCTGCCGGACCTGCTCAGGCGCTGCACCCCAGACTGTCTGGCCTGCCCGGGCCGACTTGCTGGTGACCTGCTGCCTGACCTGCCCGCTGCCGTTCAGCGCCGTCCGCCGCGCCCCAGCCGTCTTGCCGGCGATCTCGCTCCGTACCTGGCCGGCCCGGGCAGTCGCCTGTTCTTTCACCTGGCTAGCCGTGCTGGACAGACGCCCGGCCACCTCGGCCGCCTTGTCCCGCGCTCGTGCCGTCACGTCGGCCTTGGCGGCAAGCGCCTCGACCGTTTCCCCGAGTTCCTCCCGTGTTCGCTCAATTTCCTGCGTCAGCGCCTGGATGTCATCGGGCGGGGCATCGCCTGGCGTGCGGCCCGTGAGTTCATCTCCGGTCATCGGTGTGCACTCTCCTTGATTTCCTCGACGTCGGCCTTGACGCTGTCTACGGCCTGCGCAGGAACCGGGGGGGTCGCCTTGTGCAGTTGCCCCTTGCCGAGCAGCGCGGCGGCCGCCGCGGCAACGAGCAGGATCACCCCGATGATCAGGGCTGCCAGCCAGGCAGCAACGGCCGTGGCCAGCCCGATGATCGCGGCAGCCAGCAGGCAGCCGATCCCGTAGAGGGCGAAAAGGCCGCCGCCGCCGAGCATGCCAACGCCAAGGCCAGCCCGCTTGCCCTTGCGGGTCATCTCCAGCTGCGCCAGCCGTAGCTCGTCGCGGACCAGCCGGGAAACCTGCTCGGACAGCTGCCTGACGAGTTCCGTGGTTGAACTGCCCTGATCCCTGGCCGGCCGTGCCCCTGTCGTGTCTTCCATGACATTCACCCCTTATCTCAGGGCCGGGGCACTACCCGCCTGCGGCGGATGCTAACGCGGCCGGGGCTCGCTTCTGCCGGGGGGACCGGCCGGTGGCCCGCCGCCGACGCGCGTGACGATCTCCGCAGCGAGGTCGCGGAGCTTCATGTTGCGGTTGTTCGACGCCCGCCCTAGCGTCGCGAAGGCCTGATCGGCGTCGCAGCGCGATTCGGCCATGACGATGCCGATCGCCTGGTCGATGACGGCCCGGGATCGCAAGGCCTGTTCGAGCTGGGCGGCCAGGTCACGCGCTTCGGAGTAGCGGCTCGCGACGACGATGACGGCCGCGGCCGGCGCGGTGAACAGGGAGAGGATCCCCTCGTCCAGCTGACTGAAGCCGTCGGCGTCCCGGCTGGACAGGTTCAGGGCTCCCAGCTGGCGTCCCGCCCAGCCGAGACCGGCCGAGAGGTAGCTTCGCAGGCCCATCTCCTGCGCCACGCGCGTGAACTCCGGCCACCGCTGCTCCGCTTCCTGGAGATTCCACCGGTTGACCTGCTGGTGCCGTGCGGCGTCGAGGCACGGGCCGTCCCGCAGGGCATTCTGACGGCGGTCCAGCTCGTAGGTGTCCTCGTCAGTGGCCGCGACGGTGCTCGGCTTGGCCTCGTCGTCGATTACGGTGACGCTCGCCGCATGACACCCGGGGACCGACCGGAGTGCGAGCTTGAGAATGCTCTGCAGTGTCTCGGGGGCCGACTCGTCTTCAGCCAGCTCCCGGATCAGCTCCGTGAGCGACGCGACGGCGTCCTGGTACCGCTCGCTCAGCAGCGCCGGCGGTTTTTCGTCTGCCGCCATCGTCTTCTCCCTTGCAGCGCCGGCCTTGCAATGCCGGCCTTGCAGCGCCGGGCGCGGATCCGCAGCGCCGGCGCGGATATGGCCGGCCGCTCTTCAGGGCGCCTCGCGGCCGGCCATCGAGTTCGCGGTCTCGTCAAGGCCGTGAACTCGGTCCTCCCCGGCTGGCCGAATCGAAGTCCCCGGTGCCGTCTGGCTGGCCATCGCCCTGGTGCTGCGGATACCTCGACACTCCCTCTACCGGCACGTTCTCGGGGTGGCCCTGGCCCTGGGAAAGCTGCTTGATCTTCAGATAGCGCCGGATGTCCCCCCACTGACTAAAGATGACCAGACCCACGGCCGCGGGAATCAGGGCCAGCAACGACTTTCGGATCATCACGTTCCTCCTGCTGAGCATCGTTCTCGTTATTAACGGATTCGGCTAATGTCCCCGGCCTGCGGCCGGCTAACCCGGGCCGCCCGGCCGTCGGTTCTCACTCTCGGCCAGCAGGCTCGTCCGCAGCCGGGCGAGGGTCGTCGACAGCAGCCGTGAGACCTGCATCTGAGATACCCCAAGCTCGGCGGCTATCTCGCTCTGGGTCTGGTTGCCGAAGAAACGTAGCAGGAGCAGCCGTAGCTCCCTGGGCGGCAGGGCGTCGAGCAGCGGGGTGAGCGACTCGCGGTCGTCGACGGCGTCCAGCGCGTCGTCCACGGCGCCGAGCGTGTCGGCGAGCGTCCTGTTCTCGTCCGCCCCGTCGGGCAGGCTGAGGGACAGCGCGCTGTAGGCAGCGGCTGCCGCCATCAGGTCGGCCAGGTCATCCATCGATAGCGCCAGCTCCGCAGCGAGCTCGGTCATCGTCGGCGGCCGGCTGAGGCGCTGGGAGAGTGCGGTGACTGCCTGGTTGAGCTCAATTCTGCCCTCCTGAACCTTGCGCGGGACGCGCACGGCCCACGTCAGGTCCCGGAAGTGCCTCTTCACCTCGCCGTTCATCATAGGGCGCGCATAGGCAAGGAATTCGAACCCTAGCTCGGGGTCGAATCCGTTGATCGCCTTGACCAGTCCCACCAGCGCTGCCTGTTCCAGGTCCTCAACCGGTTCGCCGCGGTTTGCGTAGCGGCGGGCGATTCCCCGTGCCAGCCCCATGTGCCGGGCGACAACCTGCGCGCGAAGGCCCTCGCATCGCGGATCATCCGCCGGCATGTCGCGGAGCTGTTTCAGCAGCTGCTCGGTCTCGCCATTACCGGGGTCGGATGTGCTGGCCGGCGCTCGTGAACGCGCTGAGGCAAGCCGGCTGGGACGCTCGGCAGGCGGCAGGTCGGCGGCGGGCACTGATCGTTCCTCTCGGAATCAGCGGCGCACCGGGCCCGACGGAAGCAGGAACGTGGCTCAACTGGCTGATCTGCCCGGCTGCGGCGCTAGCTTTAGGTGGCCGCATGTTGCCCAGCAGTGGTGCCATGAACGCGCGCGCAGGCCGTCGGCGGCGGTGACCGGACCCCCGCCCGATCACGGACGGTCGCACTCAGGTTTCATCGGCCCGCCGAGGGCCCACTGCCGGACCCCGGTACGTGTCGACCTTACCCGTACGCCGGGGAGCTGCCGCCGCAGCCCCGGGGAACGCGAGCGCCGCGCGGGCCCGCGGCCGGGCGACGCCCACGGCGGCCATGACCGCGAGTTTATGCCTCGGCCAGGCGGGGGCCGCCTTAGCCAACCCCCATTCCTCTTACCGCGAGGAGAAGAGGAGGAGATGCCGCGCGAATATAGGGAGAAATTAAGAAAATCCCTGCCTTCACCCAGTAAGGTGTCGATTTCATGATTTAACGGTCGCGGATACCTTTGGAGGCAGCATGCTCGCGATCATCGCGGCGATCCTTTTCGCTATAGCCCTGGTCTTTAACCTGGCCGGTACCACCTTTGGCACGCACATCAGCTTCGACACGTTCCTTGTGGCTGGACTGCTGGCCCTGGCGCTTCACCTGGCAGGCGTCGGCACCGGCTGGCGAATTCGCCGGTAAAGGGCCTCGCAGGCGGCTCTCAGGATTGGCCGGGCTCGTCGGCCGCGGGCTGCTCAGCCGGGACCGCCTGGGTGCTCGGCGCGCGCCGGGCGTCGAGGCCGCGATGGCGGCGGGCCACGATCCGCAGCTGCACGATGCGCCCGGTTCCCGGGATCACTACCAGCAGCACGCCAAGGACCGCGGCCAGCAGCAGCGCGACACCCAGCGGCAGGTGGCCGTGAGCACCGAAATAGCCGATGTTCACCCGCTGGCCGTTCTCCAGAATGAAGATCAGCAGCAGCAGCAGCACCAAGGCGAAGAGGGCGGACGCGACCCACATTCCGCCGACGCGGGTGCGTCGCACGACATGCTGAGCCGGCAATTCCCCAGGCGCAGCCTGCGGAGACGAACCGGCGTGTTTCCCGCTCGATGGCGCTGAAGCCATGGCAGCGTCACAACCTTCCTCCTCGGGCATGTCTGCGCACCCATGTGCCCCAGGCGGCCCTGCCTAATCAGGGATGTGCCCCAGACCGGGCTGCCCAATCAGGGAAGTGCCTTGCCGCCGTCAGTTCCGTGCGCACGCCACCGGCACCGGACGGCGCGGCCGGCGTTTGAGACTGCTCTCCGCAGGTATCAGGGAAGGCGAAGCCGGGCCATGGTCCCGGCGCCGGGCAGCCACAGTGCCCGGCATGCGGCGACAGCTAGGGGAGGACGGTCAGCGATGGTGAGGTGCGGGCGATGACCGTGGACGGCCCTTCAGTCCTGGCCCTGGACACGGCCGTCTACGTAGTTCCGACAGACGCGCCGGAAGCCGACGGCACGCTCGCGTGGGACGAGACGACGATGGTCCTGGTGACCGCCCGCGCGGGAGGCGAGCAGGGAATCGGCTGGAGCTACACGGCCGCTGCGGCTCAGTCGGTGGTAACGGACGTCCTGGCCGGCGTCGTTGTCGGCCGCAGCGCGTTCGACCTGGCGGGCCTGGCGGAGGCAATGGCGCGGGCTGTTCGCAACATCGGCCGCGAGGGCATCGCCGCGATGGCGATATCGGCCGTCGACATCGCGCTGTGGGACCTTGAGGCCCGGCTGCTTGGCTGCCCGGTGACGACCTTGCTCGGCCGGGTGCGCCGCGATGTGCCTGTCTACGGCAGCGGGGGCTTTACCAGCTACGACGAGCAGCAGACTCGCCGGCAGCTCTCCGGCTGGGTGGAGAAGGACCGCATTCCGCGGGTAAAGATCAAGATCGGCGAGGCCTGGGGCGGCAACGAGCGGCGGGATCTTGAGCGCGTCGCGCTCGCCCGCGATGTGATCGGCCCGGACGCGGAACTGTTTGTCGACGCCAACGGCGCCTACAGCACCGGCCAGGCGGTGCGGGTCGCCAGGCAGCTGGCCGACTACGGCGTGACCTGGTTCGAGGAGCCCGTGTCCTCGGACGACCTGGCGGGCCTCGCCGTCGTCCGCAGCCAGGTGCTGCCCGATGTGGCGGCCGGCGAGTACAGCTGGTCGCTGGCCGGTTCCGCGCGCCTCATCGACTCGGGCGCGGTCGACTGCCTGCAGCTCGATGTGACCCGCTGCGGCGGTATCAGCGAGTTCCTGCGCGGGGCGGCGCTGGCGGCGGCCAGCAACCTGCAGGTGTCCGCGCACTGCGCGCCGAACTTGCATGCGCACGCCGCGGCCGCCATCCCGAACCTGCGCCATGTCGAGTACTTTCACGATCATCAGCGCATCGAGCAGATGTTCTTCGACGGCGCGCTTGATCCGCACGGCGGGGTCCTGACCCCCGACCCGGCCAGGCCCGGCTTCGGCATGGAGCTGAAGGCAGCGGATGCCGAGCGATACCGGCACGGCTGACGGGAACTGCGGAGGCAGCGCCTCTCGCCCGCCGGGGCCAGCGCGAAACGGACGAGGTGACCCGAGCGGGCCAGCGCGAAACGGGCTAGGTGACCCGCCCGGGCCAGCGCGAAACGGGCGAGCGGGAAACGACGAGGTGAAAAGGCAGGACGAGGTGAGAGGCATAGGCCGCCGCTAGCTGGGTACCCGGGAGACCCAGGGCTGGCCCGCGGAGGCGGGACATCCGGGGCTAGGCCAGAGAGGCGGTTCGGCGTGGACAGCGCCGCACGCAACAGGCTGGACCGGGCTGCGCCGCGGGCCGCGGGCCACCAGCAGGACCGGGCTGCGCCGCACGCCTTGCGCGACTACGCGTTGCTCGCCGACGGCGAGCGCGGGGCCGTGGTCGGGCCGCGGGGCGAGATCGTGTGGATGTGCGCACCGAGCTGGGACAGCGACGCCGTCTTCGCCAGCCTGATTGGCGGCGAAGGGGCGTACACCGTGACGCCCGAGTTCCGCTCCGTGTGGGGCGGCTACTACGAGGAAGGCTCGCTGATCTGGCGCGGCCGGTGGGTCACCGACGAGGGCGTGATCGAGTGCCGCGAGGCGCTCGCGTTTCCTGGCGACGCGCACCGCCTCGTCCTGCTCCGCAGCGTCACTGCCGACGGCGGGCCGGCCAGGCTCAGCGTCAGCCTGGACCCCCGCGCGGAATTCGGCCGCAAGGCCCTGCGCGCGCTCGGCCGCGACGACACTGGCTCGTGGGCGGGCCGGCTCGGTGACCTGTACCTGCGGTGGTCCGGCGACGTCGGTGACGCGAGGGTCCTGCGCGCTGGCCGCGGGTCCCGCCTGGCCCTGCACCTCGTCGTGCCGCCCGGCGCGCGTCACGACCTCGTGCTCGAGCTGTCCGACCGGCCGTTCGACGAGGCTCAGGTAGACGCCGCCGCCGCCTGGCGGGCCACCGAGACCGCCTGGGCGCAGGCCGTGCCGCCGCTCGGCGGGGTGACCGCCGGGCGGGACGCCCGGCATGCCTATGCGGTGCTGCGGGGCCTGACGAGTTCGAGCGGTGGCATGGTCGCCGCGGCGACCACGAGCCTGCCCGAGCGCGCGGAGGCGGGCCGGAACTACGACTACCGCTATGCCTGGATCCGTGACCAGTGCTACGCCGGGCAGGCGGTGGCGGCCGTCGGCCCGCACCCGCTGATGGACCAGGCCGTGAGCTTCGTGGCGGAGCGGCTCCATGCCGACGGGCCGCAGCTGGTGCCGGCCTATACCGTCTCCGGCGGCCGGGTACCCGATCAGCGAAGGCTGGACCTGCCCGGGTACCCGGGCGGCTTCGATCTCGTCGGGAACTGGGTCAACCGGCAGTTCCAGCTCGACGCGTTCGGCGAGTCCCTGCTCCTGCTGGCCGCGGCCGCGCGGCACGACCGGCTGGATTCCAGCGGCCGGCAGGCAGCCGAGATAGCGGCGGCCGCGATCGCGGAGCGCTGGGAGGAACCGGACGCCGGAATCTGGGAAATCGACAATCAGCCGTGGACCCACAGCAGGCTGACCTGCGCCGCGGGGCTGCGCGCCGCAGCGAGATCATGCGCGTCGCAGTCCCTGGCCACGGACTGGTCCAGTCTCGCCGACGTCATCGTCGCAGATACCGCGAAGCACGCGGTCCACCCCTCGGGCCGCTGGCAGCGCTCTGCAGACGATGACGGGCTGGACGCTGCCCTGTTGCTGGCCCCGATCCGCGGCGCCATTCCCGCTGATGATCCCCGCACGGTCGAGACGCTGCGCGCCTACCAGGCCGAGCTGACGCAGGACGGCTACGCCTACCGCTTCCGCCATGACGAGCGGCCGCTGCAAGACGCCGAGGGCGCCTTCCTGCTGTGCGGTTTCATCCTTGCCCTGGCGCTGAAGCAGCAAGGCAGCGAGTTGGATGCGGCCCGCTGGTTCGAGCGGAACAGGGCAGCCTGCGGGACTGCCGGACTGTACTCCGAGGAGTACGACGTGGCCGAGCGGCAGCTAAGGGGCAACCTTCCGCAGGCTTTCGTGCATGCCCTGATGCTCGAATGCGCCGGCCGGATCGATTCACCCTGGCAGCCGGAGTGAGGTACCGCGCCCCCTTGACCCAAAGCCAACCCTTGACTAATGGAGGAGTGACGACCAGATGACCGAGACCGTTGTCATTACCGGTGCCAGCGCGGGCATCGCCCGGGCTACCGCGCGGCTGTACGGCGAGCGCGGGGCGAACGTCGGGCTGATCGCCCGC
The DNA here is from genome assembly GCA_003168215.1 of Actinomycetota bacterium. GTDB lineage: Bacteria > Actinomycetota > Actinomycetes > Streptosporangiales > Streptosporangiaceae > Palsa-506. The sequence goes on from PMSW01000174.1 coordinate 13,966, forward strand.
GGGCAGGCCGGCCTGGACGGCGCGGCGCACGACGTCGAGGAGGCTGGCGGCAAGGCGCTCGCGGTCAGCGCCGATGTGGCTGATTACGGGCAGGTCGAGGACGCTGCCCGCCAGGTGGAGGATTTCTTCGGCCCGATCGACGTCTGGATCAACGTCGCGTTCTCGTCGGTGTTCGCGCCGTTCGCCGACGTCTCAGCGGAGGAATTCCGCCGCGTCACCGAAGTCAGCTACCTGGGCTTCGTGCACGGGACCATGGTGGCACTTCACCGGATGAGGGCCCGCGACCGCGGCACCATCGTGCAGGTCGGATCGGCTCTCGGCGCGCGCAGCATCCCGCTGCAGTCGGCCTACTGCGGCGCCAAGCACGCCGTCAACGGGTTCACTTCATCGCTGCGGTGCGAGCTGCTGCACGAGCATTCCGGCGTCCGGGTGACCGTCGTTCAGATGCCCGCGGTCAACACGCCGCAGTTCTCCTGGGTGCGTTCCAAGCTGCCCAACCACCCGCAGCCGGTACCGCCCATCTACCAGCCAGAAGTAGCCGCGCGGGGGGTAGTCTTCGCGGCCGATCACCCGGGCAGGAAGCAGTACTGGGTCGGCGCGAGCACGGCGGCGACCATCCTGGCCAACCGGGTCGTGCCGGCGCTGCTTGACCGCTATCTCGCCCGCACCGGATTTGACTCCCAGCAGACGGCGCAGGAGGCCGAGCCTGGCCGGCCCGACAACCTGTGGGCGCCCGTTGACGGTTCCGCCGGTCACGACCACGGTGCGCGCGGCATCTTCGACGACCGGTCACACGACCGCAGCGCGCAGCTGTGGATGTCGCAGCACGCTGGCCTGGTCACCGGCGCTGCCGCCGGGTCGGCGATCCTCGGCGGCGTCCTCGCGGCAAGACTGGCCCGGGCCAGATGACCGACGCCAGGTTCATGGTGTTCCCCCTGGTGCGCGGCGGTTACGGCGCTGTGCTGCTCTGCGCTCCCGGCGCGGCGGTCCGCCTGTGCAGCGGCCGGCCCGCTAGCCCACGCGCCCGGGCGGTGACGCGAGTGCTCGGCGCCCGTCATCTGATCCAGGCGGCCGTGACCGCAACCGCTCCGAGCGCTTTCGTGCTCAGCACCGGTGCGCAGGTTGACCTCGCCCATGCCGCGTCGATGCTGGCACTGGCGGCTGCCGACCGGCCGCTGCGCCGCGCCGCGCTCGCGGACGGACTGACCGCGGCGACGTTCGCGGCCGTGGGCGCGGCCGGTGCGCGGACGCGGCGATGCCATCGCGCGGAGTCCCGCTAAGCCGGGCCGGCCGGAGGCCGCGGCAGCCCGCTAGCCTCGCCCGCGCCGGCCCATGTACCGGCTGCGTCCTACGCCGGGCGGCGCATGTGCAGCCGGACGGTGGTGCCGGTCCGGCCTGAGCGCATCTCGACCAGGTCGCAGACCTGGTTGACCACCCAGAGTCCCTGTCCGCCGAGAACGTCGAGCGCCGGGGGGCGCTGGCCAGCCAGCGGGTCGGTGATGCGGCCCTGGTCATGGATCTGGCAGATGAGGCAGTCCGGGGTGCGCCAGACAAGCAGCGTGCCGCCGTTCCGGGTATGACGGACCGTATTTGCGGCGATCTCGCTGACCGCCAGCACGAGGTCGGTGCTGCGACCGGGCGTGAGCCCTGCCTGGGCTGCGTGGCTGGCGACGACGTCGCGTACCGGCCGCAGGTTGGCCGTGTAACGGAGCCTGGCTGCGCCCGGCGGCGGCTCGGGCAGCGGTGCGTCGAAAGCTGGCGGCAGCAGGTCAGGCCCGGGGTACTCCGGGCTGGCCTGCTGTTCGCCCCGCCGGAGCAGGACGGGGTGGAGCCGCCTGGCGTCGGCGATGACCGAAGGCGCGAGTGCCCTGACGTCGTAGGGGCACAATATTGTGACCTGCGCGTCGCAGAACGCCGGGTTGACGAGCGCTTCATGCCTGGCGGTTTCGCGTAGCTCGTCGGCAGAGCGCGCGGGCCAGGCCGGCTCACCGACATACCGGATGCGCCGTCCCGGGTGCGCATCGACGAAAGTCCTGACAGCAGGGATAATCCGCGCCGGGTTAAGGCCCATCCTGGCCATGTCGGCGAAGGTGACCTGCCCTGAGGCCGGCGTCAGCCGGTCACGCAGTAGTTCCCCTGCCGCGGCGGGCACGGCCACGAAGACTGGCTCGGCGCGGGCCAGGCCGGTGCGCACGAACGCGAGAAGGGTCGACAGATACTCCTGGCTACTGCGGTACAAGAGCGCCAGATGATGGAAGCCTTCGTCGGAGAGATTCGCGTCAGGCATCGTCATACCCCGGGTGTGCCCGGCCGGTAGCCGGCAGGCCACGTCGACGGACACCGGCGCGGCGGAGCTGCGCCGGGCGTCCCCCTCGGCCCCAGGGCAAGCACCTCCCTCTGTCAGTGCCGGGCGCTCTGCCCGTTCGCTGCCCGGTCCGAGCGCCGTCGGCCAGCGGGCAACCGCCGGAATCGCGGCCATCAGAACGCTACGCCCGCATCCGTGATCGAGTCTTGCCCCGTAACGGCGACGGCATGCACGCAGGGGGCGGCTTTTGGCCGGCCTGCCGCGGGCGCCGCCTGGCCGGCGTATCCCGGGCGGCTTTGGCCGGCCTGCCGCGGGCGGCAGGTGGCCGGCGTATTCGCGGGCGGCAGGTGGCCGGCATACGATGGCCCGTATCGCGGGCCCCGCCCTGGGGCGCCATATCACGGCCTCGCCCGGGGCCCGTTTCGCAGGAGGCAGGTTGGATGCGCTCCGGCTGTCGTCCGAGCCTCGCGGGGACAGCGTGATCGTCACGGTCAGCGGCGACCTTGACGTCGTTACCAGCGGTCAGCTCGATGATTGCCTGGCCCGCGCCCGCCGGGAGCGCAGCCGCATCATCATTGACCTGGCAGCGGTCGACTTCATGGACACCAGCTCCCTGGCGGTCATCGTCGGCCACTGGAAGAAGCTCGGGGCCTCCGGCGGAACGCTGGCGCTGGCGGGCGCGCGCTACAAGTACACAAAAGCGCTGTGGATCACCGGGCTGGCCGACCGGCTGCCGTTCTACGGAAGCGTGCAGGAGGCACTCGACGCCGGCCTGGCGCCTCCGCCCGCGGATTCGCCCGGCGTGCCGGATGCGGCGAAATAACGCACCGCGCTCGCCTTCACTGAAGGTGGACAGCGACGAGGCAGGCGTCATCGTCGGTGTCCGAGGCAGCGCTGGCCAGCACGTGGTCGGCGTATCGCGCGACGTCGGCAACGGGCCGGCTGGCAATGCGGAGCAATGAGCGCAGCGACTCGTCGATCGGATCGCCTCGGCGCTCGATCAGCCCGTCGGTAAAAAGCAGCAGGGTGTCCCCAGGCCGCAGTGACGTCGTGACTTCCTCATACGAGGCGTCCGGGTCTGCGCCGAGCAGAATCCCCTGGGGCAGGGAGAGCTCCGCGGCCCGGCCGTCCCGCACCAGCACGGGCGGCAGGTGACCGGCCCGTGACCACCGCAGGGTCCGGCTGGCAGGATCGTAGAGCCCGCAGATGGCCGTGCCGATGATGCCGTCGGTGAGATGGCAGGCGACGCCGTTCAGCCAGCCGAGCAGCGCCGCGGGCGCGGCGCCCGTGATCGCAAGCCCGCGCAGGCAGTTGCGCAGCGCGACCATCCCGGTCACCGCGTCGATTCCGTGCCCGGCGATGTCGCCGACCACCAGCAGCACCTGCCTGGTCGGCAGCATGACCGTGTCGTACCAGTCGCCGCTGACCAGGTGCCCTGGGCCGGCCGGCCGGTACCGTGCCGCGACGTCCAGCCCGGCCGCCTCGACCGGCCGGGCCGACCGCGGCGTGATGGCCTGCTGCAGCCGCAGGGCCAGCCGGTGTTCCTCCTGGGCGCGTTCCTCCGTATCGGCCAGCCGGTCACGCGTCGCGGCGAGCGCGACCTGGGTGTGGTAATGAGCCGAGACGTCCTGGAACGCGCCGCGCAAGGCGACCAGGGTGCCCGCTGGATCGGTCACCGGCTCGGCGAAGACACGCATCTGCCGCGTGCTCCCGTCGTCGGCCCGGATGATCCGGAATGCGGCGGCGGTCGCCCTCTTCTCCCGCAGCAGCGTGTCGCGAAAGCGCTCGACACCGGGGACATCGTCAGCCGGCACATGGGCATGCAGGTCCGCGACCGGGATAGGGTCTCCCGGCTGCTGGCCGAAGAGGGCGAACGTCGGGTCCGTCCACCGGACGTCCCCGGTGACCAGGTTCTCCTCCCAGCCGCCGATCCGGCCCAGCCGCTCGGCATGCTGGAGCAGCACCGCCAGGCGCCCGGCCTCGTCTGCCCGCCCGGCCTCGTCTGCCCGCCGCCAGGCGATCACCACGCCGTCGAACAGGGACGCGATGCGGATGTCGAGCACCGGCGCCACTGCCGCGTCGCCGAGCGCCGTGCCGGGCGCGCTGATGACGCCGCCGGGAATGTGCACTGGCTTGCCGCTGGCGAGCGCCTGGGCCGCCTGGTCGTACATGCCGCCGTCGGCCGCCGCCGCCGGGTACGCCTCGAGCAGGGTCCGGCCGGCCAGCTCGGCCGCGTTCCGGCCTGCCGGGTCACGGAGACCCTCGCTGACGTGGTCGATGCGGAAATCGGTCACCCGGCCTTCGCCGTCGCGCAGCGCACAGGCGAACATGGCTGACTCGATGACGCCGTCCAGGAGCCCGAAGAGCCAGGATGCGCCGTGGTCGGCGGCGAGGTCGCCGTTGGGGAGCCGTGCGCCGAGTGCCTGGGCGCACACATCGGCGAGGGCCGTGAGCTGGCGGCGCAGCGCGGCGTCGAAGTCCTCAAGCGGCACCGGCCAGCATGCCTCCAGCACTCCGAGCGTGGCTCCCGCGACCCGCAGCGGCAGCACCGCGCGGGCTCCCGCGGGCCACCGGCCGATCAGCGGGGTGCTATCTCCGTCCGGCCGCCCGCCCGGCCACCACAGCTCACCGCCGTCGCGGGCTACCTGCGGGATCAGCGAGTTCATCTCCGGATGTATGCGCCGCCACCGGCTGGCCTCACCCGGCCCGAAACCGGCCTCGCCAGCCAGCTGCAGGCCGCCATCGGGGTCGTTCAGCCAGAGCGCCACCGCGGTCGCGCCCGCCGGGGCCAGTGCCTGATCCAGCAGGGCAGCGGCGATACCGGCACCGTCGTCGGCCACCTCGATGGCAGCCCCGGCCAGGCTGGGCCTGCGGCCGGCCGGCTCCGCGGCTGCCACCGGATCCTGGCTGGTCACCTCGGCGGCCAGCTCGGCGACTGTCGTCCCGGCTTCTGCTGCCAGGTGCGCGAGCTGCCGCTGCGCCTCGGCGGGCCCGCAGCCAAGCCGCTCCATCAGCATGCCCCGGGCCAGGTCCACGACGCAGCGTGCGGCGGCGCCTGAGCGGACCGCGTCAAGCTCCTGCCGCTGCCGGGCGATCAGCGAAGTCAGCCGGGCGCCCGCGCCGTCGCCGCTTGCTGCTGTCACGGTCACTCGCTTTCCTGGGACTGGCCCACCAGCAGCCAGATCACCCGTTACCGGGTACGTTTTGTCCTTATCGGCTTTGACTCATCATCCCGCTAACGCCGATCGTGGCAGTATCGAACTGTCACTAACGGCAGCGCGCCGACGTCACGCGGCCCGTGCCGGTGAGATCCACGAGGAGCACTGATGACGAAGGCCGCCGAGGCGGGCACGCCGCCTGCCGACCTGCGCAGGCCTGCCGACCCGGGTTTACAGCATCTGCTGGCGGGCCTGATGGCAGTGCGGGGCGGCGATTTCGGTACCCGCCTGTCTCAGGTGGGTGACCCGCTGATGGACGAGATCGCCACGGTGTTCAACGGCATGACCGATCAGCTCGCGCTCTTTACCTCCGAGGTGACCCGGGTGGCCCGCGAGGTCGGCACCGAGGGCAAGCTCGGAGGCCAGGCCGAGGTGCCCGCGCTGGCGGGCACCTGGAAGGACCTGACCGAGTCGGTCAACGCCATGGCCGGGAACCTGACCAGCCAGGTACGCAACATCGCCCAGGTGACGACCGCGGTGGCCAGGGGCGATCTGAGCCAGAAGATCACCGTCGATGCGCGCGGGGAGATCCTGGAGCTGAAGGACACCATCAACACGATGGTNNCGCGAGGTGGGCACCGAGGGCATTCTCGGCGGCCAGGCGAAAGTGCCCGGCGTCGGCGGGACCTGGCGCGATCTCACCGCCTCGGTGAACTCGATGGCCGGGAACCTGACCGCGCAGGTCCGCTCCATCGCCCAGGTGGCAACGGCCGTCGCGGAAGGCGATCTGAGCCAGAAGATCANNTGGCCCGCGAGGTGGGCACCGATGGCAGCCTCGGCGGCCAGGCCGACGTGAAAGGCGTATCCGGCACCTGGAAGGACCTGACCGAGTCAGTTAACGTCATGGCGGCCAACCTGACCGGCCAGGTCAGGAACATCGCCCAGGTGACGACCGCGGTGGCCAGGGGCGATCTGAGCCAGAAGATCCGCGTCGATGCGCGCGGGGAGATCCTGGAGCTGAAGGACACCATCAACACGATGGTCGACCAGCTGTCAGCGTTCGCCGACGAGGTGACGCGGGTCGCCCGGGACGTCGGCACCGAGGGCATTCTCGGCGGCCGGGCGACAGTTCCCAACGTCGCCGGGACCTGGAAGGACCTGACCGACAACGTCAACTCGATGGCGACCAACCTGACCAGCCAGGTGCGCAACATCGCACAGGTCACCACTGCCGTCGCCCAGGGCGACCTGTCGAAGCGGATCGACGTCGACGCGCGCGGGGAGATCCTGGAGCTGAAGACCACCATCAACACGATGGTCTACCAGTTGTCGTCCTTCGCCGCCGAGGTCACCCGCGTCGCGCGGGAGGTCGGCAGCGAGGGACGGCTTGGCGGCCAGGCCGAGGTCGAGGGCGTGTCCGGCACCTGGAAGCGGCTGACGGAGAACGTCAACGAGCTGGCCGGCAACCTGACCCGCCAGGTGCGGGCAATCGCCGCGGTGACCAGCGCCGTGGCCACCGGCAACCTCACCCGGTCCATTTCGGTAGAGGCCCAGGGCGAGGTCGCCGAGCTCAAGGACAACATCAACGCGATGGTCCAGTCGCTGCGGGAGACCACGAAGGCCAACCATGAGCAGGAGTGGCTGCAGACCAGTCTCGCCCGCATCGCCGGGCTGATGCAGGGCCACCGCGATCTTGCGACCGTCGCCGAGCTCATCGTGAACGAGCTCGTCCCCCTGGTCGGGGCGCAGCACGGCACGTTCTTCCTCGCTGACCCGGCCGGCGATGATGCCCGGCTGCGCCTGATCGCAGGGTACGGCCTGCGGGCCGATATCAGCGCGCCCAGCCAGTTCCGGCTCGGCCAGTCGCTGATCGGCCAGGTGGCGAAGACCAGGAAGCCCATCGTCGTGACGGAGGCCCCGGCCGACTATGTGAAGATCTCCTCCGGGCTTGGCGAGGCCGCGCCGGTCAACCTGATCGTGCTGCCGGTCGTCTTCGAGGACCGGGTCCTCGGCGTGATCGAGGCCAGCTCGTTCAACCGGTTCACGCAGGTGCACCAGGACTTCCTTGAGCAGCTGATGGAGACGATCGGCGTCAACGTCAACGCCATCATCGCGAACTCGCGGACCGACGCGCTGCTCGCGGAGTCTCAGCGGCTGGCCGCTGAGCTGCAGGCCAGCTCCGGGGAACTGCAGGCACGGCAGGAGGAGCTGCAGCGTTCCAATGAGGACCTGGAGGACAAGGCCGATCAGCTGGCCCGCCAGAACCGCGATATCGAGGTCAAGAATGTCGAGATCGAGCAGGCCAGGCGGGAGATCGAGGAACGTGCCAAGCAGCTTGACCTGGCCTCCAGGTACAAGTCGCAATTCCTTGCGAACGTCTCCCATGAGCTGCGTACTCCGCTCAATAGCCTGCTCATCCTCGCGCGGCTGCTCGCGCAGAATCCCGCCGCGAACCTCACGCCCAAGCAGGTCGAGTACGCGCACGTCATTCACTCGTCCGGATCAGATTTGCTGCAGCTCATCAACGACATCCTGGATCTTTCCAAGGTCGAGGCCGGGCGGATGGACATCCATCCCGAGCGCTTTGCCCTGAGCACGCTGATAGAAGAGCTGCAGGCGATCTTCCAGCCGCTGACCGCCGACAAGGGCCTGGAGTTCGTGGTCGAGCCACGCGCTGACGTGCCAGCCGAACTGTTCACGGACAAGCAGAGGCTGCGCCAGATCCTGCACAACCTGCTGTCGAACGCGGTCAAATTCACCGCGCGGGGACGCGTGGACCTGAGCATCGGCGTGGCCGGGCCGCGCGGTCAGGCCGCCGATCCGGTCATCACCTTCTCGGTCACCGATACGGGAATCGGCATCTCAGATGACAACCTGAAGACGATCTTCGACGCCTTCCAGCAAGGTGACGGCACCACCAGCCGCCGCTATGGCGGGACGGGCCTTGGCCTGGCGATCTGCCGCGAGGTGGCCGCACAGCTCGGCGGCCACGTCTGGGCGGAGAGCCAGCTCGGCAACGGCAGCACGTTCACCCTTGACCTGCCGTGCTCCTACCCGGGAGCGGCCGACGGCATCGCGCCGGCCCGGCCGGAAGCCGCCGGACAGGACGAGGCGAATCGCCCGGCCGGGCCGCGGCTTCTCCCGGTCTCGCCCTCGCCCTCGCCCTCGNNTCCGGCCAGCAGTCACCGGCGGCGGCTGCGGCTTCCGGTGAGACGGACGTGTACCCCGTCCTGCGCGGCAAGAAAGTCCTGATCGTCGATGACGACGTCCGCAATGTGTTCGCGATCACCAGCATTCTCGAGCTCTACGGACTGGCCATCGTGCACGCGCCCGACGGCCGCAAGGGCGTAGACATGCTGCTGGCCAGTGACGACATCGATCTCGTGCTGATGGACATGATGATGCCCGAGATGGACGGGCACGCGACGATGACCGCGATCCGGGAGATGCCGCGGTTCGCGCGGCTCCCCATCATCGCCGTGACCGCCCGCGCCATGCATGGCGACCGGGACAAGAGCCTGTCCGCCGGGGCCAGCGACTACGTCACCAAGCCGGTGGACACCGAAGGGCTCCTCGCCTGCATGGAGCGCTGGCTCGCTCCCGCCGCCGCCCGGTGAGGGTTATCGGGCGAGGCTGAGGACGGCGATCACCGCCAGGGTCCCGGTGACCGCATAGGCGGCGTAGTCGTTTGCCGATCCGTTGTGCGCGGCGCGCAGCACCCGGACCGGGGCGGGTTCGCTGATGCGCAGGTAGCCCCAGGCCAGCGCCCCGGCCACGACCAGGCACGCGCCGGCCGAGGCCAGCTCGCCGGGCGACGCGTAATCAAACGGGATGTGCAAGCCCGGCAGCCGGCCGGCACCGGCCAGCACCGCGCTGGCGTAGCGGGCCGGATTCAGCAGGCCGGAGACGGCAGGCGCCATCACGGTCTCGAGAAAGAACCCGGGGGCGACGCCGAACGCCACGCAGCATCCGGCCAGGCTGGCCAGCCCCGCGAGCATGCCGGGCCGCAGCTGCTCCAGCTTCCCGTGGCCGGCCTCCCGCGGGCGGAAGAACGCGAGCCACGCTGCCCTGCCGAGGGCGGCGATGGTGATCACCTGCGCGATCAGCATCAGGATGTACGCAGCCACCTCATGCTGGTCGAGCAGTGCGGAGTGGATGAGGCCGAGCGACACGTAGCCGTTGAACGGCGGGATGCCGGCGATGGACAGGGCCCCGATCACGAAGGCAGTCGTGACCACCGGCATCCGGCGGGCCAGGCCGCCCATCTCGGACAATTTGGTGAGCCCGGTCCGGTGCACGACGGCGCCCGCGCACAGGAACAGCAGCGACTTGAACAGCGCGTGGTTGATCAGGTGGTAGACGGCGCCGCCGATCCCGGTCGCAGTGCCCGTCGACAGGCCGACGGCAAGGATTCCCATCTGCGAGACGGTGTCGTAGGCCAGCAGCCTCTTCAGGTCATCCTGCGCCAGGGCCATCACCGCGCCGAGCAGGGCGGAGATCAGCCCGACGGTCAGCAGCAGCCCGAGAACCGGCGCGCTGCCCGGGCCGTAGACGCAGAACACCACCCGCACGATCGCCACGATGCCGAGGTTGACCATCAGGCCGGAGAAGAGCGCGGAGACCGGACCCGGCGCCGCGGTGTGCGCGTCCGCGAGCCAGCCGTGGAAGGGGACCAGCCCGGCCTTGGTGGCGAAGCCGCCGATGAGCAGGCCGAGCGCGATCAGGTCAGGCGCAGCCACATGCCCGCGGAGCGCGTCATGCAGCTGCGCGTAGTTCAGCGCACCGTGCCTGGCGTACAGCAGCCCGGCCCCGATGAAGATGCTGAAGCTGGCCAGCGTCGTGAGCACCAGGATTTTGAACGCAGCCTCGAGCGCGATCGGCCTCTCCAGGAAAAATCCCGTCAGGCCGTAACTTGCCAGCGCGGCGACCTCGAACCAGACGAAAAGGTTGAACAGGTCGGCGGTCAGCGCCGCCCCGATCAGCGCGGCCAGCAGCAGCTGGAACAGGCATGCGTAACCGCCGAGCTCCCGCGGGCCCAGGCCGCCGAGCTCTGACAGCGTGTACAGCAGCAGGATGGCGCCGATCACCGCCGCGGCCAGCGCGAAGAGCAGGCCGAACGGGTCAGCGGCGAACGCGATGCCGAGCGCGTGCCCGTTGACGGGCTTCCAGAAGCCCATATAGTGCACGAGCACCCGGCCGCCGAAGACGGCGGGTGCCTCCAGCAGCAGTACGGTAACGGCGCCCCCGAGCGCGACGAGCGACACGATGACGGGCAGCCTGCCGGATATCCGGGCGAGCAGCGGCGCCGCGGCCGCTCCGGCGATCGGCAGGGCCACCGGCAGCGGCAGCAGCGAGGCCAGGGCCGCGCCGGTCATCCGCGCATCTCCCTGACCTTGTCGGAGTCCAGCGTCCGGTAGTGCTGCGCGATCCGGACGACCACGCTGAGAAAGACCGCCGTGACCGCCACGCCGATCACGACCGCGGTCAGGCAGAAATTCTGCAGCACCGGGTCGGCCACGTTGCCATGCGCCAGCGCCCGCGTGCTCTCCCCGGGCGGCGGGCTCAGCAGCACCGGCGCGGTAGATCCCGCCCGGTAGGCCAGCGAGAGCATGAACAGGTAAGTGGAGGCCTCCATCAGGGACAGGCCCATGACCATCTTGATCATGTTGCGCCTGGTCAGTACTGCGTACAGGCCAATGCAGAACACTGCCGCCGAGGTCAGGTAGTTCGCCAGGATCACCGACGGCTCCTGCCACGGGGCCGGTCGCCGGCCTCCCCGGATCCGCTCTCCGGCCCTGCTGAGCCCTCTGAGCCGTCTGTGTTCTCTGAGTCTCCTGCGGTCCCAGAGTTCTCCGAGGCCTCTGAATCCTCGCGGGAGACGTCCTGCTCGTCCGGAGTCCAGTCGTGCTCCATGGCGAGCAGCGCGAAGACGGCGATGGTCAGCCCGGTGCCGACCTCGATCAGCTCGCTGGCCGAGAACAGCTGCGCTATTCCGCCGGAGAGAATGGTCTGGGGTGCTGCCAGCGGCAGCCAGTTGGCACTGAACGATCCCTTGAGCACCAGGCCCAGCAGCTCCGTCAAGATGATGGCCGCGGCCCCGGCGATCTCGATCGCCTCGAGCAGCCCTGGCCGCGCTATCCGGCTGATCCTCCGGTGCCCGAATCCGGCATAGACCAGCAGGATGACGCCCATGATGACCGCCCCGCCAGGGAAGCCGCCGCCCGGCGAGTATCCCCAGGCGACCAGGTAGAGCCCGGCCACGGCGAGGATGGGCAGCGCTACCCGGATCGCGGTCCTGACCACGACGGTCATCGCCTCCGCAGTCTCCGGCGCGGCGGAGCCCAGCGGGGTCTGGTCCGGCGTCCGCGGTCCGGCCTGATCCGCCGGGCGGCGTTCGTCCTGCTCCTGGCCCTCCGCCGAGCGCGCGGCGTCCTCGCGCGCATCGTCTGGCTCGGCCGGATCGGACTCGGACTGCTCTCGTCCTGCCGCGGTCTCCTCGCCGAAATACCCCCGGCGTGACTCTCGCGGCCGCGTAATCAGGACCACGCTGATGATGGCCGCCAGCAGCAGGAACGTCTCGCCGAACGTGTCGAACCCGCGCGTGCCGTAGACAACCTCGTTGACCGGCTCGGTCAGCCCCCACTTCGGCAGCGCCACCTCAAGTGCGTAGCGGGCGATCGCGGGCAGCGCCGCATGCTCGCGCGGTATCCCTGCCATCGCGGCCGCTAGCGCGGCGGCCATGCCGGCCACGATCAGCGTGCCAAGCCAGGGCCGGTGGATCGGCTCGTGCTCGGTCGCCTCCTGCCGCGCGCGGCCGTCAGTCCGCTGCCGGTCAGGCGGCTGCCCTGCAAATGGCTGCCGGTCAGGTGGCTGCCGGTCAGGTGGCTGCACTGTCCTGCTCGCGGGTCTCGCCAAGCGCCGGATCATCGACCACGGTTCGTGACTTGCCGATGGCCACGAGATAGAGCACCGGCAGCGCAATCGCCCCGACGACCACCTCAGAGTGCGCGACGTCGGGTGCGCCGAGGACGACGAACAAGACCGACAGCAGCGTGCCGGCCGCGGACAGCGCCATGACCGCCCCGTTGAGGTTGCGGAGCAAGAGCACCAGCAGCGCCGACGTCAGGATGAGCGCGAGCAGGAGGTAGTCGAGCAGCCAGAATGCGCTCATTGCGCCTCGCTCTGCGCTTCGGCCGCCACCTGGTCCCTGACCTGGTCGGCCACGGCGCCGGGCCACATCGGGACGCCCGTCTTGTAGGCCGCCCGCGCCAGCGCGTGTGATGCTGCCGGGTTCACTATCAGCAGCAGCGCCGCCACCAGCAGCGCGCGGCTGCCGTAGCTGCTGACCGGGCCCTCCCCGACCACGAGCGCGACCAGCAAGGGGAGCGCGCCCATGGTGATCGTCATGCTGGAGCACTGAATCCGGCAGTACACATCGGGCATCCGCAGCATGCCCACCGCGCCGGTGAGGGAGAAGAACCCGCCGATGGCAGCCAGCGCGATAACGATGCCTTCCCTCACAACAGCCCCCGTTCCAGGTACCGTGACCAGACGATGGCCCCCAGGTAACTGAAGGAGGCCAGCCAGAGCGCCACGTCGAGGTAAATGGTGCGGCGCGCGAAGGCGGCGAAGAACAGGACGGCAAGTGCCGCCTGCGTCGAGATCGTGTTCAGGGCCACGATGCGGTCCGAGACCGTCGGGCCCGATGCCAGCCGGATCAGCAGCAGGGCCGCAATGACGACCTCCCCGATCGCGACGGCTTCGTAGACACCGGTCATTGCCGTCCCTCCTTTTCCGGACGCGATAGCCGGTCCTGACGCTGTAGCCGGCCCGGACGCAGCAGCCGCAGCAGCCGCTCCGCCGGGACGTTGATGCCGCGTGCCACCTCGTCGGGACCGCCATCGGGAACGGCGACCGCGTGATACTGCAGCTGACCGCGGCTGGGGTCGAGGTCGGCTAGCTGGTTGTCGACCACGACCGACGTCATCAGGCCCACGGCGGTGAGCCCGCCCGCGCCGCGTTCCCGCGTGGCGGCGATCACCATGCCGCTGGTCAGCGGCCTGCGGGGGTTCCAGATCCGTCCCGCGAGCCGCACGTTCGACCGGGCAATCCGGCCGGCGGTCACCGCGAGCAGCCAGATCGCTCCGGCGAGCCGGCGCGGATCGAGCAGCAGCCAGGGGCCCGCCGCGTTACCAAGCGGCGCGAGCGCGATGGCGACCGCCGCAGCCACACCGGCGCCGAACAGCAGCTGCTCTGCGGTCAGCGTCCAGGTCAGCAGCACCCAGACAAGGAAGGCCCAGCAGAAGATGGCGCCGGCCCGGGCGGGCAGTCCTGTGCTCTTAACGTTCACCGCGCCGCAGACCCCCGTTCGCTCATGGCGCCCCCCTGGGCTGTCCTGGCCGACTCACAGATGCCGGGCAAATACCTCCGTGAGCGCCTCGCAGAAGGCGGGAAGGTCGTCCGGGCACCGGCTCGTGACCAGCGTGCTCCGGCCCCTGTCGCAGATGACGACCGGCTCGTCGACCCAGCTCGCCCCGGCGTTCCTGATGTCCGTCTGCAGGCTGGGCCATGACGTCAGCGTGCGGCCGCGGACGGCGTCTGCTTCGATGAGCGTCCAGGGGGCGTGGCAGATCGCCGCCACCGGCTTGCCGGCGTCGATAAAGCCCCGCACGAAGGCGACAGCATCCGGGTCGGTGCGCAGCTGGTCGGGATTCGCCACGCCGCCTGGCAGTACCAGGCCCACATAGTCCCGCTGGTCGGCATCCGCCACTCTCGCGTCGACGAGCTGTGTGTCGCCACGATCGAGATGGTCGAACATCTGGATTTCCTGCGGCGCCGGCGAGACCAGCACGGGCTTGCCGCCCTTGGCGATCACCGCCTGCCAGGGCTGGGTCAGTTCGACTTCCTCTGTCCCTTCGGCCGCGGCCAGGAAGGCTACGGATGCGGACTGCCACGATGCCATGTCAGCTCCCTACGTCGACGGGCCTTTGCAGTACCCGTAGCCAGGCCGCCAAACATGCCAGACTGGCCGCCAGATTCCGCCGGGTGTTTGCGGGCCCCCGTGAGCGGTAGGGGACAGAGGCAGCTAGCAGAGAGGACTGAGCCGATGCCGTATTCCCCTGGCCGCCCGGGCCTCGAGAGCGAGATCTCCGGGCTGGCAGAGCGACGCGGGCAGCTGCAGCAAGCCGCCTCGCTGCCGGGAGCTGATCTGCGGCAGGTGCTCGAGGCCGCGTTCGCCGAGCTGGACGGGGCGATTGACGCGCTTACCTCAATGGGGGCGCAGGCGGCTGCCGGGCCGGGGCCGGACCGGCAAGCCGGCGGGCTGAACGCTGACCGGCGGCTGCTGCATGCGGTCTTCCAGGAGGCGCCGGTGCCATTGTTCCTGCTCGATCGCGATGGCACCGTGCGGCGGGCCAACCGGCGGGCCGGCAAATTGCTCGGATTTTCTCCCGGATATGCCACCGGAAAGCTCTTCACGGCCTTCGTGGAGCTGCCCGCGCGGGCAGCCCTGCAGACCCAGCTCGCTGCCGCCCGGCGAACCGGCGAGGGCCGCCAGATCCGCTGCGGCCTGCTCGGTGCCGCCGGCCCGGTGCCCAATGTGCTCGATATCGGCCCGGTCAGCCTGGCGGGAGGTCCCGACCAGCTGATTGTCGCGGCCATCCGCACTGGCCCGGCTTCCGCCGCCGCCCGCCGTGGCCGGCCGCCGGAGGTGGCGGGCACCCGCCGGGACCAGCCGCCAGAGGTGGCGGCCAAGTCAGGCGCAGCGGATCAGGATCAGCGGTCCGGCCCGGATCACCAGCCGGTGGCCGAGGTCCGCACGGCTACCGGCCGCCTCGACCTGCTGGGCGCGGCAACCAGGCTGGTGCTGGAGAACGCCACGGTCAGCGAGTCCGTCATGCTGCAGCGCTGCGCGAGGCTGCTGGCCAGTAAGCTCGCCGCCTGGGTCATCGTCGACGTGGAGCGGCAGGGGCGGCTGCGGCGGCAGTTCGTCATCGGCCCGCCGGACGAGCGGTCCGCGGAGCTGGCCCGGTCCCTGGCGGGTATCGACCCGCAGCGGAACTCCGCGCCAAGCCAGGTGCACGACTCCGGCAGCTCCCTCCTGGTCGCGCACGCCGAGGATGGCGGCCTGCTGGGCGCCGGCCCGGACGGCATACCTGTCCTCGCCCGCCTCGGATCGACGTCCCTGCTCAGCGTCCCGCTGTCGGACGGAGAGCGATCCTACGGTGCCCTGACACTCGCCAGGCAGGCCGGCGCAGGTTACTTCAGCACGGCTGACGTCGGCCTGGTAGAGGAAATCGGCGAGCATCTCGCGCTCGCGATCAGGGTGGACCGGATGCTCCGGCATCGCGTTGACGTGGCCGATGCGCTGCAGGCGGGTCTGCGCCCGCCGGAGCTGCCGGCGATACCGGGCGTCGAGATCGCCGCGGCTCACCAGGACGCCACCGGCAGCCCCGGGCCCGGTGGTGACTTTTACAACGTGTACCGGACGCCCGGCGGCTGGGGCGTGGCGATCGGCGATGTCTGCGGGAAGGGGGACGGCGCGGCTGCCGTGACGGCGGCCGCCCGCCATGCCATCCGGGTCGCCGCGCACTGGTGCGCCGATCCGGCCGAGGTGCTGCGGATGGTCAACGAGATCATGCTGGCCGAGGAGTTCGGCGGCCGGTTCGTCACGGCGGACGCCGCGCACCTGCAGTGGCGGGATCACGTCCTGCGGGTCACTCTCAGCAGCGCCGGCCATCCGCTGCCGGTGCTGCTCAGGCCGGACGGGCGGGTGCAGACGATGAACGGCGGCGGCCTGCCGCTCGGGATCTTCCCCGACTCCGCCCCGCAGGCCCAGGAGCTTGACCTGGCCAAAGGCGACACGCTGTTCTTCTACACCGACGGCGTCGCCGACGCGCGCGGCAGCGCGCTGATCTCATTCGAGGGCCGCCTGACCGATGAGCTCGCCGGGCTCGCCGGGAAATCGCCCGCCGAGGTGGCCTCGCGCATGCAGAAGGCGGTACTGGAGTTCTGCGGCGGGGAGTTGCGCGACGACATGACCATGCTCGTCCTGCGGGCAGGAGAACCGCCCGGGGCGTGAGTGGTCGGCCGATGAAATCCAGCTAGCCGGAGAGGCAAGTCTTACCCATGAACAGAGGCAGGTCTTACCCATGAACTCGGTCGGGTCGTACCGGTGAACCCTTTCGAGCGCGGCATCCGGCGGGTAGACCGGGCGCAGCAGCGCCACAAGGCATCCGCCTTTGCCTTCGGCGTCGTCAAGAAGTACGGCGACGACAACGGGGGCACCCTGGCGTCGAGTCTCGCTTACTCTGCCTTCGTCTCGGTGTTCCCGCTGCTGCTGGTCTTCGTGACGATCCTCGGCCTCGTCGCGTCCGACGATCCGTCGTTGCACCACAAGTTGCTGAAAGCCGCCGCGCAGCAGGTCCCGCTGATCGGCAGCAAGCTGACAGGCAACGTGCACGCGCTGCGGCGCTCCAGCCTGCTCGGGCTGATCATCGGGCTGCTCGGCCTGATCTGGGGCACCACCGGGCTGGCCCAGTCTGGCCTGTTCACGATGGAGCAGGTATGGAACCTGCCCGGCCCGGCCCGGCCGGGCTTCCTGCCGCGCGTCGGCCGTTCGCTGCTCTTCCTCGGCGTGCTCGGGTCAGGCGTGATCGTCACCACCTTTCTCACCGGCCTGCATGACTATGCCAAGCAGGCGATTGTCCTCGTCGTCCTCGCCGACGTGCTCGCGGTCCTGGCGAACATCGGGCTGTACTTCGCCAGCTTCCGGATCCTGACTCCCAAGGGCGTTCCGGGCCGGGCGCTCTTCCCTGGCGCGGTCACCGGCGGGGTGGCATGGACGCTGCTGCAGGCGCTTGGCACCTACCTCATCCACCGCTACCTACGCAGTGACTCGGTGTACGGCGTGTTCGCGACCGTGCTCGGCCTGATCGCCTGGCTCTACCTCGCCGTGCAGGTGACGGTCTATGCCGCCGAGATCAATGTCGTGCTCGTGCGGCGGCTGTGGCCGCGCTCGATGATGCAGCCGCCGCTGACGGAGGCCGACCGGGCTGTGATGGCACTCCAGGCTCTGCAGAACCAGCGGCGGAACGAGCAGCAGGTCGCAGTGTCCTTCAACGACCGGCCGCCTGGCACGGAGGCCGCTCCCAGCACGCCGCGAACGCCCGACGAGATCGCGCCGCCCGCGCAATCCGGAGCGCCTGCGCAGTCCGGAGCGCCTGCGCAGTCCGGAGCGCCCGCGCAGTCCGGAAGCGATGGCAGCTCAAGCTGACCCGGACTGCTCGTCCAGCGCAGCCTTGCGGATCCCGCTGTGCTGGTGGCCGGCCGCGCGCAGTTCCTGGTCGGAAGCATGCTCGAGCGTCAGCAGGGAGTTGTCGGCACCGGGCAGCGCCTGCAGGATCTCATCGAGCTTGCGCTGGGTAGCTGCCTGCTGGCGTGCCTGAGTGTGCTGGATGACGAAGACCATGGCCAGGGTGAGCGCGGCGACCAGGCTCTGAAAGATGCCCTCCCACCGCCCGGGAAACCCGACGGCGAAGCTGACGATGACCCAGGCCATGGCCGCGGCGACTACGGTCAGCGCGGTCAGCGGGCGTGACGTCGATCGGTCCAGCGCAGACAGCAGCCGGCTGCCCAGCGGTCGTCCCCGATTGGCGTGCAGGTCTGGTCCGGCCATCTGAGTCCCCCGTATCGCTGGTCACTAAGGCTGCGCGCCAGTCACGCGGCAGCCGGACGATCGCGGCCTCGAAGCCGCCCTGGTGGCGGGCCATCCGCGCCATGCTGTCTCCGTCCTGCCAGCCGGCGGCTGGCGGCAGGGTGCCTGCTCAGCCGGCGCCTGGCAGCAGCACCTGGATAACGCCGTCCCGCACGCGGGTCTCGAACACGGGCTGGGGGGCAGTGGCGGGGCCGCGTGCGACGGAACCGTCGGATATCCGGAACTTGCTGCCGTGCCAGGGGCAGGTCAGGCAGCCGTCCTCGAGGTCGCTGTCCGACAGCGGCCCGGACATGTGGCTGCACCGGCCGGCGAGCGCGTGCACGCCCCGGCCCTGGCGGATGATCACCACGGGGACCTCGCCCAGCATCTTGCGTACCGGGCGGCCGTCGGGCAGGCCGGCGGCGGCCATCAGGTCGTGCCAGCCCGGGTCGATCAGGTGCGGGACAGCCTCGGCATGGTTGGCGCCGCCAGCCAGCCGGAAGGAGATGTGGCCTCCCAGCAGGCCGCCGGCGCTCACGGCGGCCAGCCCGCCGAAACGCAGCGCCCGCCCGGCCCGGGGAGCGCGGACAGCCAGCGAGGCGGCGTAGAGCGCGACCGCGCCCAGGTTGGCGGCGGCATGCACGACGCCGACCCGCATCTGCTGCTCGTGCTGCTCCGACCAGTCGGCGGCCCCGGCCAGGGCTGCCGGCGCCGAGGCGGCCAGGCCGAACGCGACCAGCCGCCGGGCCGCTGCCTCGCTGCCCGGCCGGGCGTCGAGTACGGCGGCCGAGAGCCACGCCCCGACCGGCGCCTGCACCAGTACCGGGTGCAGCGGGTGCCCGAGCCAAACCCCGTGCAGGCCATCGCGAAGACCGCCGGGACGCAGGTACCGGGCCGCGCGCTGGCCCAGTGCGACGACCCGGTCGAGTGCCTCAGCGCGCTCCAGCCGAGAGATGATGCGCATGCGGCTTCTGATATCCCGGAGCCGGCGCGTCAAACCCGTTCGAGCTGCTCGCAGCGTCGGCTAGCAGGGCATCGGGCGGCCCGGCCGCACCGGTGGACCTGCCGGCAGACGGCTTTGGCGCAATCGCCGTCCCGGACCGCGCATGAAGCCCGCACGGCCGGGTACTGCGGATTCCTAGCCGGCCCGCCCACGTCACCGGCACAGCGGAGAGGAGTCAGCCATGTACATCGGTCTCGGAACGGTCGTCGTCATCGTGATCATCGTGCTTGCCGTCATGTTCCTGCGCAGGGCCTGACTCGAAATGTAGGGCCTGACTGGGATAGAAGGCCTGACTCGGATAGGACGGACAGGACAGGCCGCCCGCAGACCATGCGGGCGGCCTTCCGCGGGCNNATGCGGGCGGCCTTCCGCAGGCCGGAGCCGTCGAGGCTGGCTGGACCCGGAGAGGCGAGGAAGACCGCGCGCCCGGGAGCGCTCGCTGATCAGGACGGTCGGCCACGGCGGCTGCGTTCTCGTTCTTCCGGGGGTCCCCTTCTCCCGCGTCAGGTGCCTGGTTCTCCCGCGTCAGGTGTCCTGGCTAGGCCGTGAGGTCTCCGTGAGCGTGCCATCCTCCCGGACCGCCCAGCGCACCCCGGCTGCGTCACGGAAAGCGAGGAAGGCGCTCGGGTCGCTTGGCGTGCCCGGGGTGGGCGCCTGCGGCCCCGTCCGCTCGAACGAGGCATCACCGCCCGGCATCAGCCTGGCCATCGGGTCGGGCCTGCCCATCCGGACCGTGCCGAGCTGCCATATGACATAGAGGTCGTAGATCGGCTGCGTGCTCGTGTTATGTACCTTGGCTCTGAGGAGCCAGGGCAGCGGGCCGGGTTTTTCCTGGCCGCGCTTGACCGCGCCCCCGGCAGCCGGTGGCACCCGGTCAACTTCGATGAAGATCTGGGCGGCCTGCGCCCGGAGCCTTTCGCTGAGCGATTCGCGCAGTTCCGCGCTTTGCAGTTCGAGGACGGTTGTCAGCTTCTCGCTGACCTTGCGCTGGTCGTCGAGTTGCTCGGATTGCCTGCGGTACAGGAGCCCGGCACCGAACAGGGCGCAAGCGGCGACGCCGACCGCCAGCCAGGCGGGAACATCACCGTAGTCGGGGAACGGCATGGCGGCAGCCTACGGCCAGGGACGCACCGGGAGTATTGGAACGCAGCCGACGCTGACGGCGAAACCACCGGATTTGGTGACCGGTGATCGCCCAGCTCGGCGGCGGTCTGCCCGGCGCCTGGCATCGGACCTACAGCCAGTCTTTGCGCTTGAACACGACCCAGAGGGTGATGGCGGCGACGATCATGATGACGACGGAGATGCCTACCCCGGACTGGTGGCTGAAGCCGGGGTAGGGAACGTTCATGCCATAGAAACCGGTGACGAAGGTCGGCACCGCGATGATCGCCGCCCAGCTGGTGACCTTCTTCGTGATGACGTTCATCCGGTTGCTCTGGATCGTCAGGTTCGTCTCGAGGATCGTCGTGACCAGATCCCGCAGGCTCTCCGTCCACTCGGTGGCTCGCAGCACGTGGTCGTAGACGTCCTGGTAGTACGGCTGCATCGACTCATCGACGATTCTCAGGTCGCGGCGCATCAGCGCGTTGACGACCTCGCGCATGGGCAGCACGACCCGTCGCAGCAATACCAGGCTCTTGCGCAGCTCGAAAGTGCGCCGCTGCACCTCGGTACCCCGGGAGTTCTCGTCGAACAGCTGGTCCTCCAGGGCCTCGATGGTGTCGTCGAGAGCCTGGACGGCGGCGAAATGCCCGTCGACGACATTGTCGATCAGGCCGTAAAGCAGGTAGCCGACGCCGGCCTCGGCCAGGTCCGGGCTGGTGTCCCAGTAAGAAACGACGTCGCCGATATCCAGCCCGTCGTCCTTTCTGACGGTGATCAGGGCACGCTTGGTAATGAAGGCAGCCAGCTCGCTGGTGGCCAGCTCGCCCGTGGCGGTATCCAGGTGGACAGCGTAAGCCGCCAGGAACAGGTGACTGCGGTAGCGGTCGAGCTTCGGGCGCTCATGCTCGTGCACCGCGTCTTCCACGGCCACCGGGTGCAGGCCGAATTCGGCGCTCAGGACCGCAAGGTCCTCGCGGTCCGGGTCGCGCAGGTCCAGCCAGACGACGGCAGAGTCGTCCTTCAGATGCTCGCTGATATCGGAGACAGGAAAGCCCTCAAGCTCCAGCACGCCGTCGCGGTAGAGCCTGGTGCGGGCCTGGCATTTAGTGGGCGTGGACGCCGCGATCGCGGACGCGAGCACCTGGTCAGGATCGCGGCCGTCGAAGCTGGCTTGGCGGGCGGCCAGCGGGACGGCGAGTGCCCCGCCGCGCGTCCCGTTCCGCCCGGTGGTGGCCTCGGCCGGAACCGTATGGCCCGCGCTGCCGGGCCCGGGGACTGCGGATGGGTCAGGCTGCGGCCCGGTCATGTGGTCTCCTCGCGTCGGCTCTCGCCGCCCGGTGCGGTACCTCTTTCCGCAAGGCTCTCGCCGCCGGCGCGGTACTCAGGTGGCTTTTCACCCGGCCGATATCGGCGCGCGGCAGGTCTACTCCGCCCCGGGATCCCTGCATGACATTACCTGCCGCCATAATGCCGCGCGGGACCGCTACCAGCCTGCCGCTGATGACGTCGGCGATGAGCAGCTTATAGGCCGTGAAATTGTCCTTGCTTTCCGCGTCGTACCACACGTGCGCGTCACGGTATTTCGCGTTCGGCTCCTCCTCGGCGCCGGCCCATTTCCTGACGCGCTTTTCCGCGGCGGCACCATCCCACTCACGGGCACGGTCGGCCAGCGGGAGATCCTGGAATGCGGAGACAGCCATGTTTCATCCTTTCGCTCCTCGGCACCGCTCGCCCAGCAGGCCGGCACCGTCGCCGAGCCCCTGCAGCCGGTTATGCCGCTCACCCCGCTTCCCCGGCACGGATGCCCGCTGCGCTTTGCCAGCTCCTCCGCCACCTGCTCCGGCGTCGAACTGGACGGGCGCACCCGCATCGCCATGTCCGCGTAAGTCACCGCGTTGAGCGCCGTTGTCCCGGCCGCTCCGGCGGCCGCCCCCTGGATCAGTCGTTTCAGCATGCGGCTCCGCTGCCCGTCTCAGGTGGACCGAAACCGGCGGCCGGGACGAGTAATGGCCGCCGCCTCGACTGGGGGCGGCCAAAGCGCGTCAGCGACGCCGCCCGCGGGGCACGGACCACTCTGGGCCCAGGCCGGCCACGCGCAAAGCGAGGCAGACGAGACCGGCAATCACGAAACTCACCGGCGAGAACACGGCGCTCGTCGCGACGGCTGCGGCGTTAATGATGAATGCGATCACGAACAGGACGGCAGCGATGACGGCGAGCAAGGTATCGGCTCCTTCTGGCGATGTGACGAGCTGGCGATGTGACGAGCACGACCATGTACGGCCATGTTCGGCCATAAGGTACCGGTCCGCACCGCCCTGCGGCGCGTGCGACCCTCAGTGATTGCGCAGCGCGTCAATCAGCTGCTTCTTGCTCATCGCGGAACGGCCCTTGATGCCGATTTCCCTGGCCCGCCTGAGCAGATCCTGCTTGCTCCAGTCCGTGTAGGACGGGCTCTTACCGCCCTTCGAGGCGACCGCATGGCGCGAGCTACGGGCCGCCGCGTTCGCGATCCGGGCCGACTTCTCCTTGCTCTCGCCGTGTTTACGCAGCTCCTGGTATGTCTTCTCGTCCTTGACCTGTGCTCTGGGCATGCCCGCGGGCTCCTCTCCCTGCCGGGACGCCGGATACTCCCTGCCGGACGCCGGCGATCTCCCCGCCGGATACTCCCTGCCGGGACGCCCCCGGATAAGGGCTGCACCTACCCCGGCTTGCCAGCCTCATTCGCGCCTTCATGTTTGGCAGCGCCGCCGGCGGAAATCTGTGTGCCCGGCGCACGTGCGCACGGTGCGCCACCAAGGCGGAAAAGCACCCCATGGAGGCAGGCCGCAGTGAGCCAGCTGGAGGCCGACGCAGTGAGCCGGATCGCGTCCGAGACGCTGACCAACGGCTGGCGGGCCAGGGCGCCGGGCAATACAGCCAGCTGCGGTGACGGAAAGGGCTACATCCACCTAAACTATGGCGATAATATGACTACCATCACATAGATGATGATCCACGATAATTAACTCATTCGGAGGCAGTAATGCGCATCGGAGCGGTGTTGCTCATTATTTGGCTGGCCATTGGCGCCATCGCCGGCGGTCAGCGCCATTACTACAACGGGCCTGTCGACAGCTGCGTCAAGGCGGGCACGATCGCCTTGACGATAGTCGCGGGCCCGCTGAACTACTTCGGCGTGAATCCGAAGATCTCCTGCACAGCGCCGAAGCCCAGCAAGTAAGGACAGGAACAGCTTGATTTTCGGTCTTGACGCGACGGCCATCGTCCGTGCCTGAGCAAGCGTAGCCCGGCCCGGCCCGGCCGGGCCGGGCTACGCCGGGCGCCTAGCCCGCCGACCACGTTCAGGATGAGGCGATGACAACGAGGCCAGCGACATCGAGGGGGCAGCCGTGAAACCTCACCCCATGAGAGCTCGATGAAGGGATAGGCATGAAGACCGCCACCGGGTTGACGTTAGTGGCCATCGGCGCGATCCTCGCGTTCGCTGTCAGGGCCCACCCGCACTTCCTGAATCTGCAGGTAGCAGGCTGGGTGATCATAGTGACGGGGGTGGTGGGAATCTTCGTCCCCCGGCCTGGCCGCGGATGGCTGCGCGGGCACGCTGTGGTCAGGAAGGGCTCGCGCAGGCGGGTCATCCGCCCCGGTGAAATGCCGGCCGCCAGCCCCGGGGAAACGGGCGTTGCACCGCACGTCATATTCGACGCGGGGCCGCCGCCCGTACATGATGCTGAGGCCGCCCCGGCCGGCAGTGCCGCAGGCCCTGATGACCTCCCGCCGGGGTATGAAGTGGTCGAAGAATATTTTGAGGAGTGATCTGCCGCTGCTCCGGCGAATCACTTCGACGGCGCAGCGGTGGCAGCGACCAGGGATGGCATCTGAAGCTGCCGCTGGATGGCGCGGGCACTTCGCTGGCGGAGGTAGCGACCGATGACGTCTCGGCGCGGACGATGGGCGAATCCACCACCCTGACGCACTGGCACGAGGTGGAAGTAGAACTGACCGGCGGCGGCCCGCGCCTGCTGAAAGCCGCCGCCAAGCGGCTCCGGCACAGTGGCCTGCGCCCCGCCGGGCACTCGGCGAAGCTGGCAAGGGCGCTGGCTCCTGCCGGGCGTCCCAGGGAGATCGCCTTGCACGAGACATCGGCATGCGGGCGCACCTGGCCGGCGAGAACGCGTTCAGCTTCGGTCTCCTGCACGAGAGCTGCCAGCGCGATGCCCTCATCCTCGAGGAGCAGGCGGCAGCGCGATGGTGGCGGTAGCTCGCGCCCGGGTGACGGAAACTGGCCGAGCAGCAACTCGCGGTGGCACGACTCGCGGTGCACCGAGGCCGTGGTCAGCCTTGGCCAGACTGGCCGGGCGGGCTGGTCGGCTCCTCGTCCCGCCACTCGCCGCCGTGTTCCCTGGCATACCGCCGCTGCTTGCGGGGGGAGTCAGCGTAGCTGTCGTACATGTCCGCTGCGGTGCGCGTGGTTCTCCTGGTCAATAGCCGGGTCCGGAAGCCGGCGATCTCGATGAACGCGTAAATCCCGAACGCGAACAGCAGGACAATCACGACGTAAATCCACCACATCTCGACCGTCCAATCCGCGACCAGGCTGGCCTGGCGGGGCCGTCAGCCCGCCAGCATGTTCCTACCCGGCTCGTACCCCGCCAAGCTCCCGCAAACATGCCAGCCCAGGCGGCTGCGCCCGGATGCCTGCCGCCATCGCCCGGATGCCTGCCGCCATTCAGTGATCAGATCCGGCGGGTCCCCAGTTTGAGACGGCTCGCGGCGGGCAATGCGGGGGCATTCAGACCGAAAGAGGTGATTCTCGTGTCAACCGGAACCATTGTGGCCATTGTGGTGGCCGTCATCGTGGTCGCCGCCTTGGTGGTCGCCCTGATGGCCATGATGCGCCGCCGTCGGCTCCAGCAGCGCTTCGGCCCGGAATACGACCGGCTAGTCGGCGAGCGCGACAGCAAGCGCAAGGCGGAGGCCGAGCTGTCGGAGCGCCAGCGGCGGGTCCAGGGGCTGGACATACGTCCGCTCACGCCCTCAGCCCGGGCGGGCTACGCGGATCGATGGGCTGGTATTCAGGAACGCTTCGTCGACACTCCGGCCGACGCGGTCGCGGCATCTCAGGTGCTCGTCGTAGCCGTCATGAGTGAGCGAGGCTACCCGGCAGAACATCGTGATCAGGTGCTTGCCGACCTGTCGGTGGAACATGCTCAGACACTCGATCACTACCGGGCGGCCGAGGAGATCAGCGCAACTGCTGCGACCGGTAACGCCTCTACTGAGGACCTGCGGCAAGCCATGATCCACTACCGCGCTCTCTTCCGCGACCTCCTTGGCGAGCCTGCCGACGTTGGGCAGGGCGACCCTGCTGACGCCGGGCAGGGCGAGCCGCGGATGCAGCCCGCGGAGCCGCAGACGCAGCCAGCGGAATAGACGAGCCCGATGATGCCGTACGCGGATCAGCCGTGACCGGCGTGGCGCCGGATCACGCCGCCGACGCCGGGGGGGCTACCGCCGTGGTGGCCGAAACCCAGGGCAGCGTGGCCGCAGACGAGCCCATCGCCGATGAGCGAACCGGCATTCCAGCACATCAGACACCCAGGAGCTGACGAAATGACATCACTAACCGACAGATCAGGCGATGACCACCCGGTACCAGGTGACGAGGCACCGGGAGGCGAGCGGATCGTGCCAGCCGGCGGCTCGATGGTGCCGGACGAGAATCTGGTCGTGCTCGACAGGGACCAGGCCGTGCCGGCCGATGACCAGGCTGCGCCGGGCGACGACCCGCTCGTCCTAGACGAGGACATGGTCGTGCTGGAGGGGCAGATTGTGCCGGCCGAGGACCCGGNNGTGCCGGACCAGGATTCGGCTGTGCCGGACCAGGATCAAACAACCCTGGAAAGCGCCGCTCCAGACGGGGCCGACGCGGTAGCCGGGCCGCAGCCAGGCGCGGATCGCGGATCAGTCCCCGGCTCAAATGGAGTCAGGGAAGACGGAAGCGCGAGCGCGAGGTGGCCGGCAATTCAGTCGATGTTCGTCGACGATCCGCGCGCTTCCGTCGAACTGGCAGCCGGGCTCACGGACGACAGCGTCCAGGCGCTCATGGCGACAGTCAAAGAACGGCAGCAGGCACTGCTGTCGGCCTGGCAGGGGAACGGGACGGGCACCGAGGAGCTGCGCACCGCGCTGCAGGCCTACCGCGCGTTCTGGAACCGGGTAGATACGTTCTCCCGCGACGCCTGACGAGTGCCTGCTGACGGGTGCCTGCCGGGCATCGCGGTCGCCGCCCCCGGCAGCGCCCACAGCAGGGTTGCTGGCTACCCCCAAGGGGCCGTGCCGCGCTGGCATGATGCCGCGGCACGGCCCGCGCAATGCGCCTAGCTGCTGGCTCCGGCCGGAACTACCAGGACCGGACACGGCGCCTTGCGCAGTACGTACTGGCTGACCGTGCCGAGCAGCATGGACATGCTGCCGCGAGTCGCCAGCACGATGAGCTGCGCGCGGGCCTCCCTGGCGGCCTCCACGATCTGCCGCCCCGCGATCCCGGCCACCACCCGCAGTTCCACGTGGTCTGCCTGATTCCCCAGCGTCTCGGTGAGGAGGTTACGCAGACTCGATTCCGCCGCACTGTGCTCGTCCCCGCCGGTGCCCAGGGTGACCACCGGCTGGCCTGCCGGAGCCCCGAGCGTGCGCTGGCCGCTGTAGGCCATGACGGCGATCAGCGGCGCCTGCCGGTAGCGTGCCTCCTGCGCGGCTATCCGGATGGCCGCGCGAGAAGCCGCCGTGCCGTCCACGCCCACTACCACGCTCATCATCTATTCCTCCCTTGCATCTATTCCTCCCTTGCTGGCGCCATCTGCCGGTGCTCGCGGGCCGGGCGCCGTAGATCTGAACACGATGGCCATTGCCCTCGTCTCCATCGGGAAGACCTCGCTGACCGTCAGGTAGGCGGAGCTGGCGCCCGCCGACGCGAAGATGAGCACGATGCACCAGCAGGCGGTCATCGTGGTGGCGTCCAGGGCACCCTGGTGGAACAGGTAGGCGGTGCCCAGCAGCAGCGTGCCGGAAAGGATGTAGGTGCCCGCGATCATCGGCTTGCGGCCGACCGAGTCGAAGAACCGGCGAGCACCAGCGGGCCGATGAGATTCCCGACCGCGATCACGGCGAAGTAATACCCGGGATCGGTCTTGACGTGAAAGAACTCCGCCAGGATCTGCGCGTACCCGAAGGTGATCGCGTTATAAAGGAATGCCTGCCCGATAAACAGCGAGAAGCCGAGGATGGTGCGCCGGGGATACACCCCCGTCACATCAGTAGTGCTCACCCCTCGCCTCTCAGCTAGCGGCAGGCCGCTGCGCCGCCCGCTTGCCGCTGCCCGCAGCGGGTTCCCTGGCACAGAGGGGCTGCCTCCGTGTTGCCTTCCGGGTCGCAGCTACCCCGGCATCCGCCGTTAATTCACGATCACCGCCGGAAGCGCCAGCCGCCGGACCGGAAGAGCGAAGATCAGCCCCGTCACCGTCATCGCCGCGCCCAGCGGGTGTAAATGCGCGGCAGCCGGGAAGTTGCTGGTCCCGGCCGGCAGCACAGCACGGCCGCCCACGACGCAGTACAACCGGGGCCGACCATGAATGAGCCAGCGTCCACCACCACGGAGCGCGCCGGCTGGCGCGAGCTGAGCGCCTGCCGGCACTCCGATCCTGAGCTGTTCTTTCCCGTCGTCCCGTCCGGGCCCGGACGGGACCAGCTCGCCGCGGCGAAGGCGGTCTGCGCCAGCTGTGCGGTCCGCGCCGAATGCCTGAGCTATTCCATGGCGACCGTCCAGGATCACGGCGTGTGGGGCGGGACGAGCGAAGAGGAGCGGCGGGCGATGCGCCGCGCCAGGCTCCGCCGGTCACTGAGCGCCGCCGCCACGCGGGAGCGGCCGGACCCGGGCGAGCGGCCGGACCCGGGCGAGCGACGAGACCACGCCAGCCAGCGCAGGCGCCAGCCAGCCCTAGGCGCCTCCGCCTGAGAGGTACCTGGCCCGGACGAGCGCAGCGAGCTGGTCCCTGGGCAAGGCCGGGCTGCGGTGGCCGTCCTTGCCAACCATCTCCTCATTGGCGACCAGGGCGTTCGCGACGGCTTCCTCGGTCCCTTGCACCACGGCGGTGTAGAAGGGATCAAGGAAGCCCCAGGGGATAAAACGCAGCCGCCCGTAGTCAGTCCCGCCGGTCTGGTGCAGCGAGTCTGCGCTGGTCATGAAGGCGCCCGGGTTGCCGGTCGAGAACGCCAGGAACAGGTCGCCAGAGAAATGCGAGCCGGCCGTGCCGGTGCGGGCCAGGCCTAGTGTCACCCGGCGCGCGAGCGCCTTGCACTGGCCGGGCAGCAGCGGCGCATCGGTCGCGACCACCGCGATGACCGAGCCTGCGCCCGGCGGCGCGGAGAAGTGCTCGGCGATCGGGTTGTCGCCCGCCAGCAGCTCGCCGACCGGCAGGCCGGCCAGGGTGAGCTCGTGCCGGGCGCCGAAGTTGGCCTGCACGAAGACGCCGACCGCATAGGTGCTGCCCGCGTGCTCGACGAGCCGGGACGCGGTGCCGGATCCGCCCTTGAACGCGTAGCAGTTCATCCCGGTGCCGCCGCCGATCGAGCCCTCCTCCACCGGTCCGGACGCGCTTGAGTCCAGTGCGGCGGTGGCGGTCTGCTGGGTGACGTGCGGGGAGTTGATGTCGTTCAGGTAGCCGTCCCAGGTCTCCGCTACCACCGGCAGCAGCCAGGTATCCGCGCTCTCCGGATGGCTCGCCACGGCCCATGCGATGACGGCCGCATGCACGACTCCGACGGCATGCGTGTTCGTGATGGCCACGGGCCCGGCGAACGTGCCTGACTCCTCGATCCAGGACACCCCGGTCATCTCGCCGTTGCCGTTCTGCGAGAAGAACCCTGCCGCAACCGGATCGTCCGCGCTGGCTGGGCCGCGTGGATGGATGGCGGTCACCCCGGTGCGGACGGACGTGCCCTGGACAAGGGTGGCGTAGCCGACCTCGACACCGGGCACGTCCGTGATCGCGTTCCACCGGCCCGGCTGCCCGCCGAACGGTATCCCGAGGGACCTGGCCCGCGGCTTGCCGGCTGGAGTGGCGGCATGCGGACCTGCCGCGCTAGCTAGTTCCACGGGTCCGGACCTTCATTCCGGTTACTCAAGGTCACTTTCCCTTCGGCAGGGTAGTCATGTGACGTGAGCCACAATCGCTGGAGCAGGCGGTTCAGCGAGGACGTCAGAGCAGGTTATAGGGGATATTTCCAGTAAAATAGCTAACTAAATGGTTCTATCTGTGTGATATAGCTCATAGCGTCATTATCCTGACTTTGGGTAGCGGATATCAAAACGTTACGCAATGTTGGGGACCTACAGCACCCAGCGTGCGGGATGGTTACGCCCCCTAGTGACACGTCGCCCTGACCCGCGTCACGTCCGCACGCCGCTGCCTCCGCTTGCCCGCTGGCGAGGCATACGCCCTGGGTGACAGCCGAGTACGCTCCGCGTGCCCGACCAAAGGTTCGTCTTGCCCCCCATCAGGACCACTAACCGCCTATCGTCCAGACTCACCTTCGCGGTGTCCAGTCTCACCTTTGCAGTAGCGGGAACAGCCATCGCCCTGGTGGCTACCGCGTCCGGCGCGGCCGCGTTCTCGGCCGGCGCCCCAGCCCACTCAGCTAGCGCAGCTCACTCAGCTAGCGCAGCCCGCTCAGCTAGCGCAGCCCGCTCAGCTAGCGCAGCCCAGCTCGTCCGCGCAGCTCAGCCAGCCCGCGCAGTCGCCGTCATCGAGTCGGCCAGCGTCATCGAGTCGGCCAGCGTCGGCGAGTCGGCCAGATTGCCAGTCGTGGCCAGGGCCGGTTCCAGCCGGCCCGGCGCCAGCCGGGTCGACGTCGGCCCGGCCGATGTCGCCGCGCTAGACGGCTCCGCCCGGCCGCTCGTCCTGGCGTCCAGCCGCCATCGCACGCCACGGCAGAAGGCCTGGCGGATGCTCCGCAGGAAGCACTGGTCGCCTAGCTACCAGTTCCCTTACCTGGACAAGCTCTGGGAACAGGAAAGCGGCTGGGACGTCCACGCGGAGAATCCGTACTCCGGGGCCTACGGAATCCCGCAGGCTGTCCCTGGCTCCAAGATGTCCAGCGCCGGCTCGAACTGGCAGAACAGCGCGAAGACGCAGATCCGCTGGGGCCTGGACTACATCAGAGCGAGGTACAACTCCCCGCGCCGGGCCTGGCTGCACGAGGTCGCGGACGGCTGGTACTAGGCAACGGTCATCCGCGCGAAGGTCATCCGCGCGCAGTGCGAGAGGACGGCGGCCGGCCCGGCTCGGGCTGGCCGCCGTCCGCAGCGCCGCGCGGCACGACCCGCTTGCCTGGTCCGGTCAGGCACGCGAACACACCATCCGTCACATTGATCTCAGTAGCCTCAAGATCCAATTAACGGTTACGATCCGACCGGCGAAAACCGGCTAGATCGTAACCGTTAACGAGTCTGTGCCCTGGTCGTTAACGGCCAGGCGTCCTGGGAGGCATCTGACGCGAGCACAACTAGGACATTCCGGTCGACTCCGCCAGCACGGCCCGTCAGTCAGCCGTCCGGAGGCGACGGAGCCGGTCGACGACCCGGTCGCTGGCCGCGCGCTGGACGATCTGCGCCCGGTCGCTGGCCGCGCGCCTCGCGGTCTGCGCCTGGCCGAACAGGCCGGCGGTCGCCTCGCCAGGTCAGCTGCGGACCCTGGTACCCGCCGGGTCGTAGAGCGGCGCGTCGTGCCGGGTGGCCGGGTAACGCTCCCCGGCCACCTCGACCACGAAGTCAGTCTCGCCAGCCAGGGCCGCCGGCAGGTACGCGGAGAAGATGGTCCGGCGCACCGTGTACCCGTACCCGGCGCTGCGGACGCTGACGGCAAGCTCCTGGCGGGGATGCGCCAGGAGTTCGCCGCCGTGCATGACCACGTCGGCTCCGGTGCTCAACCAGCAGAGCCGCTCAGCCGGTCCCGCGTCGCGGATCTTGCGCAGCGCCGGCCCGGCCAGCAGGCCGGGCTTGTCCGGGCGGACCGCGAAGCCGAGCCCGGCCGCATAGGGGTTGTCGTCGGCCTTGATATCGGCTGACCAGGCCAGGTAGTGCTTCTCCAGGCGCAGCGAGTTGACTGCCCGGTAGCCGACGTCCCGGATCCCGGCGGCCGCGCCGGCCGCCAGCAGGCGGTCGTAGAGATCGCGCAGGTACTCCGTCGGGACGTGGAACTCCCAGCCAAGCTCGCCGGTGTAGCTCACGCGCAGCGCCAGCACGGGTGCATAACCGAGGTCGATCCGCCGTGCGGTCAGGTACCCGAACGCCTCGTTGCTGATGTCGCTGTGAGTCGCCTGCTGGGCTATATCGCGGGCCAGCGGGCCGCAGAGGTTCAGCACGCCGTAGGCCGACGTGACGTCGCGGACGGCGACCGAGCGGTCGTCCGGCGCGTGCCGCGCGATGATCGCGATGTCATGGCGGCCGAAGCCCGCGCCGGTAACGAGGTAGAACTCCTCGGCTGCCAGCCTGGTTACGGTGACGTCGGCCTCGATGCCGCCGCGCTCGTTCAGCAGCTGGGTATAGACGATCTTGCCGGGGCGGACATCGATGTCGCCGCCTGCGACCTTCTGCAGCAGCGGCAGCGCACCGGGACCGCTGATCTCATACTTCGCGAACGAGCTCATGTCGACAATGCCCGCCGCCTCGCGGACGCCGCGGTGCTCGGCCTCGATATGCGGCCAGGCGTTGCTGCGCCCGAACGTCAATTCCTCGACGGGCCCGATGCTCGCCAATCCGGGGCCAGCCCACCCGGCAGCAGCTAGTCCCGAGCCGGCTAGTCCCGAGCCGGCTAGTCCNNCGGGCGCGCAGCACGTCCCACAGCGGGCTGCGCCGCTGCCCGCGCGGCGCTGACAGTTCCCTGTTCGGGTAGGCGACCTGGTAGTACTGCGCGTAGGCCTCGATGCAGCGCTGCTCCAGGTAGGCCGGGACGGCGTGCGGGCGGCCGAACCGCCGGACGTCGAACGGCCACAGATCCATGCCGGGATCGCCGTCGATGATCCAGGCCGCCATCGCGTGACCGGCCCCGCCTGCCGCGGCGATTCCCGCGGAGAACCCGCAGCAGTGGAACATGTTGTCCAGATCCTCGGTGCGGCCCATCAGCGGCTCCGCGTCGGGAGAGAACGGGATCGGGCCGTTCACCCAGGCCCGGAGGCCAGCCTCGCCGGTGACCGGGATCCGGTGCGCGGCGGCCTCGGCGATGGGCCCGAACCGC
The DNA here is from genome assembly GCA_003168215.1 of Actinomycetota bacterium. GTDB lineage: Bacteria > Actinomycetota > Actinomycetes > Streptosporangiales > Streptosporangiaceae > Palsa-506. The sequence continues at coordinate 46,526 of PMSW01000174.1, forward strand.
TCGTGGTTGGGCGGGAATAGCTCGGGTCCCAGGTCATCGGGGATAACCCGCCACGGGGCGCGGCTGCCGTCCTCCCACCCGCCGATGGCCAGCGCGCCCGCCTCGGGCTTGACGTAGAACCGGCCGTCGGGATCGCGGAACGTCGGAAGATCCCCGGGCAGGCCGGGGATCTGGCCGGTGACGACGTACTGGTGCTCGACGGTGCCGACGGCCACGTCCGAGCCGGCCATCCTGGCCGTCTCGGCCCCCCACATGCCGGTCGCGTTGACGACGACGTCGCACTCGATCCGACCGCGTTCCGTCGTGACAGCTGCCACCCGGCGCCCGTTCATCTCTATGGTCTTTACGCGGCAGTTCTGGATTATCCTGACGCCTGCTGCCCGCGCGCCGGCCGCGAAGGAGTGCGTGAGCTGGCTCGGATCGGCGTAGCCGTCCGACGGGACCCAGGTCGCGCCGCGGAGGCCGTCGGTGCGCAGCAGCGGGAAGTGCTCGCGTGCCTCGCCGGGCGAGATCAGGTGCACCTCGAAGCCGAAGCTCCTGGCCGTGGTGACGAGGCGCTTGAGTTCCTCCCAGCGCGTGTCGCTGGCCGCGACCCTGATGCTGCCCACTGGCCGCCAGCCGGTCGCGTAGCCGGTCTCGCGTTCCAGCGTCTGGTAGGTCGCGGTGCTCCAGCGCATCAGCCGGGTCAGGTTGCTGGAGCTGCGCAGCTGGCCGACCAGCCCGGCCGCGTGCCAGGTGCTGCCCTCGGTCAGCCGCCTGCGCTCCAGCACGGTCACGTCGGTCTTGCCCCGCCGGGCGAGCTGGTAGGCGATGCTGCAGCCCACCACCCCGCCGCCGATGATGACGATCTCGCTGCGCCCGGGCAGGTCCACGGCGTGCCTCCTGTTACCGTCGAGCCGTGACGGCTGACATGCGATCGCCCAGCGCGGAAGAGGTTAGCGACGGCGTCTACGCCTACATCCAGCCAGACGGCAGCTGGTACATCAACAACACCGGCTTCCTGGTCGGCGGCGGCGGGGTGATCAGCATCGACTCCTGCGCCACCCAGCGGCGGACCAGGGCGCTGCTGGCCGCCGTCGCGTCGGTGACTGACCTGCCGGTCCGGACGCTGATCAACACCCATCACCACGGGGATCACACCTACGGCAACTACCTGTTCGGCGGCGCCACGATCGTGGCGCATGAGCGGTGCCGTGACGGCGTCCTGGCCAGCGGGCTGCCGGCCAATCTCGGGGTATGGACCGACGTGGACTGGGGCATCCCCGAGCTCGCGCCGCCGTTCCTCACCTACGCCGACGCGGTCACCGTCTGGTCCGGTGACCTGAAATGCGATGTCCGGTACGTCGGCATGCCTGCGCATACGACTAACGACTCGCTGATCTGGCTGCCGGACCGCTCCGTGCTGTTCGCCGGGGACCTGGCCTTCAGCGGCGGCACGCCGTTCCTGCTGATGGGCTCGGTGGAAGGCGCGATCGAGGTGCTCGAGCGGGTGGTGCGCCCGCTGGGCGCACTGACGATCGTGCCGGGCCACGGACCGGTCAGTGGTCCCGCGGTG
>PMSW01000127.1 GCA_003168215.1 Actinomycetota bacterium
GGCGGCGGCGGCGGCGCAGGCGGCGTCGGCGGGGGCGGGAAAGCTGATCGGCGGGCCGAAGGCGATGCGCACGGACCGCGGCCTCGGCAGCCTGGCCCCCCGCGGGAATGCCAGGTCCGTGCCGGTGATCCCGGCCGGGATCACCGGCACGCCGGCCTGGATGGCGATCCTCGCCACGCCGGTCTTCCCCCGGTGCAGCCGGCCGTCTGGTGACCGGGTGCCCTCGGGAAAGATCCCGACAAGCCGGCCGTCGCGGACGGCCCGGACGCCCGCTGCCACCGCCCCGGCGGCACCGGCCGCCCCGGCGGCGCCGGGAATCCCGCCGGGCTCATCGGTGGCCACCGGGATGACCCCGACGGCGCGGAGGAACCAGCGGAGCAGCGGCTTGTCGATGTACTTCATCTTGGCCAGGAACATCACCCGCCGGGGAACGACGAGCGGGAGCAGCAGCGGGTCAAGGAACGACACATGGTTGGCGGCCACGATCGCGCCGCCCGTGAGTGGTATGTGCTCCAGGCCGCTCACCCGGGGCCGGAAAAGCAGCCGCAGCAGGGGGCCGAGTACCACGAACTTCAGGATTGTCCAGCAGACCGGAGAGCCAGCCAGGATGGGGCGACGCTCTGCCATCGGTCTCCTCCCGCCGCCCGCAGTGCAATGGTACCGGCCCGGCCGGCACCGAATGTTAGGCTGCCGAAGTGACCCTGAGTGGGCCGGCCCGCCGGAGTGAGCATGCCGCGGACGGTGAGCCGCCGGGCGGGAGCCCGGCCAGCAGGCCGGCCGCTGCTGGGCCAGACGGTGCGGTCGCTGGCGGCGTGCTCGATCTGCTCGGGCTACTGGCTTATGCGACGCTGAGCGCGTTCTTCCGGCTGTCGGAGGACGCGGCGCTTGCCGAGTCGCTGCCGGACAAGACCGCCCTGGCCGGGATGGCCGTCGCCGAGTTCGGCCACTTCCAGCAGCTGCGGCGGCGGCTGGAGGAGCTGCAGGCCGATCCGGGCGCGGCAATGCAGCCGTTCGTGCAGGCGGTGGATGCGTTCCACGCCAGGACGGCGCCAGCCGACTGGCTGGAGGGACTGGTCAAGGCGTACGTGGGCGACGGGATCGCGGCCGATTTCTACCGGACGATCGCGGCGCTGCTTGACCCGCAGACTGAGGCGCTCGTCCTTGAGGTGCTGGCGGACACGGGGCACTCGGACTTCGTGATCGCCACGGTGCGGGCGGCGGTCGAATCGGATCCGCGGGTGGCAGGCCGGCTGGCGCTGTGGGCCAGGCGGCTGGTCGGCGAGGCGCTCGGCCAGGCGCAGCGGGTGGCCGCCGAGCGCGAGCAGCTCGCGCGGCTGCTGGTCGGCGACCGGGCTGGCCAGCTCGGCGAGATCGGCAGGATGTTCGCCAGGCTCACCGACGAGCACGGCCGCCGGATGGCCGCGCTCGGCCTGGCCAGCCAGAGCAACATCAGCTAGCAGCGCCGGCGGAGCGCCAGCCGTCCGGCGGACCGGCGCTCGCGTGCCTTGACGCCGCCCCGCGTGCGGGGTAATGCTCAGACCGATCCGGGACGGACGGGGAGGGAGCAGCCAATGCGCGCCGAGGACATACGTCGCGTGCTCGTGATCGGCAGCGGCACGATGGGCCTGCAGATCGGGCTGCAGGCTGCGATCCATGGGTGCAGCGTCGTCCTGCACGACACCGAGCCGGCCGCGCTGGACGCGGCGCACCAGCGGCTGCGCGGCTACGGGGAGGCGCCGGTGGCGGCCGGGCTCATCGACGCCGGCCAGCTTGAGCGAGCGCTGGCCAACATCGAGTGCACTGCTGACCCCGCGGCTGCCGCGGCCGAAGTCGATCTTGTCAGTGAGTGCGTGCCCGAAGACCCCGTGCTCAAGGGGCGCATCCTCGGGCAGTTCAACGAGCTGTGCCCGCAGCAGGCAGTCTTCACCACCAACACCTCGACGCTGCTTCCCTCGATGTTCGCGGCTGCCACCGGGCGGCCCGACCGGTTCGCGGCGCTGCACTTCCACATCCCGGTGTGGTCATCGAACGTGGTGGACGTGATGCCGCATGCTGGCACCTCGGCGGAGACGACAGAGCTTCTCCTCGCCTTCGCCCGGCGCATAGGCCAGATCCCCATCGCCCTGCGCAAGGAAAGCTTCGGTTACGTTTTCAACGCGCTCTACACCGCGATGAACCGGGAGGCGCTCACGCTGGTGGCGAACGGGGTCGCTTCGGTGGAAGACGTCGATCGCGCCTGGATGGGGATCATGAAGATGCCCATCGGCCCGTTCGGGATGCTCGACGGGGTCGGCCTCGACACCGTCTGGCACATCACCGACTACTGGGCGCGGCAGCTGGGCGACCCGCAGATAAGCGCCAACGCCGAGTTCGTCCGGACCTACCTTGACCGCGGCCGGCTCGGCCTCAAGAGCGGCAGCGGCTTCTACCAGTACCCCCATCCCGCGTACGAAGCGCCCGAATTCCTGGAGTGGGGGGTCGGCGCGTAGCCACCGCAGGTCAGCGTGATCTTTAGGCCTGCCTGTACCGCAGCACGGCGATGGGCGTGAAAATCGGCCCATGCCGGCGACGACGTGGCCGCCCGGGAAGCGCCGGGCCGGCGCGTCGTCAGAGCGACGTGGCGGAGAAGGCTGCCAGCCGCTGGATACGGCGCACGATGTCCTGGTGGACGGCATCCGCCGGCAGCGCGCCGTCGACGACGAACATCCACTCCCGGCCCGCGTAGTACTCGAGCAGGGGCACTGTCTTTTCCAGATACACCTGCAACCGGTGCTCGATGACTGCCCTGGTGTCGTCGGAGCCCCGGCCGCGGGCCAGCAAACGCCGCACGAGCTCATCACGGGTCACGTCGAGGTGAACCGCGGCCTGCACCTCACCGCCGAACTCCCGGACCACGGCGTACGACGCCTCCGCCTGCTCGACGGTCCGCGGGAATCCGTCCAGGACATAGCCACCGGACTTCGCGGCGGCCACGACGGGCTTGCGCAGCATGTCCATGACCAGGCCGTCAGGGACCAGGTCACCTTTGTCGACGTAGGACTTGACCAGCTGCCCGAGCGAGGTCATGTCCCGTACATGCTGGCGCAGCAGGTCGCCGCTGGAAATGTGCGTGATCCCGAGCCGCGCGGCGAGCAGCCCGGCCTGGGTGCCCTTGCCGGCGCCGGGCGCGCCAATCAGCAGAAGTCGCATATAACCGCCCGTATCATTCGCTAAGGGTAACCGCCACATGTGCCTGTGCTGGCGTTATGCCGAACGCGGGCAGTTTCCGGAGGCGCCGCAGGGTGGCGCTCAGGCCGCGAGCTTAGCGCCGCGTGACGGTGCCGGCACGCTCCGGGCCAGGCCGCTCAGGCCACCGGCCATGTCCGGGTCCGGCTTTAGCCGCCTCCCGCGCCGGACGGCACGGGGGGCTGGCTAGCCACGGCGCCGAGTGTGTCCAGAATCTGCTGCCCATACCTGGTCAGCTTGGTCTCGCCGACACCGCTCACCGTGCCGAGTTCCGCCAGGGTCGCCGGGGACTCGGCGGCGATCTGGCGCAGTGTCGCATCGTGGAAGATCACGTAGGCAGGCACGCCCTGCTCCTTGGCGCTCGCGGCGCGCCATGCGCGCAGCTGCTGGAACACTTCCTCGGCAGCAGGGGGCAGCGCGGCGGCCGCCGCGCTGCCGGTCTTCGCCGCCCGGGCGGGCTTCGCGGCCCGGGCGGCGCGCTCAGGCTCGCGGCGCAGCATGACCTGCCGCCGCCCGGCCAGTACCGCACTGCTCGCCTCGGTGAGGGCCAGCGTGCCGTAGTCGCCCTCAACGGCCAGCAGTCCCTGGGCCAGCAGCTGCCGCACCACGCCGCGCCAGTCAGCCTCGCGCTGCTCCGCGCCGATGCCGAACACCGTCAGGGAGGCATGGTCGTGCTCGATGACCTTTGCTGTTGCCCTGCCCAGCAGAATGTCGATCACCTGCCCCGCACCGAACCTCTGGCGCCGCTCACGATCCAGCCGGAACACGGCAGAAAGGAGCTTCTGCGCTGCGATGGTGCCGTCCCACGACTGCGGCGGCGACAGGCAGGTATCGCAGTTTCCGCACGGGACGGCCGCCTCGCCGAAATAGCCAAGCAGCTGCGTCCGGCGGCACTCGACGGTCTCGCAGAGTGCCAGCATCGCATCGAGGTGGGAGGCAAGGCGGCGGCGGTGCGCGATATCCCCCTCGGAGCCGTCGATCAGCCTGCGCTGCAGCACGACGTCCTGCAGGCCATAGGCGAGCCAGGCCGTGGCAGGCAGGCCGTCGCGCCCGGCCCGGCCGGTCTCCTGGTAGTAGCCCTCGATGGACTTGGGCAGGTCAAGATGCGCCACGAAGCGCACATCAGGCTTGTCGATCCCCATGCCGAAGGCGATGGTCGCCACCATGATCAGGCCGTCCTCGCGCAGGAAGCGAGCCTGGTTGAGGGTGCGGGTACGGGTGTCGAGACCCGCGTGATAGGGGAGCGCCGTGATCCCGCTACCGGACAGCAGCTCGGCGGTCTTCTCGACCGAAGCCCGGGAGAGGCAGTAGACGATGCCCGCGTCGCCGGCGTGCTCGCTGCGCACCAGTTCCAGCAGCTGCCGCGAGGGACTCGCCTTCGGCTCGATCCGGTACTGAATATTCGGGCGATCGAAGCTCGCCACGAAATGCCGGGCTTCCTGCAGGCTCAGCCGGGCGGCGATCTCGGCGCGCGTCGCCGCGGTGGCCGTCGCGGTCAGCGCGATGCGGGGCACCGAGGGCCATCGCTCGTGCAGCTGCGAGAGCGCGAGGTAGTCGGGCCGGAAATCGTGCCCCCACTGGGACACGCAGTGCGCCTCGTCAATGGCGAAAAGGGAGATCGTGCCGCGGTCCAGGAGCCGCAGCGCGGAGTCGGCGCGCAGCCGCTCCGGCGCCAGGTACAGCAGGTCAAGCTCACCCGCGAGGAAGGCGGACTCGACCAGGCGGCGCTGGCCGGAGTCCTGGGTCGAATTGAGGAACCCGGCCCGCAGCCCGAGCGCCGTGAGGGCGTCAACCTGATCCTGCATGAGGGCGATGAGCGGCGAGATCACCACGCCGGTACCGGGCCGGATCAGCGCTGGAATCTGGTAGCACAGCGACTTGCCGCCGCCGGTCGGCATCAGCACAAGCGCGTCGCCGCCGGCTATGACGTGCTCGATGACCTGCTGCTGCTCGCCCCGGAACGCGTCATAGCCGAAGACCCGGTGCAGTGCCCCCAATGCGCCGGCCACCTGCATGCCGGTTTCGGGGGAAGTCACCGGGCGATTCTATGTGCGATCCGGGCGCTGCCACGGGCGATCCGGGCGCTGCGGCGGGCGATCCAGGCGCTGCGGCGGGCGACCCGGGGCGCTGCGGCGGCCGCCCCTCCGGCGATCCGGGCCGCGGGCCGGGCCCAGCCGCGCACTAGCCGGGCCGGGAAGCTCGCAGCGAGAACATCATCGGGATCCGGGGCAGGCCGGCGGGCAGCCGGTAACCTCTGTCGGCCTGCCGCCGGAGTGACTCGAACCGCGGGAAGTCGTCGAAATCGTGCTCGTGCAGGAACTCGATCCGCAATCCGGCCGCTACGAGCGCCGTTACTATCTTGCCAATACCATGCTGAAACTGCACATTTCGCGAATGCTCAAGGCGCGACGGCCCGCCGGTATAACTCCAGGGATAATCTATTATCTGCGGCCGGTCATCGAAGTAGTCATAGGTAACCACGGCCCCATCGGCCTCATCGAGTATTTGCGCGAAAGGATGCCCGTCAACCAGGTACAGGTATCCGCCAGGCACCAGCAGCGCGGCAACCACCTGTGCCCACCGGGGAATGTCCGGCAACCAGACGAGTGACCCGACGCTGGTATAGACAATGTCGAACCGCTGGCCGCCGAAAGCGTCCACCGCGTCATACACATCGGAGACCACGAAGGACGCCTCCGTGCCGAGCTCGGCCGCGAGTGACTGCGCTGCCCTGATGGCAGGCCCGGAGAAGTCAAGGCCGCTGACTAGCGCACCATGCCGTGCCCATGACAGCACGTCGACGCCGATGTGGCACTGCAGGTGCACAAGCCGCTTTCCGGTCACGTCGCCGGCCTCTGCCAGCTCGAACGGGCGCAGTGAGTCGCGGCCCGCCCGGAACCGGGGCAGATCGTAGCCATCGCTGGCAAGGTGGACGGGAACGCGGTCGTCCCAATTGGCGCGGTTGAGCGCCCGCCAGTCGAGTACGGAATTCCCGTCCGGGGCGTCGGTATCCACCAGTCGCAGCTTAGCGAGCCTCCCGCCGGCGTCGCAGAGCAAACCGCCAGCCGGACTAGCAAGCGGTACTGCGCCACGGAAGCAGGCGCGCCGCAAAAGCGTTGGGCAGCTGGGGCGTTCCTGGCCATCCTTATCGAGTACTGCCGCCCTTGCCGTGTANNCTTGCCGTGTACTGCCGCCCTTACCGCGTACTGCCCGCCCGCCTTGGAGGCTGCCGCCTTGACACCCCCGCCCGCTGCGCTGCAGCTCGCTGCGCTGCGCGCTCGCCTGCCCGGGCTGATGCTTCGCGACCAGCGCCGGCTGGGCCGGCGCGCCGAGCAGGCTGCTGCGCTGCGCGACAGCGGAGCGCGCGAGCAGGCACTCGGCCAGGTACTCGCGGAACTGGATGCGGCAGCGGCCCGCGTCGAGCGGCGCAGGCGCGCGGTGCCCGCGGTCTGCTACCCGCCCGAGCTCCCGGTCAGTCAGCTGAAGGACCAGATCGCCGAGGTCATCCGCGACAACCAGGTGGTGATCATCGCGGGTGAGACGGGATCCGGCAAGACCACCCAGCTGCCGAAGATCTGCCTGGAACTCGGCCGCGGCGTGACCGGCCAGATCGGCCATACCCAGCCCCGGCGGATCGCCGCCCGCACCGTGGCGGAGCGGATCGCCGAGGAGCTCGGCACGGAACTCGGCGCGGCAGTCGGCTACAAGGTGCGCTTCGCCGATCATTCCAGTGACGACACCGTGATCAAGCTGATGACTGACGGCATCCTGCTGGCCGAGCTGCAGCGCGACCGCCAGCTGCTGCGCTACGACACCCTGATCATCGACGAGGCGCACGAGCGCAGCCTGAACATCGACTTCATCCTCGGCTACCTCAAGCAGCTGCTGCCCAGCCGGCCCGACCTCAAGGTCATCATCACCTCGGCCACGATCGACTCCGACCGCTTCAGCAAGCATTTTGCGGTACGCGAATCAGGCAAGCACAGTGCCGCAGGCGAATCAGGTGACGGCGCGCCGGTGATCGAGGTATCGGGGCGCACGTACCCGGTGGAGGTGCGCTACCGGCCGCTCGCCGACCCGGATAGCCCCGGCGACGAGCCAAGAGACCAGGTACAGGCCATCTCCGACGCCCTGGACGAGCTGCGCGCAGCCGGGCCGGGCGACGTCCTGGTCTTCCTCAGCGGCGAGCGGGAGATCAGGGACACCGCCGATGCCCTGGCCGGCCGCGACGGCCTGGAGGTACTGCCGCTCTACGGCCGGCTGTCGGCGGCTGAGCAGCACCGGGTTTTCCAGCCGCATCACGGGCGGCGGCGCGTGGTCCTGGCCACCAATGTCGCGGAGACCTCGCTGACCGTCCCCGGCATCAAGTACGTGATCGACCCGGGCACGGCGCGGATCTCCCGGTACAGCCTCCGCACGAAGGTCCAGCGGCTGCCGATCGAGCCCATCTCCCGGGCGTCAGCGAATCAGCGCAAGGGCCGCTGCGGCCGTACCTCGGACGGGGTGTGCATCCGGCTCTACACCGAGGCGGACTTCGAGTCGCGCCCGGAGTTCACCGACCCCGAGATACTGCGTACCAACCTCGCGTCAGTCATCTTGCAGATGGCGGCTCTTGACCTCGGCGAGGTGGCGGACTTCCCGTTCGTGGACCCGCCGGACTCGCGCAATATCGCGGACGGCATCCGCCTGCTGGAGGAGCTCAGCGCCGTCTTGCCAGGCGGCGGCAGGCCCCGGCTGACCGAGGCGGGCCGCAAGCTCGCGCGGCTGCCGGCGGACCCGCGCCTCGGCCGGATGATCCTGGAGGCTGGCCGCAACGGCTGCGCCCGCGAGGTGCTGATCATCACCGCGGCGCTGTCGATCCAGGACCCCAGGGAACGGCCCGCGGACAGCCGCGAGGCGGCGGACGCCATGCACGCGCGCTTCGCCGAGCCCGGGTCTGACTTCCTGGCCCTGCTCAGCCTGTGGGACTACCTGGCCGAGCAGCAGCGCGCGCTGTCGGGGTCAGCGTTCCGCCGCATGTGCCGCCGCGAGTACCTGCACTACCTGCGGGTGCGCGAATGGCAGGACCTGTTCGGGCAGCTCCGGCAGGCGGCCAGGGAACTCGGCATCGCCGCGGAGCACGACGGCAGCGCCGAGATGGCGGCGGGCACTGCAGCCGCGCGCGCCACCGCGGCACCGGCTGCCCGAGCACCGGAAACGGGCCCCGGTGCGGACTCGCCGGACCGCGCGGTACGCGGCCGCCGGGCGGACCCGAAAGCCCGCTTCCCGGCTGAGCCAGCGGGCCGCTTCCCGGCGGACCTTGCGGACCGCGTGCATATCTCCCTGCTAGCCGGCCTGCTTTCGCACATCGGGATGAAGGACGACGACCAGAAGCCGGGCACCAGGCGGCGCGGGCTGGCCGAGTTCGCCGGGGGCCGCGGCGCCCGCTTCGCGATCTTCCCCGGCTCCGCGCTGGCCAGGAAGCCGCCGCAGTGGGTGGTCGCCGCCGAGCTGGTCGAGACGTCCCGGCTGTGGGCCAGGACCGTCGCGCGGATCGAGCCCGAATGGGCCGAGCCGCTGGCCGCGCACCTGGTCCGGCGCACCTACAGCGAGCCGCGCTGGGATGCCAGCCGCGGCGCGGCGATGGCATCGGAGAAGGTGACCCTGTACGGGCTGCCGGTGGTGGCGGCCCGGCAGGTCAGCTACGGCCGCATCGATGCCGCCGCCGCCAGGGCGCTGTTCCTTCAGCATGCGCTGGTGGAAGGCGACTGGCGGACGCACCACCAGTTCTTCGAGACCAACCAGCGCCTGCTGGCCGAAGCCGGGGACCTGGAGCGGAAGGCCAGGCGGCGCGGCATCGTCGCCGACGACNNTTCTCCCCCGCCGATCTCCTCAGCCCGGCCGCAGGCGAGATCAGCCCCGCGGACTACCCGGGCAGCTGGGGCGAGTTTCCGCTGTCGTACGAGTTCGCTCCCGGCGAACCCGGTGACGGGGTCACCGTCGACATCCCGCTGGCGACGCTCAACCAGGTGACGGACACCGAACTCGGCTGGCCGGTGCCCGGCCTGCGCCAGGAACTGGTCACGGAGCTGATCCGGTCACTGCCGAAGCAGCTCAGGACGGCCTTCGTGCCCGCCCCGGACACGGCCCGCGCGGTGCTCGCCCGGCTCGATCCTGCCCGCGGCGACCTGCTCAGCGCGCTGGCGTCCGAGCTTGGCCGGATCGGCGGCGTGAGCATCCCGCGGGAGGCATGGGACCTGTCCCGGCTGCCCGCGCACCTGAGGTTCACCTACCGGGTGGTGCAGGACGGCCGCGTGCTCGCGGCCGGCAAGGACCTGACCGGGCTGCGGCAGCAGCTGCGGCCCCGGCTGCAGGCGGCACTCACCGAGGCGGCCAGCGGCATCACCCGCTCCGGGCTCCGGTCCTGGGACTTCGGTGCGCTGCCGCGGGAATTCGCCCAGGGGCGCCTGCGCGCTTACCCGGCGCTGGCCGACGCCGGCGACGCGGTCGACATCCGGCTGTTCGAGACCGAGGCCGAGGCCGCCGAGGCGATGCGCCGCGGCACCCGCCGCCTGCTGCTGATCGCCGTTCCGTCCGGCGTGCGCGCCGTCGCCAGCCGGCTGCCGGTCAACGCCAAGCTGGCGATGAGCCGGAGCCCGTACCCGAGCGCCGCCGCGCTGCTTGATGACTGCGCGGCCTGCGCGGCCGACCAGGTGATCGCGGAAGCGGGCGGACCTGCCTGGGAGGCCGAGGGCTTCGCGCGCCTGCTGGAGGCAGCACGGTCAAGGCTGGCCGTGCACGCAGCCGGCCTGGTCGGTGCCGTCGCGCGGGTGCTCGCCGAGGCACATGCAGTCGAGACCGGCCTTGACCGCGCTGCCAGCCCGGCACTCAGGCCGGCGCTCGCCGACATGCGCGCCCAGCTGTCCGCGCTGGTCTACCCGGGGTTCGTCGCCGAGACGGGCTCGCGGCGGCTGCCTGACCTGCTGCGCTACCTGCGGGCCATCAGCAGGCGGCTGGCGAAGGCGCCGGCCGATCCCGGCCGTGACGCCGGCCAGATGGCGGTCGTGCACCGGGTGACGGACGCCTACCGGCGAGCCACCGGCGAGCTGGCCGCAGCCGGGCGCGCCAGTGCGGATGCCGCGGCGGTGCGCTGGATGATCGAGGAACTGCGGGTCAGCCTCTTCGCCCAGACGCTCGGCACCCCGGTGCCCGTTTCCGAACGGAGAATCCAGGCAGCCCTGGACAAGCTGTCCGCCTGAGCCAGGCAGCGGTCCGCGCTCAGGCCCGTTGCCGCTGCGGGGGGTCCGGTATCCTCGCCCGGGTGAGCAGGGTCTCAGTTGTAGGTGTTCCGAGCAGCGCTGCCAGCTATGCAGCCGGCCAGGACCTGGCGCCTGCGGCATTGCGCTCGGCTGGCTTGCTCGAACAGCTCAAGGGATCAGGGCTGGAGGTCCATGACGACGGGGACCTGCCGCATCAGGTATGGAGTCCTGACCGGGATCACCCGCTAGCCCAGAACGTCGGCCAGGCGACTGCGTCGCTGCGGCAGCTGGCCGGCCGGCTTGAGCCGCTGCTGGCGCGCGGCGACCTCGCTCTCGTGCTCGGCGGCAACTGCACGATCGTGCTCGGGGTGATGGCGGCTTTGCGGCGCCTGGGGGCAGGCGCTCCCGGATTGCTGTATCTCGACCGCCATTACGACATCAACACCCCGGAAAGCACCACGGACGGGGCGCTGGACTGGATGGGGCTCGCGCACGCGCTGGCCCTGCCCGGTTGCGTGGACACCGTCACCGATGCCTTTGGGCCTCGGCCGCTGCTCGAGCCGTACCAGGTGGCATGGCTCGGAGTGGAACCACGCATGGCTACCGACTGGGAGCGCGAGCAGGCTGACCGGCTCGGCTTGCACGTGACCACCAGCGAGGCACTCGCCGCCGATCCAGCTGGTGCCGCCCGGGCCGCACTTGACCATCTCCCGCCTGGTCCGCTCGCCGTTCACATCGACGTTGACGTCCTCGACTTCATCGATGCCCCGCTAGCGGAGAATACTGACTGCCGCAACACCGGACCTAACCTCGACCAGGCCGTAGCGGCGCTCCAATTGGCAGCGCGAGATGCGCGGATGCGAGCGCTGTCGATCGGAGAACTCAACCCGACCCGATGTGCCGGCGACCCTGCTGCCCTTCCCCGCTTTGCCGGCAGCATCGCCCGCATACTCGCCCGCACGATTCACTAGGCTGCCCTAACCGGCCCTGGGCAGTCCGGGACAAGCTGTCCGCGGCATGGCGCTAGTCACCAGGCGCGGCCCGGCGGGCGCGAGCACGCCGCTTGCCCTCATGCATCGCCTGCACCCTGGCCACCGGGATCGCCCGCCCTTCCTCGATCAGGCCGGGGCTCAGTGACTGCGGAGCGGGCATCTGGCCAGCCCACGGATCGGCGCCCGCGAGCAGCCGCACGGCGGTGTGCACAGTGAAGTCGGCTGGCACGACCTGGTCGAGCTCATCCCAGGCCACCGGGAACGAGACCGGGGTGCCGGGCCGGATGCGCGGGCTGTACGCCGCCGCGACCGTCGCCCCGCCGGCCCGGGTCGAGTCCAGGAACACCCGGCCGCCGCGGTCTTCCCGGATGAACGCCGTGGTCGCCAGTGCCGGGTCCAGCCGCTCGGCACGGGCAGCGATCGCCCGGGTGGCCGCGGCCACGTCGTCGATCGATGCGCTGGCATCGACGGGCACGAACACGTGCACGCCCTTCGCCCCGCTGGTCTTGACCGCGCCCGCCAGGCCGGCCTCGGCCAGCGCATGACGAACCAGATGAGCGGCCCGGACGGCCAGCCCGAACTCGCCGGCCGAAGGCAAGTCGCCTGACGGCGGTGCGTCCGACGGCGGGTCGATGTCGAGCACGAGGTGGGTGGGGTGATCTCGCTGGCCGGCCAGGACCAGCGTCGGGTGATACTCCACGGCCCGCTGGTTGGCGAACCAGAGCAAGGTGCGGCGGTCGTCGCACAGCGCGTAGGACACCTCGCGCTTCGATGCCTCCGCCCACAGCGGCACCGTCCGCACCCACGGCGGCGTGTACTTAGGGACGTTCTTCTGCATGAACGGCGGCTGGCCGCGGAGCACCCGGATGACGGACAGCGGCCGGCCCCGCAGGACCCCGATGATCTGGTCAGCTACCGCGTCGAGGTAGTCGACCAGATCCCGCTTGGTCGCCTCCGCGCCGTCGAACAATGGCTGGTCGAGGTTGGTCAGCGGTACCCCGTCCCGCACCTCGCCGCTCACTGGTGCACCATCTGGTCACCTTCCCACTGATCCCGCGGCGGCGCGAGACCGGCCGTGCTGCGACGATGACGTTGGTCGTCCTGCTGGCCACGGAACGGAAGGCGGTCGCCGATGTCGCTGGAGGTCAAGCGGTTGCACCTGGCGCGGCTGCGCGGCCCCGATGGCCACGAATGGCCGGTGCACGGCTTCGTGGTCATCCACCCGGGCGGCGCGGTACTGGTGGACACCGGCGTCGGCGGGCCCCAGCAGGTGCTCAGCGACTGGCGGGTGGTCAACCGCTCGGCTGCGGACGCGCTCGCCGAGCTGGACATGACCCCCGGCGATATCGGGCTGGTGATCAATACACACCTGCACTTCGACCACTGCGGCCAGAATGCCGTCTTCCCCCACGCCGCCTTTTACGTCCAGCGCGCCGAGCTGAACCGGGCAAGGCAGGAGTCACCGGAGCTTTATGACTGGTTCGACTTCATGAACGCACGGTTCGAGCTGCTCGACGGGGACACCGACGTGCTGCCCGGCCTGTCCGTGATCGCGACTCCCGGGCACACCGCAGGCCACCAGTCCGTCGTTATCCAGTCCGCCGACGGCACGCCCGACCTGCTGATCGGGGACGCGGCGTACACGCCGCGGCAGTACTCCGCCCGGCCCGGCGAAGAACTGCCGCCCGGTCAGGCGAGCGATCTGGCGGCCTGGGAGGACTCACTGCGGCGGATCCGGTCCATGGGTCCCGCGCGGGTGCACTTTTGCCACCACACCGATGTCGTGCACGCCTGACGTGATCCCTGCGCGGCTGCCGGTCGGGCCTCACCCGCTGGCGAACACGCCCTGCCCGCCTTCTTCGTAGGCGTAGATCTCGACGCCTCCGATCAGGGCGCGCTCTACCCGGCTGAGCACGTTGAGCGGATCGCCTGACCAGATCACCAGGTCGGCGTCCTTGCCAGCCTCGATGGAGCCGAGCCGGTCATCGATGCCGGCGATGCGGGCCGGATTGATGGTCAGCGCCTGCAGGGCGATTTCGCGGTCGAGACCTTCCTTGACCGACAGCGCAGCCTGGTAGGCGAGGAAGTTGACCGGCACGACCGGATGGTCGGTCGTGATCGCGATCGTGACGCCCGCGCGCGCCAGCCGACCGGGATTCGCCAGTGACCGGTTTCGTAGCTCGACCTTCGACCTGCTCGTGAACAGCGGCCCGATGATCACCGGGATGCCCTTGGCGGCGATGATGTCGGCGAGCAGGTGCGCCTCGGTGCCATGGTCGATCACCAGGTCGTAGCCGAACTCATCGGCGAGCCGGATGGCGGTGGCGATGTCGTCGGCGCGATGGCAGTGCTGGCGCCAGGGAATCTCCCGCCGCAGCACCTTGCCCAGCGCCTCGAGCTTCAGGTCGCGATCGACCGGCTTGCGCTCGCCTTCCGGCTTCCGCTGCTCGGCCTCGAGGCGCTGCAGGTAGTTGGCCGCATCGACCAGCGCGCCGCGGATCACCGCGGCCGTGCCAAGGCGCGTGCTCGGCGTCTTCTTCTGCTCCCCGTACACGCGCTTCGGGTTCTCGCCGAGGGCCGACTTCATGCCGGACGGCTCGCGCAGCACCATCTCATCGACAGTCCGGCCCCAGCACCTGAGCGCCACCGTCTGGCCCCCGATGGGATTCCCGGAACCCGGGTTGACGTTGACCGCCAGCACGCCGCCGGTGATCGCGTCCCGGAAGCCGAGGTCCGCTGGATTGATCGCGTCGAGGGCACGCACCTGCGCCGTCACCGGGTCGGTCATCTCGTTGGTGTCCGAGCCAGCCCACCCCTCGCCCTCCTCGTGCACACCGAGATGCCCGTGCGCCTCGATGAATCCGGGCAGCACCCAGGAGCCCGCCACGTCGATGACACGAACGCCCGCGGGAACGGCCACGTCGCCGCCGACCGCGACGATCCTGCCGTCCTCAACCAGAACTGTCCCGCCGTCCACTGGCTCCCCGGCGATCGGGACCACCCGGCCTCCGACGATCGCCACCGACCTGTCAGCCATCCGGCCTCCTCGTTACCGCGCGGATCGATCCCTGGCCAGGCGGCGGGCAGTTGGCGCCGCTGCCGACCTTGCCACCCTAACGAGGGCTGGCCCGCGCCGGTGACCGGCAGGCGGCCTTCGCCCCCGGCAGACGCCGCAACAGGTGCCGGCCGGAGCATGAGTCACCGTCCTCGCTAGCCTGGCCGGACGCGGCGCCCGTTCAGCGGGCTGCCTGCCGAAACAGCGGAGGAGGGTGAGCACCCGTCATGCCTGACGAGAATTACGACCCGTCATCCGATATTGACGAAAATGAACTCGAAGATGACGGCACGCTGGACGCGTCGGACACACTCGATGGTGACCCCGGCGACGACCCCCTGGACCAGGGGATCGTGCCGCCGGATCGGTGGTCGGCCGGAGAGGGCTTCGGCACCACGCTGGCGGAGGAACGGGCGGGCGAGTCACTGGACCAGCTGCTCGCCGAGGAAGTGCCTGACGTGGAGCCTTATGCCGACGCGGATCTCCCCGCGGACGGCTCGCTGGCGGATGGTGACCAGGAGTCCCGGGCCGGCCGGCTGGTCGCGGAAGACGAGG